>NZ_SPVF01000174.1 GCF_004614185.1 Zemynaea arenosa | reverse complement strand
GCCCCGCGCCCCGCGCGCGGCTTGCTGCCGACCGCCCTGTCCCAGATGGACGCGGCCGGCCTCGGCCTGCTCGACGACGGCCTCCAGGCCCTGCTCGACCGCATCGGCGAGCTGGACGAGGAATTCGGCATGCTGCCGCTGCCGTTCACCATGTAAAGACGACCCCATCCCGGCTGATCGTAGGAATTGGCCAACATGAAGTCTTGAAAACGTCCTACCCCGTCCCTATAATTAGCACTCGTTGACGGAGAGTGCTAACAAGCATCTTCTCCCCGGCCAACCGGCCAGAACGACAGAACACACAACCTCATCCAACTAAGGAGTTTTGTATGAACCTTCGCCCCTTGCACGATCGCGTGATCGTCAAACGTCTGGACCAGGAAACCAAAACCGCCTCGGGCCTGATCATTCCCGATGCCGCGGCTGAGAAACCGGACCAGGGCCAAGTGCTGGCTGTGGGCAACGGCAAGATCCTCGAAGGCGGCTCCGTGCGTCCGCTGGAAGTGAAAGTCGGCGACCGCGTCCTGTTCGGCAAGTACTCCGGCCAGTCCGTCAAGGTCGACGGCGAAGAGCTGCTGGTGATGCGCGAAGAAGACATCATGGCCGTGGTCCAGCAGTAAGCCACTCCCCTACCCAACTCGAATTCAAATACGGAGTAACAGAACATGGCATCTAAAGACGTAGTGTTCGGCGACGCAGCGCGCGCCAAGATGGTCGAAGGCGTGAACATCCTCGCCAACGCAGTCAAAGTCACCCTCGGTCCGAAAGGCCGCAACGTGGTCCTGGAGCGCTCGTTCGGCGCCCCGACCGTCACCAAGGACGGTGTCTCGGTCGCGAAAGAAATCGAACTCAAAGACAAGCTCATGAACATGGGCGCGCAGATGGTGAAGGAAGTCGCTTCCAAGACCTCCGACAACGCCGGTGACGGCACCACCACCGCGACCGTGCTGGCCCAGGCCATCGTCCGCGAAGGCATGAAGTTCGTGGCCGCCGGCATGAACCCGATGGACCTGAAGCGCGGCATCGACAAGGCCGTCGCCGCCACTGTGGAAGAGCTGAAGGCGATCGCCAAGCCCTGCACCACCTCCAAGGAAATCGCCCAGGTCGGCGCGATCTCCGCCAACTCCGATGCCTCGATCGGCGAGCGCATCGCTGAAGCGATGGAAAAAGTCGGCAAGGAAGGCGTGATCACCGTGGAAGACGGCAAGTCGCTGAACGACGAGCTGGACATCGTCGAGGGCATGCAGTTCGACCGCGGCTACCTGTCGCCGTACTTCATCAACAACCCGGACAAGCAGGTCGCAATCCACGAGAACCCGTTCGTCCTGCTGTACGACAAGAAGATCTCCAACATCCGCGACCTGCTGCCGGTGCTGGAGCAAGTGGCCAAGGCCGGCCGTCCGCTGCTGATCATCGCTGAAGACATCGAAGGCGAAGCGCTGGCGACCCTGGTGGTCAACAACATCCGCGGCATCCTGAAGACCTGCGCCGTGAAAGCTCCGGGCTTCGGCGACCGCCGCAAGGCCATGCTGGAAGACATCGCGATCCTGACCGGCGGCCAGGTGATCGCCGAGGAAGTCGGCCTGACCCTGGAAAAGATCACGCTGAACGACCTGGGCCAGGCCAAGCGCATCGAAGTGGGCAAGGAAAACACCATCATCATCGACGGTGCCGGCTCGGCCTCGAACATCGAAGCGCGCGTCAAGCAGATCCGCGTGCAGATCGAAGAAGCGACCTCGGACTACGACCGTGAGAAGCTGCAGGAGCGCGTGGCCAAGCTGGCCGGCGGCGTGGCGGTGATCAAGGTCGGTGCTGCGACCGAAGTCGAGATGAAAGAGAAGAAGGCCCGCGTGGAAGACGCACTGCACGCCACCCGCGCTGCGGTGGAAGAAGGCATCGTCCCGGGCGGCGGCGTGGCCCTGCTGCGCGCCCGCGCCAAGCTGTCGATCAAGGGTGACAACCCGGACCAGGACGCCGGCATCAAGATCGTGCTGCGCGCGATGGAAGAGCCGCTGCGCATGATCGTCTCCAATGCGGGCGGCGAGCCGTCGGTGGTGGTGGCCAAGGTGCTGGAGCAGTCGACCACCAACTTCGGCTACAACGCGGCCAACGACACCTATGGCGACATGGTCGAGATGGGCGTGCTGGACCCGGCCAAGGTGACCCGTTCGGCACTGCAGAACGCGGCCTCGATCGCCGGCCTGATGCTGACCACCGACTGCATGGTCTCCGAGCTGGTCGAAGACAAGCCGGCCGCTGGCGGTATGGGTGGCATGGGCGGTATGGGTGGCATGGGCGGCATGGACGGCATGATGTAATCTGCCAGTCCGGCACCTCAAGAAAGGCGGCTTCGGCCGCCTTTTTTTTCACGCTCACGAATGGATACCCACATGAAGAAGACTGACCTGGCCAAGAGCGACGCGAAAAAGCTCATGAACAAGATGACCGGCCCCAGCGCTGGCCGCTTCGGCGGCACCCCGGCGGCCCCCGCCATCGACAAGCGCGAGCAGCGCAAGCTGGACCAGGCGCTCGGCCTGGTGCCGTTTGCAGTCAAGATCAATAGCGAACTGGTGAAGCGCCTGCAGGACCGCGCAACCGAACGCGGGCAGGATCTCAACACGGTCGTTGCAGAAGTCCTGGCGAAAGGGCTGGGCGACTGATAACAAAGAGAGATGCACGCCTGATGTTTTGCTTTGGCGGCCTTTTCTACTTCTTGCCGTAATGGCCCCGACAAGAAACGATGGTGAGCTGCGTTCTTCTTGTCCTGCCCTTGCCAGTAGAGATAGTCATTCCAGCCCTCCTCGGTGAACAGAAGTGTGCGCATCGGGCTCCCCTTCGGTGTCCGGTACGTCTATGAGTTCGCGCGGGTGTACCTGCCCTGCTCTTGCCTGCGCCATCGATTTGGCCAGATGCGCCGCGTTTTCCGCAGAACTGAGCAGATACATCGTTTCCATCAGGCCGTTGTAATAGTCGAGCGACATCACGACCGCGCCGGGCGCATCGGTTCGAGTAATCACCGTGACGTCTGTTCCTTCGACGACTTCGTCGATAAGCGACTCCAGGCTTTCGCGCGCCTCCGAGAAACTGATGGTGCGCATATGCGCCTCCGATACGTAGAGATCAGGCCAGCAAACAACCGAATCAAAAAATACACCTGATCGGCATATGCATCAACGAGCGCTTGACGGCTGACGGGCAACACGGGTACTGTACCACCTGTACTAGTACAGCACCACACCGTGGTGCCGCCAACCCAGTGGAGAATGCAGTGAAGAAGTTGCTAGCCGGTGTGATTACCCTGACCGTCCTCAGCGCGGCCGCCCATGCCGGCGCGCCCGTCGCGGCCCCTGCCCCGGCCCGCTCCGGCATCGACTTGAGCCATGTGGACCCGGCCGTGCGGGCCCAGGACGATTTCTTCGCCCACCTGAATGGCCACTGGCTGAAAACCGCCGAGATCCCCGCCGACCGCCCCAGCTGGGGCAGCTTTGCGATGGTCGGCGAAGTGACGCAGGCACGCCTCAAGGAACTGGTCGAGCAGGCCGCGTCCGGCCCGGCCGCGGCCGGCTCGGACGCCCGCAAGATCGGCGACCTCTACCTGTCCTTCATGGACGAGAACACAATCAACGCTCTGGGCCTCGCCCCCCTGCAGGGCGAACTAAAACGCATCGCCGCCATCGCCAGCCACGCCGAGCTTGCCGTCTGGTGCGCCCATGCCCAGCTGCGCGGCGTCGGCGCCCCGGTCGGCTTCGTCATCCATCAGGACAACCGGGACTCGACCCGCTACGTCGCCGACCTCACCCAAGGCGGCCTCGGCATGCCCGACCGCGACTACTTCCTGAAGGCGGACGACGCCCGCCTGGCCGGCTTCAAGGCCAAGTACGGCGAGCACGTGACGCGTACCCTGGCGCTGGCGGGCGACGCCCAGGCCACCACCCATGCCGCCGCCATCGTCGAGCTGGAAACCCGGCTGGCCCAGATCCAGTGGTCGCGCGCCGATAACCGCGACCCCATCAAGACCTACAACAAGGTGGACATCGCCGCCCTCCCGCAGCTGGCCCCGGGCTTCGACTGGCAGGCCTACCTGACGGCCGCCGGCATCGCCCAGCGCAGCAGCTATGTGATCGTCAGCCAGCCGTCCTACCTGACCGCCTTCGCCGCGCTGGCCCCGCAGGTGCCGCTCGAGACGTGGAAGGCCTACATGACGTGGCGCACGGTGCGCGGCTACGCGGCGTTCCTGTCCAAGCCCTTCGCCGATGAGCAGTTCGGCTTCTACCGCACCACCCTGGCCGGCGTCACCCAGGCCCCGCCGCGCTGGAAGCAGGCCGTCTCCACCATCGAACAGTCGCTGGGCGAAATGGTGGGCAAGCTGTACGTGGAAAAGCACTTCCCGGCCGCGCACAAGGCGCGTGTCGAGACCATGGTGCGCAACCTGCTGGCCGCGATGCGCGCCTCGCTCCAGGGCCTCGACTGGATGGGCCCGGCCACGAAGCAGGCCGCCCTCGCCAAGCTGGGCACGGTCGTCAACAAGATCGGCTACCCCGGCCAATGGACCGACTACAGCACCCTGGCCATCACGAAGGACGACCTGGTGGGCAACCTGATGCGCGCCGAGGAGTTCAACACCCGGCGCCAGGTCGCCAAGCTGGGAGGCCCCATCGACCGCAACGAATGGCACCTGCCGCCGCAGGCGATCAGCGCGTACTACAACGGCGAGCAGAACGAGATCGTGTTCCCGGCCGGGATCCTGCAAAAGCCGTTCTTCGATCCCGAGGCCGACGACGCCGTCAACTACGGGGCGATCGGCGCGGTGATCGGCCACGAGATCAGCCACGGCTTCGACGACAAGGGCTCGCGCTACGATGGCGCCGGCAACCTGCGCGACTGGTGGACCCCGGAAGACCACGCCAGGTTCGAGGCCAAGGCCCAGGCGCTGGTGCGCCAGTACGACGCCTTCGAGCCGGTGCCGGGCTACCACGTCAATGGCAAGCTGACCATCGGCGAGAACATCGCCGACAATGCGGGCCTGGCGATCGCCTACAAGGCTTACCAGCTGTCGCTCCAGGGCCAACCGTCCCGCGTGATCGATGGCCTGACCGGCGAGCAGCGCTTCTACGCCGGCCTGGCCCAGGTGTGGCGCATGAAGATGCGCGAGCCCGCCCAGATCCAGCAGATCAAGAGCGATCCGCACGCACCGGCCATGGCGCGCGTGAACGGCACCGTGCGCAACCAGCCTGGCTTCTATGAGGCCTACGGCGTCAAGCCCGGCGACCGCATGTACCTGCCGCCCGCCGAGCGCGTGCTCATGTGGTAAGCGCAGCGCGCCTCTCGTCCACCATCGCCATTCATTCCCGCCGGAGGTTCCATGTCCCGTACCACTCCCCTCATGCTGCAGGTCGTCACCGGTGACCCACGCCCGATCGCCCGGCAGATCACCGATGGCATCAAGCGGGCCATCGCCGGCGGCGAATTGACAGCCGGCGCGGCGCTGCCCAGCGTGCGCGGGCTGGCCACGCAGCTGTCGGTCAACCCGAACACCGTCGCGAAGGCCTACGCCGAACTGACCACCGAAGGCTGGCTCGAATCCCGCCAGGGCCTGGGCGTGTTCGTGGCCCAGCAGCGCCAGCGCCTGTCCAACGCCGAACGCACCCGCCGCCTCGATGAAGCTGTCGACCGTTTCGTCGGCGACGTGATCGGCCTCGATTTCCCCGCCGAGAAAGTCGTCGACCGCGTGGCCGACGAACTGTCCCGGTTCGCCCCCAAGAAATCCGCTTGAGCGCCGCCATGAACGACTACGCCATCGACACCGACAAGCTGTGCCTGTACTACAAGCGCAAGCTCGCCCTCGACCACCTCACCCTCAAGCTCCCGCGCGGCGGCATCCACGCCTTCGTCGGCGCCAACGGCGCGGGCAAGTCATCCCTGTTCCGCGTGTTGCTGGGCTTTGAAGCCGCCAGCTCCGGCCAGGCGCGCGTGCTGGGCCACGACAGCGCCCAGCTGACGCCGGCCCTGCGCGGCCGCATCGGCTTCGTCAACGAAGAACACACCATGCCCACCTGGATGCGCGTGCGCGACCTGACCCGCATGCAGCAGCACCAGTACGCGGCCCAATGGAACCAGGGCCGCTACGATGAAGTGCTGCGCCACTTCAACGTGCTCCCCGAGCAGCAGGTCGGCCAGCTCTCGCGCGGCGAACGCGCGGGCCTGAACCTGGCGCTCGCGCTGGCCCAGAGCCCGGAGCTGCTGATCCTCGACGAGCCCACGCTCGGCCTGGACGTCGTCGCCAAGCGCGCCTTCCTGGAAGCCCTGCTGCTCACCAACGCCGCCGACGATTCCACCATCGTCTACTGCTCGCACCAGATGGACGAGATCGAGCGCGTGGCCGACAACCTGGTGATCCTGGAACGCGGCGCCCTGCGCTACATGAACGGCCCCGCCGACTTCTGCGAACGCGTGCAGCTGTGGGTTGCCGAATTTCCGTTCAAGGCGCCGGACGTGTGGCAGCTGCCCGGCGTGCTGCAGGTGCAGCCTATCGAGGGCCTCACGCACATCGTCGTCTTCGACCAGGACGACACCTTCGGCGCCCGCGTCAAGCTGCTCGGCGCCCGCACGGTCCATTGCATGCCACTGGGCCTGGACCGCGCCGTCAATGCCTTTCTGGCCCACGGCCACGCCGGCGCGCGCCGCGCTGCCTGAGGAGTCTCACCATGCTCGACCTCTATCTCTCCGAACTGCGCCGCTTCCGCACCGGTGCCGCAATCTACGCGGTCGCCACCCTGCTGGTGCTCGTCCTGCTCAGCCAATTAACCGAACTGGCCGCCGCCCCGCGCGAACTGCACCAGCTGTTCTACCTGCTGGTGATGCTGTCGGGCCTGGGCTTCGCGGCCTACCAGTTTGTCACCTACCGCCAGCCCAGCCGCTGGATCTGGCTGCAGCACCGCCCCATGCACCGCGCGCGCATCCTGGCCGCGATCGGGCTGGCCTCGGTCACGCTGATCCTGCTGGCCCTGGCCCTGCCGATGTTCCTCGTCCTCGCCTCGCAGGACCACTTCACCCTGCGCGTGGTGGACCAGCGCCACTATGCGGGCGTGGCCTTCCTGGTGCTGTCCGCGCTGTCGGCCTGGCTCGCCGGCGCCTACATGGTTCTGCACCGCAGCCGCTGGGCCTTCGTGATCCTGCTGCTGCCGCTGCTGCTCACCATGCACATGGCCGCGTGGACCACCATCCTCGCGCTGTCGGTGCTGTGCAATGTGCTGCTGGTATTCCTGGTCTACACCGTGTTCCGCCCCAACCGCTCCACCGGAGCCGATGCCACCGCCACCGTGGCCAGCGCCGTGCCGCTGGCGGCCAGCTTCTTCCTCGCCCTGCTGTGGGGCGGCTCGACCCTGTTCCAGGTCGGGCAGATGCTGGTGGGCGTGCATCCGCTGAATGGCGACCACGTGCCGCGCGGCGGCTTCGTCGAAGCGGCGCGCATGGAAGACCATGAGGTCATGCTGGCCGGTCTCGCGGCCTCCACCGACCCGCGGGCGCCGGCCTGGCGCGCGGCGCTCAACGAGAAAAACAACGCCAACGTGGGACCGGACGTGCGCCAGTTCGCCGTCCGCGCCGGCATGTCGACCCAGGGCAACCTGGGGTTCCAGGAAGGCGCCACGCGCTGGACCTTCAGCGACGACCGCATGCAGTTCAAGGGCCTGCAGATGCGCACCCGCCAGCCGCAGGGCTGGTTCGGCCCCGCGGGCGTCGGCGATACCCAGGCCTTCGACTCGCAGCCCGAACCCGTGCGCGACAACCGCCGCCGCGGCTACATGGTCACCGTGCAGAACCTCTACGCCAGCGCGGGCGACGGCAAGCTGCAGCGCGTGCTGCACGTCGATGGCGGCGAACAGCTGACGGGCGGCGTGGCGGTATTCGACAATCAGTCGGCCTACCTCACCAGCCGCCGCCTGATCCTGCGTCCGACCGGTTCGGCCAGCGCGCAAAGGGACATCAGCCTCCCGCTGCCGCTGCCCTTCGCCGATCTGGCGCGCGCGCAGGTGGCGCAGGTCGATGGCGGCATGCTGGTCTCGTTCGTGTACGGCCGCCGCATGGTGGATGGCTTCGGCAACGGCATGCAGGCCACGTGGTTCGTGGACGCGGCGGGCCAGGTCAGCGAAGTGGCGCGCCGCGAACTGACGCATGACTTCCCGGTGCTGTTCGAGCACAAGGCGTGGTGGCTGTCGCCGGCGCTGGATGCGCTGGTGGCGCTGCCGTCGCTGCTGGTCGATAACGGCACCGTGGGCAGCCACGATGTGAACCCGCTGGACACGCTGCTGCGTCCCCGTCCGGTGGCGGCGTGGGTGGCGATGCTGTGCGCCGCGCTGGCGGCAGGTATCGGCGCCTGGATATGGACGCGCTCCGCCCGCATCAGCCCACGCGCCCGTGCCGTATGGTGCGTGGCCTGCGTGCTGGCTGGCCCCCCTGCCCTGCTCGCGCTGATGGTGCTGCACCCGCGCGAACTGCGGGACGTGCAGGCCGCTGCGGCGGCCCCACAACTCACCACCGCTCACGCCTGAGGATACACATGACTTCCGAACTGCACGACTCCCTGCCAGCCGCGCCCCGCGTGATCATCCGGACCACCTCGTACCCGACCGGCTTGCCCGGCCATGGCCCATCCCGCGCGGCTGCGGCGTCTCACCCTCACGCGGATGCGGTGTCTCATCCACCGACGGATGCGGCGTCTCTCCCACACGCTGGTTCGGCGGCGCGGCCACACCTGGCTGCGGAAGCTCCGTTACTCGCTGGTGCCACAGCACAGCCACATGCGGCGGCGGAGTCGCGCGCGGCCGTACGGGCCGCGGCGGTGGCCGCGACCATGGCGGTCACCTTGGCCTTGAGCGCGGGGTCCGCAGCCGGTGCCGTGCCTGCGCCGCAGGGGGCATCCAATGCGTCCTTCAAGACCGCGGTACACGCCGTAGAGCGCCTGCCGCAGGCCGCGCCGCTGCAGATGCAGGACCTGTCCCGTCGTGCGCGCATCCGCGACACCGCGCTCGCGCCGGATGGCCGCCAGCTCGCGTGGATCGAGGCCGATGGGCCGAACCTCGCCATCAAAGTGATGCCGCTGCCGGTGAGCGCCAAGGCATCGGCATCGGCCCCGGCATCCACGGCGGCATCTGCCCCTGCCACCGCGGCGCGCCAGCTCGCCCAGTTCCAGGGCCGAGCAGCGCTGGCCTGGTCGCACGACGGCACCATCCTGTTCGTGGACAGCGGCGACGCCCTCACCGCCATCGACAGCGCGACCGGCACTGCCACCCGCATCGCCGACCTCGCGCCGCAAAAGAAGCGCACCTTCGCGATGGCCGACCCGGTCCGCCCGCACGCCGCACTGATCACCGACACTGCCGCCGCCACCCAAACCATCACGCGCGTGACGCCCGCCACGGGCACCGCCGGCGCGCCCCGTAGCTCGTCCCCCGCCATTCCAGCCCAGGCCAGCCCCGGCACGGTCACAGGCAGCGCCACCGCCAACGCGGCCGCGGCGAGCAGCGCCAGCGCCGGCGCAAGCACCGGCCCCGCCGTCGCCAGCGCGGCAACCAGCGAAACCATCTACTCCGGCCGCCCGCTGGATGAATTCCTGCTCGCCCCCGACGGCAGCGTGGCCTTCGCCCTGTGGTCCGACCCCGATGGCGCGCAAGTCGTGGCCCGCCGCGCCGGCACCGAGTGGAAGGAACTCACCCGCTGCCCGCAATTCGAACCCTGCACCCTGGTTGCCGCCAGCCCGGACGGCGGTCATCTCCAACTGCTGGCCACCATCGACCGCAACCGCAAGGGACTGGTCGACCTCGACACCGCCAGCGCCCAGCGCCGCACCGTGTTCGACGATCCCGACGCCATCGCCGACACGCTCGACGTCACGCTGAGCCTCGAAACCGGCATGCCCCTGCTGGCCCGCCTGGCCGCCCCTACCCGCCACGTGGCCGCGATCGCGCCCGCCGAACAGACCACCGCCGCCGAGCTGGCCCGCCGCTTCAAGGACAGCAACATCGCCGTCCAGGCCAGCGCCGGCCCCCTGCTGATCGAGGAATACGGCCCACGCCAGCCGCAGCCGAAATACTGGCTGTACGACCGCACCAGCCACGGCGTCACTGAAGTCCTGGGCCAGGTGCGCGCCGCCGGCCAGCCGCTCGGCGCAGAACAGCTGGCGCCCACCCTCGCCGTTTCCTGGCGCGCCCGCGACGGTGCCACCATCCACGGCTACCTCACCCTGCCCCCCGGCCGCATGGTATCCAAAGTCCCGCTGCTGACCATGGCCCACGGCGGCCCGTGGGCGCGCATGGAGTATGGCTTCTCCAGCCTCGCCCAACTCGTCGCCAGCCGCGGCGTCGCCGTCTTCATGCCGAACTTCCGCGCGTCCACGGGCCACGGCAGCGCCTACATGCGCGCGCCCGGCGCCCGCTTCGGCAACGGACCCGCGCAAACGGACATCATCGACGGCGTGCGCTGGCTGCAGGCGCAAGGCATCGGCGATCCAAAACGTTTAGCCATCATGGGAGATTCGTTCGGAGGCTACGCCGTGCTGCTCGCACTGACGCAGGAACCGGAGCTGTTCCAGTTCGGGATGGCGATGTCCGCGCCCACGGATTTCGCGCAGGTCGCGCGCGCCCTCGCCCAGCAGGTGCCGGTGGAAGCCGCGCGCATGCGCTACCTGGGCCTGGACACCACCGACACCGCCGCCATGGACGCCATCGCCGCCGACGCCCCCGCGCGCCATGCCGCGCAGGTCAAGCGCCCGCTCTACCTGATCGCCGGCGGCAAGGACGACAAGGTCGACGCGCAAGCCACCCGTGCCTACGCCGCCGCACTGCAGGAGAAGAATGGCAACAGCGTCACGCTGCTGCTGGACCCCGAGGAAGGCCACTTCCCGCGCAAGCCGATCGCGCGCGAAGCCTACGTGCACGCGCTGGAGACCCTGCTGCACCGCCACTTCGGCACCGCCGCACCGGCGGCACCGTCACCCGCGCTGGCAGCCTACCTGCAGCAGAACACCCTGCCCTGCTGCGGCAAGTGATGCATCACAGGAAGGGCACGTACTCGAAGCCGTGCCCGATGACCGGTGCCACGTTGGCGACGTTCTCGGTGCTCTCGCTGAAATAGAACAGCACGTGCGCGCGCGGCAGGCCGTTGGCCAGCGCGTCCAGCCAGTACTGCGCGCCGGAGGCATCGGGCAGCCGGTGCAGCACGTTCTCGTACAGCGCGTTGACGAACTGGGTGTCGGTGGTCTCGGTGCCATACAGGCCGCGGAATTCGGCGCTCTGGATAAAACTGTCCGCCACCGCGGCCAGGCTGGCGCCATGGTCGAGGGCATTGATCCAATAGCCCAGCCCCGACTTGTCCGGTGCGCGGTCGAAGGCGGCCTGGTACAGCCGGTAGGCCTGGCCGCCGTTGCCCGCGGTGTCGAACGCCAGCGCCGAGCCGTCGTTGGCAAACACCATCCGCTCGACGTTGGTGAAGACCTGTCCCTCCTGCCCCGGCGCGGTCACCTTGACAGCGCCGGTGTTCGACACCTGCACCGCATACGCACCCACGATCTCGGGCAGGTAGACGGTATCGCGTCCCGCGCCGCCATCCAGCGTGCCACTCACGCCCGTCCCCACCAGCACATCGTTCCCCGTGGTGCCCGTCGCCGCAGGTGCGGCGATGGTCACCGGAACCTGCTGCGCCACCAGCGCCGGATTGCCCGCCAGGTCAGTCACCGCACCGAAGGCGATATTCACCGAGTAGGTGGCACCCGGGATCAGCACCACGCCGGGATCGAGGACGAGGTGGTTGTCGTGGATGGTGTAGGCCTTGCTGCCCGTGTTGAACTGCTGGACCACGCCGCCGTTCGCGTCGCGTAGCGTGATCTCGCCGCCCGAGGCCAGGATGTTTTCGCTGAATGCCAGGTCGATCGCCTGGCCGGGCTGGTACACCGTGCCTTCCGCCGCGGGCGTCAGCACTGGCGCATCTGTGTCCACGCCATCGCCGCGCAGGTTCACGGTGTAGCCCCCGGCCGCAGCCAGGTGCGTGGTGACGAGGAACTCGCCGTTTGATGGCGCCATGAAGGTGAGCGGCTGCCCCAGCGCCGCCGCGCCGTGCTGGCTACCCAGCTGGATCTCGATGCTGCCCTGGTTCGGCCCGAGCGCGGTGCCCTGGGCGCCGGTGAGAGACAACGTGTACACCTCGCCGGCCTTGAGGGCGAGTTTGTAGCTGTCCGTATCCCCGCCAGCCTGCGCGCTGCCGGTGACGGATCCATTCACCGCCAGCGCCGCGGCGGGCGCGCCGGCTGCCTGGTCGTCCGCGCCCATGTCCACCACGCGCAGCGTCGCGCCGGTGCTGTCCCATTTCGGCGCGCGGTGCAGCGCCAGCACATAGTCACCGCTCGCCGCGGCTTCGAATTCACCGCTGGCGGGCACCTGGAACGGGACGTAGCTGCCATCGGCCTGCACCTGCAGCATATCGATCATCCCGGACGCGAAGGGAACGTCACCCAGCTTGCCCAGGTCCGTCATGCGCACGCCGTACCAGTGGCCCGCGTCCAGGTGCAGGCGCAGCGCGTCCACGTCGGTGTCGCTGTGCAGGCGCGCGGTCACGGTCTGCCCAACCTCAATCGATTGCGCGCGGGCCGGCGTGTTGCCGAAGTCGTCCGCGGCCGGGCGGCTCAGCGCCAGGCGCGTGTCGCCGCTGCCATCGGCCACTTCTACGTACCACGTGCCTTTGGCCGCGGGCGTGTAATCGAGGACGTGGGTACCCGCCGCACTGGTGACGGCGGACGCCACCAGCTGGCCCGTCGCATCGCGCAGCGCCAGCGTGCCGCTGCCAGTGCTGCTCACCTGGTAGGTCTGGCCCGCGTCCAGCGACACGGCCACCCAGTCGCGGTCTCCTTTCTGGCTCGCGACCGTGACGCCCGCGTTCTCCGTAAGCCGCGCCGTGGTCGCCGCCGATGCGGGGAGGTCGTCGCCGGCTGCGGCCTGCACGCCAAATTGATAGCTGGCCGGCCCCGGCGCGGCGAGTACGAAGCGGTACTCCTGCGTCGCTGTGGGGGTGAACCACTGGCCGGGTTCCACGGCTGTCAGACCGCCATGGCCGTCGCTGAGCAGGGTCGCGACATTCGCTGGCGTGGTCACCGCGTACGTCGTCCCCGCCTGCAGCGCGACCTTGAAGACGTCGATATCACCCGGTGAACCGATCGCGCCGGACACCGTGCTGTCCACCGCGAGCGGGGTTGCCTCGGCGATGGAATTGGCCGCATCGTCGGCGGCCGTGGCGCGGGTGAGCGTGTAGGTGGCCAGCTTGTCCTTCGTCGTGGCGGTGCCGCTCACCGCGAGCACCGCCATGCCGTCGGCCTGCGCCTGGAACACCAGCGAACCCGCGGTTGCCCCGGACGTCGGTGTGGAGCCGATCAGCGTGGCGTTGGACACCGGCTTGACCGTGAGCGTGCCGTTCTGGCCTCCGAGGCCGAGGCCATACACCTCGCCCGCCTTGACGGAAAAAGTGAAGTAGTCGGTGTCGCCCGTGTAGTCGATCTTGCCCTGCACGGTGCTGTTCAGGCGCGCCGCGCTGGTGGCGGCATTGCGGTAGTCGTCCGCCAGCAGCGTGGCCGTCAGGTCGTACGACGTCGGCTTGCTGCCGTCCACGGCGAGGAAGGCGGGCAGGCCATCCGCGATATAGATTCCGCCATTCGGCAGCGCGGCACTGCTGGCCGCACCCAGCACGGACAGGGTGGGCGCCACGCCCGCCGACACATTGATCGCATACGCATAGCCCGCGGTGGCGGGGAGCTTGTACCAATCGCTGTCCGCCGCATCCAGCTGGCCCTTGAGCGTGACGCCGGCAGCAAGCGTGCCTGCGGTGGCGAGCGTACTGCCCACATCGTCGGCCGCGGCTTCCTCGAAATGCACGGAGTAGCCACCGGTCTTGCCCTCCGGTCCCGCCAGGACCACATTCAGGTCGCCGGTGTACGCCGCGCGGAAGGTGACCGAACCGCCATCGGCACTCAGCACCGCGCCCGCGCCCAGCCCTTCCAGCACCTGCTGCGCCAGGCCGCTGCCCGGCTGCGTAAGGGTGTACACGTGGCCCTTCTGGATACTGACGCGAAAGACGTCCAGGTCTCCGCTGGTGCCGATCATGCCATTGATGGTCTCTCCGGCCAGCAGCCGGGTCGCGGTGCCCGAGGAATCGCCGACATCGTCCGCCATGCCTTCGCGTGCGCTCACGGTGTAGGTGCCGGTGGGGCCGCTCGCCGCGCTGGTGACGGCCAGGTAGTAGGTGCCCGAGGTGCGCGGCGTGAACGCCAGCGTGGGCAGGTTGTGCGAAGGGGTGAAGCTGGAATCGAGTGGATCCATGCCGGGCCCGTACAGGCGCAGCGCGGTCGCGCCGGGCACCAGGGGCAGGCTGCCGCCGCCACCCACTTCGCCTTGCAGGCCAAACGCATACGTCTTGCCCGCCTCCAGCTGCACCGCAAACCAGTCGGCGTCACCCGGGGCCTCAAGCTGGCCGCTGGTGGTGGCTCCGACTGCCAGGCGCCCGGCCCGCTGGGTGCTGGCGGTGAAATCGTCGCTCGGGGTTGCCATGATGAAACACCTCAATAAATATTAAAAAGTAAAGAACTTTCAACAACGTTCTTGAATTAAAACAATTTCAAAAAGAAAGGGGCGCACGGCAGACGCGGCTGTATCAGCCTTGTTGCTGAGTTGCCTTTGGTTTAGTATCGTCCCCACTTCTTTGTCAGGACGGCCGCTTACTTCATGAATAACAAAAGCAGGAAAATTGGCGCAATCGTCGCCGTGGTCGTGGCGATCAGTGCCGGGACTGCGGTCACGCACCGCCGCGCCGCGAAGCAGCCTGCACCGGGCCCTGCAGCCGCCTCCGCACCCGTGCTAGCGAACGCCACCAGGCCGCCGTCCGACCAGGCCGTGACGGCGCTGCTGGCGCTGCCCGAGCTGAAAGCCTGGTCCGAATGGATCGAGAAAAAGTCCAAGGGCGCCGCGCACGGCGCGGTGGTGGCCGATTCCAGCGGCAACCGCACCATCAACGGCCGCAGCTACCAGGCCTACAGCTTTGTGGAGAACGACGCCGAGAGCGCCCACTTCTGGCAGGGCTTCTATGTGACGCCGGCGGGCGACAGCATCCTGGTGGAGGATGCGGCGACAGGGGATGTGGTCAGCGTCGACGAATGGCGGCAGAAGGACAAGCCGCTGGAACGCTTGAAGGAGAATTGAGAAACAAAGGCGCCACATGGGCGCCTTTGTTCTTGGTGGCGGGGCCGGTTATGCGGCCGCCTGCACTGCGCGGTCCTGCGCGGCCAGGCGCAGCCCTGCTTCCACGATGCCGGTGGCCTGCGGCATGTAGGCCTGCTCCAGCACCCAGCTCGACGGCGGCGGCACGTCCGCCCCGCCGATCCGCACCACCGGCGCCTTCAGCCAGCCGAAGGCCTGCTCGGACACCAGCGCCGCCACTTCCGCGCCCACGCCGCACATGCGGCCCGCTTCATGCACCACCAGCACGCGCCCGGTCTTGCGGGCCGAGGCCAGGATCGCGGCTTCGTCCAGCGGCTTCACCGAGCG
The DNA here is from genome assembly GCF_004614185.1 of Zemynaea arenosa. Classification (GTDB taxonomy): domain Bacteria; phylum Pseudomonadota; class Gammaproteobacteria; order Burkholderiales; family Burkholderiaceae_D; genus Telluria; species Telluria arenosa. Next base: position 23,736 of record NZ_SPVF01000174.1, on the reverse strand, counting down.
CAGGTCCAGCACTTCCGCCTGCACGCCCGCAGCGGCCAGGCTCGCGGCGGCGTCCATGCAGGTGTGCACGGCCTTCGAGTACGAGATGATGGTCAGGTCCGCGCCTTCGCGCAGCAGCCTGGCCTTCCCCAGCGGGATCGGTTCGATCTTGTCGTCCACCTGGTGCGGCTGGTCGGCCACCGTCAGGTCGACCAGGAACAGCACCGGGTTGTTGTCGCGGATGGCCGACTGCAGCAGGCCCTTGGCATCGGCGGGCGTGGACGGCATCACCACTTTCACGCCGGGGCTGTGCACGAACCACGCCTCCAGGTTGTGGTTGTGCTGCGCGCCCAGGGTCCAGCCGCTGCCGCTGCGCGCGATCACCACCATCGGGAATGCGAACTGGCCGCCCGACATGTAGCGCAGCTTGCCCGCGCTGTTGCAGATGGCGTCCATGGACAAGGTCAGGAAAGGCGTGAACAGCAGGTCCACCACCGGGCGCAGGCCGCTGGCGGCGGCACCGGCCGCGGTACCGGCGATGATCGCCTCGGCCAGCGGCGTGTTGCGCACGCGGCGCGGGCCGAACTGCTCGACCAGCGTGGCCTGCTTGGTGGCGACGCCTTCGCCGAACACCAGCACCGTCGGGTCGCGCCGCATCTCTTCGGCCAGGGCCTGGCCGATCGCTTCATTGATCGTAAGTTGGGACATTCTGGATCCTGTTTAATCGGCGTAGACATCGGCCGTGAGTTCGGCCGGGTCGGGGAACGGCGAGTCGCTCGCAAAGGCGATGGCGGCATCGATGGCGGCATCGGCCTGCTGGCGCAGCTCGGCCAGGCCGGCCGCATCGATCTCGCCCGCATGCAGCATGCGCTGCTCCATGCGCGCGATCGGGTCGGTCAGCATCCAGCGTTCGCGCTCCGGCGACACAGGCGGCACGTCCGGTTCCAGGTGGCCGCGCTGGCGGTAGGTGTTCAGCTCCAGCAGATAAGGCTTGCCGCTGTCGCGGATGCAGGCCACCGCTTCCAGCGTGGCGGCGCGCACGGCTTCCACGTCGTTGCCATCCACCGCCTTGCTGCGCATGCCGTAGCCGCGCGCCCACTCGGTGATCGGGTCACCGAGCATGGTCTCGGTGCGGTGCACGTAGGCCTGCCACTGGTTGTTCTCGCACACGTACAGCACCGGCAGCTGCCACACGGCGGCCAGGTTGAGCGACTCGTGGAAGATGCCTTCGCAGGCCGCGCCGTCGCCGAAGAAGCAGGCCACCAGGCCCGGCTCGTTGCGCATCTGCTTGGCCAGCGCCACGCCGGTGGCCAGCGACAGTTCGCCGCCCACGATGGTGGAGGTCAGCACCACGCCCAGCTCCGCGGCGGAGATGTGCAGGAAGCCGCTGCGGCCCTTGCAGTAGCCGGTGCTGCGGCCCATCGACTCGGCCATCATGCGGCCGGCGTCCGCGCCACGCGCCAGCAAATGGCCCGCACTGCGGTGGTTGGTGAGGATCTTGTCGTCGCTGGTCAGCGCGCCGACCACGCCGACGGCGGCGGCTTCCTGGCCCAGGGAGGAGCAAATGCCGGGGAACGACCCGGCGGCGCGCAGCGCAATCGCCCGTTCCTCGTATGCGCGGATCAGCAGCATCGAGGCGAGCATGGCCACGCGGTCTTGCGACTGCGTTGTCATCGTCTTTCCTTCATCGAGTGCCTGCGTCATGTGGCAGGCAAGGACGCGATTGTAGGGAGACGGAACGCGTTGCGCTTCTTAAAAGAACCCTAAATGCAGCGAAGCCCCCACGCGGGTGGGGGCTGCGTGTGTGACGCGGTTACTTCAGCAGGCCAAACCAGGCGCCGTAGGCCGGCAGCGTCACGCGCGTGCCGGCCGTCCTGCCCTGCAGGCCCACGCTGTCGATGGCGTCCGCCTGTGCCACCTCGGCCCAGTCGAAGCTCACCGGCGCGGCGGAGCAGTTGAAGGCCGCCAGCACGGTGCGCTCGCCGTCCAGCGTGCGGCGCAGCGCCAGCACCGGTTCGGGCGCGTCGAAGAACGAGATCTCGCCGCGCGTGAGCTGCGGCATGGTCTTGCGCCAGGCGATGAAGCGGCGCGCGAAGTTGAGTGGCGAGTCCGGGTCCTGGTCCTCGACTGCCGCCGCGCGCTGCAGGTGTTCCGGCGGCACCGGCAGCCATGGCTGGCCACTGGTGAAGCCCGCGTTGGGCGCTTCGCCCGTCCACGGCATCGGCGTGCGGCAGCCGTCGCGGCCCTTGAACTCGGGCCAGAAGGTGATGCCGTACGGGTCCTGCAGCAGTTCGTACGGGACATCGGCTTCCGTCAGCGCCAGCTCGTCGCCCTGGTACAGGCAGGGCGTGCCCTTGAGGGACAGCTGCATCGCCAGCACCATTTTCGCCAGCTGCACCGGCGGGTTCGCGTCGCCGCCGGACCAGCGGGTCATCACACGGATTGCATCGTGGTTCCCGACCGACCACGAGGCCCAGCCGTCCTTCACGCGCGCATTGAACTCTTCCACCTGCTGGCGGATGTACCCGGCCGAAAAGGTCGGCGTGAGCAGGTTGAAGCTGTAGGCCATGTGCAGCTTGTCGCCGCCGGAGGTGTAGTCCGCCATCACGGCCAGTGCGTCGTCCGCGCCCACTTCGCCGATTGCCACGGCGCCGTATTCATCCAGCAGCTGGCGCAGACGCTGGAGGAAGGCCACGTTCTCCGGCTGCGTCTTGTCATGGATGTGCTGCTGCATGCCGTAGGGGTTCACGTCCGTCACGGTCGCGGTATCGCGCTTGGTGGCGGCCGGGTTGCTGCGCAGCTGGCGGTCGTGGAAGTGGAAGTTGCAGGCGTCCATGCGCACACCGTCCACGCCGCGTTCGAGCCAGAAGCGCAGGTTATCGAGGTGGAACTGCTGCACCTCAGGATTGTGGAAGTTCATGTCCGGCTGGCTGGCCAGGAAGTTGTGCAGGTAGTACTGCTTGCGGCGCGCGTCGAACTGCCACGACGAGCCGCCGAACACGGACAGCCAGTTGTTGGGCGGGTTCCCGTCGGGGAGCGGATCGGCCCACACGTACCAGTCGGCCTTCGGATTGGCGCGGCTCTTGCGGCTTTCGGCGAAGGCCGGGTGGCTCTCGGCGGTGTGCGACATCACCTGATCGATCATGATCTTCAGTCCGAGGCTGTGCGCCTTGGCGATCAGCGCATCGAAATCCGCCAGGGTGCCGAACAGCGGGTCGACGTCGCAGTAGTCGGAGATGTCGTAGCCAAAGTCCTTCATCGGGGACCTCATGAAAGGCGAGATCCACACGATGTCGACGCCCAGGCTCGCGATGTAATCGAGCTTCTGCGTGATACCGGGCAGGTCGCCAACGCCGTCGCCGTTGGTGTCGAGATAGCTGCGCGGGTAGACCTGGTAAATGATGGCTTCCTGCCACCAGTTGGTTTTCGGGGTGCTCATGGCTTGCTGTCCGGTGAAGAATTGTAGAGAATATACATCACTCAAACCGGTTTGGGAACGGTTTACAGGGTATGTGACGTGCTAATCTAGTCAAACTACACCGAACTCTAGCACTCATTGCCATCGCTACACGGGTCCATTAGGATCGCTGCATTCTTACGACAAGGGACAACCCCATGCCACGATCCGAGACCACCGCCGCCGCCAGCGCCGCTGCCACAAGCACCGGCAATGGCCCGATGCCGCGCCAGATCCCCTTCATCATCGCCAACGAGGCCGGGGAGCGCTTCAGCTTCTACGGCATGCGCAACATCCTCACGCCCTTCCTCATCAGCACCCTGCTGCTGTTCATTCCGATGGAGGACCGTGCGAGCGAAGCGAAGCATGTGTTCCACACCTTCGTGATCGGCGTGTACTTCTTCCCGCTGCTGGGCGGCTGGCTGGCGGACCGCTTCTACGGCAAGTACCGCGTCGTGTTCTGGCTCAGCCTCGTGTACGTGGCGGGGCATGCCTGCCTCGCGTACTTTGAAGATAACCTCAAGGGCTTCTACTTCGGCCTCTTTCTGATCGCGCTGGGCTCGGGCGGCATCAAGCCGCTGGTGGCCTCGTTCTGTGGCGACCAGTTCGACCAGTCCAACAAGAACCGCGCGAAGGTGGTGTTCGACGCCTTCTACTGGAGCATCAACCTCGGCTCCTTCTTCGCGTCGCTGCTGATGCCGGTCTTCCTCAAGAACTACGGGCCGTCGGTGGCCTTTGGCATTCCCGGCATCCTGATGGCGCTGGCCACTCTCGTGTTCTGGTCCGCGCGCAAGCGCTATGTGCATGTGCCACCGGCGCCGCCGAATCCGGATTCGTTCACCAATGTCGCACGCACCGCGCTGCTGGCCCGCGCCGCAGGCCAGGGGCGGCCCGGCCTCGTGGTTGCAGCGATTGGACTGGTGGGCGCGCTCGCCTCGCTGGCGATGTCGTGGTCCTGGGGCTTCGTGATCGCGGCCTGCCTGGCTCTGGTGCTGCTGCTGGCCTTTGGCGGCATCGGTGTCGCCATGCAGCTGGAACGGGCGCGCGGCGCGCATCCGGATGATGCGGTGGACGGCGTGCGCGCGGTGTTGCGCATGCTGATCGTGTTCGCGCTGGTCACGCCGTTCTGGTCCCTGTTCGACCAGAAGGCCTCCACCTGGATCGTGCAGGCCAACTCGATGACCTACCCGACCTTCCATCTGTTCGGCTCCGAGTTCCAGTTCCTCCCTGCGCAGATGCAGGCGCTGAACCCGATGCTGGTGATGCTGCTGATCCCCTTCAACAACCTGGTGCTGTTCCCCGTCCTGCGCCGCGCGGGCGTGCAGCTCACGGCCCTGCGCCGCATGGGTGCGGGCATCGCGTTTTCCGCGCTGGCGTGGGTCGCCATCGGCACCATCCAGCTGGTGATGGATGGCGGCACGCCAGTCTCGATGGCCTGGCAGATCCTGCCTTATGTGCTGCTCACCATGGGCGAGGTGCTGGTCTCGGCCACCGGGCTGGAGTTCGCGTATTCGCAGGCACCGCTGTCGATGAAGGGCGCGATCATGTCGTTCTGGTACCTGGCCGTCACCGTGGGCAGCCTGTGGGTGCTGATCGTGAATTCGAGCGTCAAGAACGAGGCCGTGCTGGCCAACATCCAGTCCACGGGGCTGGGCGTGATGGCCTTCCAGATGTACTTCTTCGCGGCCTTCGCGGGGCTGGCGGCGCTGGTGTTTGCGCTGTATGCGTCGCGCTACCAGATGGTGGACCACTACCGCTGCGGACCCAAGGCCGCATAACTTTCAGAATCAGGAGACTCGATGCACTGCAGGATCAGGACCGCACCTTTCATCGCCGCCGCTCTCGCCCTTGGTCTGGGTACCAGTGCGGCATCGGCCCACGACATCGGGGCGTGCGACGACCCCAAGTTCCTGACAGTGCTGCATCCCGCGCCGGGCAAGCTGGAGGCGCGGGCCGTGTGGATTGACGCGGGACGGATCGCAGTACCAGCCGATGCCGCGGCGCCGATACCCGCTGGCGGCGTCGTGAAGCTGTACTTTGCGCCTGAAGGCGGCCTGTCCGCCGCCCCCGGCGTACCAGTGCGCGGCGCCGCCGGCTCGGTCCCGCTCACGCGCGCGACCGGCGCCCGCGCCGCCCTCCCCGACCGCTTCGCATGGCTCGGCAAGATGGACGTCTACGCCGTGCCGCGCGCATGGCTGGACCGCGTGCCCTCGCTGCTGCAGCAGGAACTTCTGCTGGTCCGCGAAGACCGCTCCGGGCGCGTCACCACCGCCACCTTCACGCAAGCCGCCGCCGCGCTGGACGCCCGTTACGCCAGCGCCGCGCGCCTGAACGACCTCGGTGCCACGGTCGCCCGCGGGGACACCCAGTTCAAGCTCTGGGCGCCAACCGCGCAAAAGGTCTCCGTCTGCCTCTACCCCGGCCCCGACAGCCCGGCCGGCGCGATCCTGCCGCTCCAGCGCAACGCCGCCAACGGCGCCTGGTCCGTCCGCACCCAGGACGACCGCAGCGGCTCGTACTACAAGTACGTGGTCGACGTCTTCGTCCCCAACCTCGGCATGGTGCGCAACCTGGTCACCGACCCGTACTCGGTGAGTCTGTCGACCGACTCGCGCCGCAGCTACATCGCCACCCTGTCCGACCCGCGCCTGAAGCCTACCGGCTGGGATGCCCACCGCGCCCCGCAGACCGTACGGGCTCCGGCCGACATGACGGTCTACGAACTGCACGTGCGCGACTTTTCGGTCAACGACCCGACGGTCCCCACGCCGCACCGCGGCACCTACGCCGCCTTCACGGACACGCAATCGAACGGCATGCGCCACTTGTCCGCGCTCGCGAAGGCCGGGCTCACGGACGTGCACCTGCTCCCCGTGTTCGACATCGGCAGTGTGCCCGAAGCCCGCTGCGCCGTGCCCGTGCCCACCGGCGCGCCCGACGGCGAGCGCCAGCAAGCCCTGATCCGCCAGACCGCGGAGACGGACTGCTTCAACTGGGGCTATGACCCTTACCATTACAACGCCCCGGAAGGCAGCTACAGCACGGACCCGAACGATGGCGCGCGCCGCATCATCGAAATGCGCGAGATGGTGCTGGCGCTGCACAAGGCCGGACTGCGGGTCGGCATGGACGTGGTCTATAACCACACCTTCACCGGCGGGCAGAAAGAGAAGTCGGTACTGGACCGCATCGTGCCCGGCTACTACCACCGGCTGAATGCCGCAGGCGCGATCGAGACCTCCACCTGCTGCGACAACACGGCCACCGAGAACCTCATGATGGGCAAGCTGATGGCCGATTCGGTGGCGCTGTGGACGCGCGAGTACCGCATCGACTCCTTCCGCTTCGACCTGATGGGGCACCAGCCGCGCGCCGCCATGGAGCAGGTGCAGAAGGCGGCCGACCGTGCAGCGGGACGCCGTGTGCCATTGATCGGCGAAGGTTGGAATTTTGGCGAGGTCGCGGACGGCAAGCGCTTCGTGCAGGCGTCGCAGCTGTCGCTCAATGGCAGCGGCATTGGCACTTTCAATGACCGTTTGCGCGATGCGGTGCGCGGTGGCTCCGCCGGCGATTCGGGCATCGACATGATCACGCGGCAGGGCTACATCAACGGCATGTTCTATGACCCGAACGACCGCGCGCGTCCTGCCACCAGGGCAGACCTGATGCGCACGGCCGATATGGTCCGCGCGGGCCTCGCAGGTTCGATCCGTTCGTACCCGCTGACGACTTACGATGGCAGTATCAAGCCCTTGGAGAAGGTCGACTACAACGGCCAGCCCGCCGGATACGCGAGTGCACCGTCGGAGGTGGTCAACTATGTCGAGAACCACGACAACCAGACGCTCTTCGACATCAATGTCCTCAAGCTTCCACGGGCCACCAGCGGCGCGGACCGGGCGCGCGTACAGATGCTGGGCGCGGCGTTGACGGCCTTCAGCCAGGGCGTCGCCTACTTCCACGCAGGGGTCGACACGCTGCGCTCCAAGTCCCTGGACCGCAACAGCTTCAACTCCGGCGACTGGTTCAACCGGATCGACTGGAGCTACCAGGACAACTACTTTGGCACTGGGCTGCCGCCGGAAGCCGACAATGGCAAGGACTACGCCCTGCTCAAGCCTCTGCTGGCGGATGCCTCGCTCAAGCCCTGGCCGGCCGATATCGCCTTCGCACGGGACGCCTTCCGCGACCTGCTGGCCATCCGCGCCAGCACCTCGCTGTTCCATCTGAAGAGCGCGGACGAAATCCGCAAGCGCCTGCAGTTCGCCAACGTTGGGCCACAGCAGGAACCGACCGTGATCGCCGCATGGCTGGATGGCCGCGGCTACCCCGGGGCGAATTTCGGTGGGCTCGTCTACCTGGTCAACGTCGACAAGGTTCCGCACACGGTGAGCGTCCCGCCAGCGCGCGGCCACGCGCTGCGCCTGCACCCCGCGCATGTGAACGGCGCCGACGCCCGCGCCCGCGCCACGCAGTACGACGCCACCACCGCCACCTTCACCGTACCCCCGCGCACCGCCGTCGTCTTCGTCGAATAGCGTTCAGCCTCGGCGCGCCCCTCTTCGCGTGCGCGCCGACCCATACGACGGCCTTCGGCGTGGGTGCCGTAGCGCGGCGCCAGCCTTCGCGCCGGCACTGGCCCGAGGAGCGCGACGGCGAGCGTGCAGCCGCCCGCGCTCCGCCGCCGTAGACTTTTGTAACGGATTATGAAATTGGCAAGGCCGCTGGTGACGTGGCGCTATCATCCTCCCATGCGCCTTGTCCTTCGCCTCCTGCCCTTCTTTCTATGCGTGCCACTGGCGGCACAGGACGCACGGCCGTCTGCAACGCATGCCGCGCCGCCCCCGGTCCCCGTCCCGGATTCGCTTCTGGACGCACCTTCCGCGGCCGCACCACCGCCGGCCGCCACACGATTGGCCACGCCATCCTTGTCGCTCACCGACCGCGCCATCAAGCGCGCGGTCCACGAGGTCCTGGCCGAGGACAAGACCGGCGCCGGGCCAGCGCCGAGCGGCCCGGTCCTGGGCGCCGAACGTTCCCCGGAGCTGCGCAAGTTCGACGTTCTGATGGACGACGCATACCGGCCCGATTGCTGGCACATGGACGGCTTGAAACGCCAGCCCACCGGCTGGGGACCATTCCAGATCGGAGGCTACGCCGCCCTGCCCTTCATCGCCGTCGCCGCCCTGCGCGGCGTATGCCGGCCTTAGATATCCAGGTGCGAGATCAGCAGACGCTTGTCGGTCTGCCCCTCCTCGCCCTGCGTGCCGAGCGAGATGCCCACCGAGAGAATATCGATCAGCAGCAGCTGCAACACGCGCGAGATCATGGAGAGGAAGGTCGTGCTGTCTTCCGAGTGGTCCACCGCCAGCACCACGGACGCCTTCTTCGCCAGCTGCGACTTGCTGCTGGTGATGGCGATAACATCCGCCCCCGCAGCGCGCGCCGCATCGACTGCAGACAGCAGCTCCGGCAGCTGCCCCGACGTAGAGATCGCAATCACCACATCGCCCGGCTTGAGCAGATCCGCCGCCAGCTTGAAGAGATGCGAATCGCCATACGACGACGTCGGAATGCGGAAGCGGAAGAACTTGTGCTGGCCATCCAGCGCCACCACACGCGAATTCCCCATCGCGTAGAACTCCACGCGGTTGGCCTTGCGCAGCAGGTCGATGGCGCGGTCGATCGACACCACATCCAGCTGGTCGCGGAACTTGAGGATCGCCGAGACGGTGTTGTCGATCACTTTCGCTGCCAGGTCGTGCGTACTGTCGGAAGTGCGCACCTGGCTGTGGCGCACCGGAATCGTGCCCGTCAGGCTGCTCGCGAACTTGAGCTTGAAGTCGGCCAGGCCCAGGAAGCCCAGCGAGCGGCAGAAGCGGATGACGGTCGGTTGCGACACGTCAGCCAGCCGTGCGATCTCCGCGATCGGCTCGGACAGCACCTTGCGCGGGTGCTCCAGCACCAGCGTGGCCACGCGCTGCTCGGCGGGGGACAGCTCATGCCGCAGCTGGATCACGCGGTCCATCAGCGTATTCGCGCCACTGCGCCCGCGCAGGTGCTCGGACAGGATCGATGCGACGCCGATGAAGGCCGGATTCTCCGCCATGATCACGTAGGTCGGAATCGCCGACACATAACCCGAGAAGCGCCCCTTGGCTTCGAAGCGCGCGCGGAACGGCGAGGTCTTGAACCACTCCCCCATGCGCGGCACGATGCCGCCGCCGATGAAGATGCCGCCGACCGCGCCCAGCGTCACCGCCAGGTTGCTGCTGACGGTACCGAGCATGCCGCAGAAAGTCTCCAGCACTTCGAGGCACAGCGCATCACCCTTGTTCAGCGCCGCCTCCATCACCTCCTGCGCCGTGCGGTCCGGCGCCTTGACGCCATTGCGCTCGGCCAGCGCACGGTGGATCAGCTCCATGCCGGGGCCGGAGATCAGGCGCTCGTAGGACACGTGCGGCAGTTGGCGCCACGCGTACTGCAGGATGAAGTATTCGCGCTCGTCGCTCGGCGCAAAGCTCACGTGGCCGCCTTCGGAGCCGAGGGTCACGAAGCCGTCCGCCGTCGGAATCAGGCCCGATACGCCCAGGCCCGTGCCCGGACCGAGCACGCCGATGACCGCATTCGGCGTCGGCTCGCCGCCGCCGACCTGCATCAGGTCCTTGCCCGTGAGCGCAGGCAGCGACATGGCCAGCGCCGTGAAGTCGTTGACGATGAGGAGCGTGTTGAGACCCAGCGCACGCCGCACCTCGTCAGTCGAGAACTGCCAGTCCCGGTTGGTCATGCGGATGAAGTCACCGCTGATCGGATTGGCCAGTGCGAAGGCCGCGTGGTTGATGCGCACGCCCTCGTGGTCCGCCAGGTAGGCGCGCAGCAGCGGCAGGATGCCCGCGTAGTCGTCGCAGCGCAGGACGCGCACGGCGCGCAGCACGCCAGGCGCCGTCTCCAGCGCAAAGCGCGCGTGCGTCGCGCCGATGTCGGCCAGCAGGCGCGGACCGTCCGCGTAAGCGCTGCGTGCGAACTTCTGTTCCGGGTCGAATTCTTTGGTCATTTGGACTGTCTCTTCAGGGCGGCCCGCTTGTACCGCGGGCTCAATAACGCTGAACTCACTACGCGTCGCGCGTAAGGATACCTTATGTGACTGGCCGCAGCGACATCTCAGTCGGCCGCGATGAGGGTCACGCGGCCGCTGCGCGCGAAGCTCACCTGCCCTTTGCGCACGACCGCATGCTGGCCCGTGTAGCCATCGGTGACCCGGGTGCCGTCGGCGAACACGCCGCCGACGCTGATCTTCGCCCCCTTCGGTGCATCGAGCGCGATCACGACCTGGTCGCGCAGGCCGTCGCGGTCCAGCGTACGCTTGAAGGTGTAGGGCTGGTCCGCCAGCTTGGCATGCACGCCCGCGCCAATCGCAGGATGGTCGTGGCGGAAGCGCCCCAGCAGCGCAAAGTGCTGGCGCACTTCGCCGATGCGGTAGCCGTTGCGCTGCACGTTCTTCGCCAGCTCGTCCCAGTTCATGAACGAACGCAGCGTGGCGTCGCCCTGCGCACCCTCGATCTTCAGCAGGCGCGCCGTCTCATCGCCGTAGTAGATCTGCGCAGCGCCGGGTGCCAGCAGCAGCTTGGTGCCGGCTTCAAACGGCTTGGTGCGCAGCTGGTCGAACGGCCCGCCGTCGTCGTGGGAGCTGATGTAATTGAGGATGGAGTGGCCCTTGAGCGGGCCGTTGAGGATTGCCGAGTACTCCGAGAACAGCTGTTCATAGCTCTTCGCGGCATCGCCCTTCATCGCGAAGTTGATCATGCTGTCGAAGCCCGCGTCGTAGTAGTTGAAGCTCTTGTCGCCGAGGTTGAAGTCGAGGCCCATCTGTGGCGCGTAGCCGTAGGCCTCCGCCGTCATGTAGAACGGCTGGTCGCCCAGCTTTTCCTTAGGATTGGCGCGCTTCCAGTCTTCGTACGCCAGCGCCGCTTCCTTCTTCAGGGCGCGCCAAGCATCCGGCTCCACATGTTTGACGGTGTCGGCGCGGAAGCCATCGAAGCCGAACTTGCGCACGTAGTCCGTGTGCCACTTGACCAGATGGTAGCGCGGGGTGCGCGGGTAGCCGGTTCGCTTGAAGAATGCATCCAGGCTGGCCACTTCGCTGTCGTAGCGGCCTTCCTGCTTCCACTTCTCCACCAGCGGCGGCGGCAGCGCAACCTCGGTGGCGCTCTCGGTGCGCAGGTCCGGCAGGTTGGCCACCAGCGTGCACTCGATGGTGGTGGCCGCGGTCTTGAAGTCGCAGCGCGGCGCGGTGCGCACCCAGTCGGCGGGCCACACCGGATCCTGCGCGGTGACGGGGCCGATCTGGTTCATCACCACATCGAGCAGCACCCGCAGGCCGTGCTGGTGCGCCGTGGCGACCAGCTCGCGCAGGTCGGCCTCCGTGCCGAGCGCCGCGTCGACGGCCGTGAAGTCCTTGGCCCAATAGCCGTGGAAGCCGTAACTCTCGCCCGTTCCTTCGTCCGTGCTCGCGTGGATCTGCTCCACCGGCGGCGTGATCCACAGCGCATCCACGCCGAGGTCCTTGAAGTAGCCGGCACGGATCTTGGCCGTCACGCCCTTCAGGTCCCCGCCCATGAAGCCCCGCAGCGGCGCCGCCGAACCGCGGCCGTAGGCATGGTCGTTGGCCGTACTCGCATTGTTGAAGCGGTCCGTCAGCAGGAAGTAGACGGTCGCGTTGTCCCAGGTGAAGGGCGCGGCGCCGGCGGAACCGGCCAGGAGGAGCGAGGCTGCGAGTACGGATGGCTTCATGGAATCCTTGTTCAGGTGATGACGGTCGGCCGGTCGCGGCCTGTGCGGGCCTTGAACTCGGCCAGGTCGTAGGCCAGGATGATGAGCCCACCCAGCGCCTCCTGCGTCGGCAGGTCGTGGCGGGCGGGGTCGGGTTCGAACAGTTCGTGATAAACGCGGATGGTGGCGCCTTCGGTGCCAGTGCCGGACAGGCGGAAGATAATGCGCGCACCGTCGCGCATCACGATGCGGATCCCCTGCTGCGCCGACACGCTGTGGTCGACCGGGTCGTGGTATTCGAAATCGTCCGCCGTTTCGACCACGTGGCCGGCCAGCGACTGGTCGCGCAGGCCGGGCAGCTTGTGGCGCAGGTTGACCATCAGCGCATCGGCGGCGGCGCTGTCCACCGCCTCGTAGTCGTGGCGCGAATAGTAGTTGCGGCCGAAGCGCGCCCAGTGTTCGGACACGATCTCGTTCACCGATTTGCCGGTGGCGGCCAGGATATTGAGCCAGAAAAGGACCGCCCACAGCCCGTCCTTCTCGCGCACGTGGTTCGAGCCGGTGCCGTAGCTCTCTTCTCCGCACAGGGTGGCCATGTTCGCATCGAGCAGGTTGCCGAAGAACTTCCAGCCGGTGGGCGTTTCGAACATCGGGACGTTGAGTGCCTTGGCCACGCGGTCCGCCGCGGCGGACGTCGGCATCGAACGCGCGATGCCCGCGATGCCGCCCCGGTAGCCCGGCACCAGCTCCGCATTGGCGGCGATGATGGCCAGGCTGTCCGACGGCGTGACCGGCAGGTCGCGGCCGACGATCATGTTGCGGTCCCCGTCGCCATCCGACGCGGCGCCGAAGTCCGGCGCATCGGAACCGGACATCACCGCGATCAGTTCAGCGGCGTTGGCGGGGTTCGGGTCCGGGTGCAGGCCGCCGAAATCCTCCAGCGGCACCGCGTTGACGACCGTGCCCTCCGGTGCGCCCAGCATCCCTTCGATGATGCGCTTGGCGTACGGCCCGGAGACCGCGTGCATGCCGTCGAAGCGCATCCGGAAGCCGCGCTGGAACAGGGCGCGGATGGCGTCGAAGTCGAACAGGCGCTGCATCAGCTCCGCGTAGTCGGCCACCGGATCGAGCACTTCGATGGTGGTGCCTTCCAGCGTGTGGGTGCCGATGCTGTCGATGTCCACCGGGCCCGCGTCGCTGATGCGGTAGCCGTCGATGGTCTGCGTGTTGGCGTAGATCGCCTCGGTGATCTTTTCGGGTGCCGGGCCGCCGTTGGCGATGTTGTACTTGACCCCGAAGTCCCCATCGGGACCGCCCGGATTGTGGCTGGCCGATAGTACGATGCCGCCCAGTGCTTCGTACTTGCGGATCACGCAGCTCACGGCAGGGGTGGACATGATCCCGCCCTGCCCCACCAGCACGCGCGCGAAGCCGTGGGCGGCGGCCATGTGCAGGATGGTCTGCACGGCCGGGCGGTTGAAGTAGCGGCCATCGCCGCCGAGGACGAGGGTCTGGCCGGCGCCGCCGCCGATGGTGTTGAAGATCGCCTGGACGAAGGTTTCGAGATAGCCGGGCTGGCTGAACTGGGCCACTTTCTTGCGCAGGCCGGACGTGCCGGGACGCTGCCCGGCGAACGGCTGCACCGCAATGGTCTTGATGGTCATGTGCGCTCCACGATGTGTGTTTGACAGCGCATCAGGTTACGACAGCCGCGAAAATCGTGGCGCAGGCTCTGGCGCTACTCGTGGTCCGCCTTGTCGGCCACGAACAGGGTCAGGATGCCCGCCAGCGCCATCGACGCGCCGCCCAGCACCAGCGTATTGACCGTGTGCCCGCCGAGGAAATGCTTGGTCACGCCGCCCAGCAGCACGCCGCTGACGATCTGCGGAATCACGACGAAGAAATTGAAGAGGCCCATGTAGTAGCCCATGCGGCGCGCGGGCAGCGCCCCGGCCAGGATGGCATACGGCATGGTGAGGATCGAGGCCCAGGCGATGCCGACGCCGATCATCGGGACGATCAGCATCTCCTTGGTGGTGATCGTGAGGATCGAGGCCAGCGACAGCCCGCCGATGATCAGGCAGGTGGTGTGCACGATGCGGCGGCTGGTGTATTTGGCGAAGATGGGTAGGATGAAGGCGGCCAGCGCGGACACGCCGTTGTACACCGCGAACATGGTGCCGACCCAGTTGCCCGCGTCCTGGTAGGCCACCGACTGCGCATCGGTGGTGTGCCAGACCGTGTCCGCGATCGCGGTGCCGGTGTAGATCCACATCGCGAACAGCGCGATCCAGGTGAAGAACTGAACGAAGGCCAGCTGCACCATCGTCTTGGGCATGCGGCCGAAGCCACCGATGATCTCCGCGAACGCGTAGCCCATGCCGCGTGTCTGTTTGCGCTCGGCGCGGAACTGCTCCAGGTTCTCAGGCGGGGTTTCCTTGGCCGTGAGGACGGTCCACAGCACGGACAGCAGGAACACCGCGGCGCCGCTGTAGAAAGAGTAGCGCACGGTATCCGGGATGGTGCCGTTGACCGGCACGTTGGACACGCCGTAGTGCGAGAAGATCGACGGCAGCAGGGACGCGATCACCGCGCCGCAGCCGATGAAGAAGGTCTGCATCGCGAAGCCCGCGGTGCGCTGCGAGGCATCGAGCTTGTCGCCGACGAAGGCGCGGAACGGCTCCATCGACACGTTGATCGCGGCGTCCATCATCCACAGCACGGCCACCGCCATCCAGAGGGCGGCGGAATTCGGCATCAGGAACAGCGCGAGCGAAGCGAGGACGGCGCCGAGGAAGAAGAACGGACGGCGGCGGCCCCAGGTCGGGTGCCACGTGTTGTCACTGAGGTAGCCGATCACGGGCTGCACCAGCAGGCCGGTGACGGGGGCGGCGAGCCAGAACAGCGCCAGCTGGTCCGGGTTAGCGCCCAGTGTCGAGAAGATGCGGCTCGTGTTCGCATTTTGCAAGGCGAAGCCGAACTGGATGCCGAAGAAGCCGAAGCTCATGTTCCACAGCTGCCAGAACGACAGGCGTGGTTTGGTGGCCGCTGCGCGCGGCGTGGTCACCGTGGTGTCCATCTTGTCCCCGAATAGTTATCTGCGGCCCAGGCCGCCCTTGCATTTGTAGGAAAATAACACGCTGCTTTTGATGGTGTCAATCAAGATAACCATAGTAGAATCGGTTTGAGCACAGACTCATGTAGTCAAACAACACAGCCACGAACACGAGCCGGGGACCTCACATGCTGGACATGCAAAAGCGCCTGAGCAACACCTTCTACGCCATTATCAGCCTGCCGGCGACCGCGATGGGCTTTGCGCTGTCGATCCAGATTTCGGCGCTCTCCTGGCTCCTCTCGACCAAGTACGGGCTCGATATCCACGAGATCGGGATCGTGTGGGCGGCCGGGCCGACGGCCGGCATCCTCGGGCAGGTGATCATCGGGCTTATTTCGGACAAGGCCTGGTTCTGGGGCGGACGGCGGCGGCCCTTTGTGCTGATCGGCGGGACGCTGGCGGCGCTCTCCGTGTTCCTGCTGCCGCGGATCGACGAAGTGGCGTCGCTGCTGGGCGTGTCGAACCTGCTGGTGGTCGCGGTGATCGTGGCGCTGACGCTGGACCTGTCGATCAACATCAGCTTCAACCCCACCCGATCGATCATTGCGGACGTCACGCCGGACGGCATCCCGCGCACCAAGGGCTACACGTGGATGCAGACCATCTCCGGATTCTGGGGCGTGATGGCGTACCTGATCGGCGCCTTCATCGACAACTACGCCTTGATCACGGTGGGCGTGTTCATCGTCTTCCTGTTCTCGGTGGTGCCGATGTTCTTCGTGACCGAGGACCGCAACCTGGAGGTAAAGGCGGCGGAGGAAGCCGCGACGGTGACCGAATGGGGGCAGCTGATGCGCATCTATCTCGCGCACGGGTTCTCCTGGCTGGGCGTGCAGTCGATGTTCGTGTACATCATCGCCTTCATCCAGCAGCACGTGGTGGCGCCGGGGCCGGAGGCGGCGGCGCAATCGGGGCATGTGATTTCGATTTCGTTCGCCGTCATGAACACGGTCGGCTTCCTGCTGCCCGCGCTGGTGCTGGAACCGGTGGCCGAGCGGATCGGGCGCGTGAAGACCCAGATGCTGTGCATCGCGACGATGGCCGTGGCCTACTTCCTGATCGCCTTCTCCGCGCGCACGCCGGTGGCGCTGTATATGCTGATGGCCGTGGTGGGCGTGGGCTGGAGCGCGGTGGTGTCGCTGCCGTTTGCGATCATGAGCGAAAAGGTCGACCGCAGCCGCATGGGCTTCTTCATGGGGATCTTCAACCTGTCGGTGGTGCTGCCGCAGCTGCTGTCGACCGGCGTGGGCGGCATCCTGAAAAACGCCAGCGACTCCAGCATCCTCTTCCTGATCTGCGGTGGCTGCCTGACCATCTCCGCCATCCTGTGGGCCCTGGTGAAAGAGAAGACCATCCACGCCGTCCCGCAAGCCACGCTCCGCGCCACCTCCCACTAAGTTCCCCCCGCATGGCGCACCCCTGACCCCCATCAACCCCGGGGTCAGGCCTGCCTCCCTAGAGGGGGTCAGGCCCCAAGCACTTATCCACAGACTATCCACAGCTTTTTCACTCTATGTTGCTGCCGTGAGGCAAGTCGGGGCCTGACCCCGGCTGGGAGGGCGGAGGCCTGACCCCGGTTGAGGCAAATCAAAGGGGGTTAGTGGTGGCCGGAGACGGCGTCGTGGCCGTGGTCGGAGAGCTGGGCATCGACCCAGCGGTGGACGGCGGCAATCACCTGTGGGTCGCGGGAGCGGTAGGTGACCTGGCCGCCGTTCGGAAGATCGACGTAGCGAATCTCAAGTTTGGCGCCGGCGGCGCGCATCTCGCGCAGGCCGGGCATGTCGGCTCCATGCAGCATCTCGGGCATGGCGTAATCGCCACGGCTCATGCGGGTCGACACTTCGCGCAGGTGGGCCTGGATCAGGGCGCGCTGGGGTTCATCATCGGCACGCTTGGTCACGACCTGCTGTACGGCGCCGTCGGCGGTCTTGGTGAAGATGTGGGTGGTGGCGGCCAGCGAGAAGGGCATCACCATGACGCCGCGCGCCGCCACTTCGTCCTGCCGGGATTGGGCGAGGACGGTGGCGGGGAGCAGCAGGACGAGCAGCCAGGCAGCAGTCTTCAGCGTATGCATGATGGGCACCTTTCTTGAGAAGGAAGGTGCCCACGTTAGCATAGCGGCAGCCGCCGCACAGGCTTAGTCCTCGCCGTCGGCGGGCTTGCGCTTCTTTTTCGGGGCCTTGTTGCCGCCCTTGGGCGCGAGATCGGGCGCCTCGTCGGCGCGCGTGATGCGCAGCTGCTGGTTGGCGACCCACACCTTCTTCAGGTGCTGCATCACGTCCGGCGGCATGTCGGCGGGCAGGGACAAGAAACTGTGGTCGTATTCGATCTCGATACGGCCAATGAACTTGGCATCCAGCCCGGTTTCGTTGGCGATCGCGCCGACGATGTTGCCGGGCTTGACGCCGTGCGCGTGACCGACCTCGATCCGGAAAGTCTCCATGCCTTCGGCGTCCACCCGCGGGCCGCGCGGGCGGGCCTCGCGCTCGGGGCGGTCGCCCCTTAAGGCGCGCGGATCGCGGTCGCGGAAGTCGGAGCGCGTCGGGCGGGCCTCGCGGTCGCCCTGCGCATCACGTGCGCCCCGGTCGCGCGGATCGCGCTCGCGATAGTCCCCATTCCGTTCGCCCTCGCCCTTCGGGGCCTTCTTGGCTTCGCGGTCCGGCTTCTCGAGCAGGAACGGCTCGTCCCCGCGCGCGATCTTCGCCAGCGCCGCGGCGATCTCCACGGCCGGGACGTTCTTTTCGCGCTCGTACTCTTCGATCAGCGTGCGGAATACGTCCAGCCCTTCCGCCGCCAGGGCTTCGGTGATCTGGTCCTTGAACTTCGCAATGCGTGCATCGTTGATGGTCTTGATGGTCGGCAGCGACATCGGCTCGACCTTGCTGCGCGTGGCCCGCTCGATCGCGCGCAGCAGTCCATTCTCGCGCGGCGTCACGAACAGGATCGCCTCCCCGCTGCGCCCGGCCCGCCCGGTGCGGCCGATGCGGTGGGTGTAGCTCTCCGGGTCCGACGGCACGTCGTAGTTCACCACGTGCGAAATGCGCTCCACATCCAGCCCGCGCGCGGCGACGTCGGTCGCCACCAGGATGTCGATCTTGCCGTCCTTGAGCTGCCCGATGGTGCGCTCGCGCTGCGGCTGCGCCATGTCGCCGTTGATGGCCGCCGCCGCGAACCCGCGCGCCTGCAGTTTGGACGCCAGCTCCTCCGTCCCCAGCTTGGTGCGCGAGAAGATGATCATGCCGTCGAACGGCTCGGCCTCGAGGATCCGCGTCAGCGCATCCAGCTTGTGCATGCCGGAGACCAGCCAGAAACGCTGGCGGATGTTGTCCGCGGTCCCGGTCTTCGCCGCAACCGTCACCTCGGCCGGCTCGCGCAGGTAGTTGCGGGTGATGCGCTTGATCGGCGGCGGCATGGTGGCCGAGAACAGCGCGGTCTGGCGCGTTTCCGGCATCTGCTGCAGGATGCGCTCCACGTCGTCGATGAAGCCCATGCGCAGCATTTCGTCCGCTTCATCCAGCACGAGAGTCTTCAGCTGCGACAGGTCGAGTGATCCCTTCTCGATATGGTCGATGATGCGCCCCGGCGTGCCCACCACGACATGGACCCCGCGCCGCAGCGATGCCAGCTGCGGCCCGTAGCTCTGGCCACCGTACACCGGCAGCACGTGAAAGCGCGGCATATGCGCGGCGTAGCTCTGGAAGGCCTCGGCCACCTGGATCGCCAGCTCGCGCGTGGGCGCCAGCACCAGCGCCTGCGGGGCGGTCTGCTTGACGTCGATGCGCGCGAGGATGGGCAGCGCGAAGGCGGCCGTCTTGCCGGTGCCGGTCTGCGCCTGGCCCAGCACATCGCGGTTCTCCAGCAGCAGCGGGATGGTCTGGGCCTGGATCGGCGACGGAACTTCGTAGCCGACCTCCTTCAAGGCTTTCAGGAGCGGTGCGGGGAGGCCAAGGTCGGCAAAAGTGGTGTCTTGCATGGGGGAGTTCGGGTCTCGCTAAGTAAACAGCTGGAAAGGGCGAGAGTGTACTCCTTTGCAAACGAAAACGGCGCAGCAGATGCCGCGCCGCTCACGAATCCGCCGCCAGCTCAGCGTTTCGGGGCCATGCAGTGCTTGGCCACATAGGCCGCGTGGTCCGGTATCACCTCCACGCACTTGCCGATCACGTCGCGCACACTCTCGAGGTATTCGTGGATGTCGCCCTCGGACTGCACATCCACCAGCGGATGGTAGCCCTCGATGGGGGCGTTCTGCCCCTCCAGCACCTGGATCCAGCCGACTTCCGAGAACAGCTCGTTGTCGATGCGGACCACGCGCCCGTGCGCGCGGTACAGGTCCAGCTTGTGCTTGAGGGTCTCGGGAATCTCCATCGCCGCGCAGGCCTTCCAGAACTCGGAATCGGTGCGCTGGTTCAGGTGATAGTGCAGGATGATGAAGTCGCGAATGCGCTCGTACTCGAACTGGGACTGGCGGTTGTACTCGGCGATATCCACCTCGTTGAAGCCGCGGTCCGGGAAGAAGTCGATCAGGCGCTGGATCGCGGACTGGATCAGGTGGATCGAGGTCGACTCGATCGGTTCCAGGAAGCCCGATGCCAGGCCGACCGCCACGACGTTGCGGTTCCACGCCTGCTTGCGCCGCCCGGTGGTGAACTTGATCAGGCGCGGGTCGGCCAGCGGTTTGCCATCGAGGTTGGCCAGCAGCACGGAGGCCGCTTCGTCCTCGCTGATGTACTTTGAGCAGAACACGTGCCCGTTGCCGATCCGGTGCTGCAGCGGGATGCGCCACTGCCACCCGGCCTTGTGCGAGGTCGCGCGCGTGTACGGCGTCAGCGGGGTCACCGATTCACACGGCACGGCCAGTGCGCGGTCGCTCGGCAGCCAATGCGACCAGTCCTCGAACCCGGTCTTGAGCGTCTGCTCGATCAGCAGCCCGCGGAAGCCCGAGCAGTCGATAAAGAGATCGCCCGCGATGCGCGTGCCGTTCTCCAGCACCACCGCCTCCACATAGCCATCGCCCTCGCGCTGCTGCACCTGGACGATCTTGCCCTCGGTGCGCACCACGCCCCGCTGTTCACACAGCTTGCGCAAATAGCGCGCATACAGGCTTGCGTCGAAGTGGTAGGCATACACGATGTCGCCCAGCGGCGAATTGCGCACTTCGAAATTGGGCGGCATGAACTTGTTGGCCTTGGCCGCCATGCGCGTGATCGAATACTGCTCCAGCGGCGCGGCCTTGCCCAACTGGCGCATCTTTTGCCAGTACTGGTCGAACGGCACGGTGGCGAGGTCCTGCCCCAGGCGCCCGAAGCCGTGCATGTAGCGGTCACCCTGCCGGCCCCAGTTGACGAATTCCACGCCCAGCTTGAATGTGCCCATGGTCTCGCGCATGAATTCGTTCTCGTCGATGCCGACCACGGTATTGAACCGCTGGATCATCGGGATGGTGGCCTCGCCCACGCCCACGATGCCGATATCGTCCGATTCCACCACGCGGATGTTGTAGCGTCCATTGAGGATGGTGGCCAGCGCCGCGGCGCTCATCCAGCCGGCGGTGCCGCCGCCGACGATCACGATGTCCTTGATTGCCTGTTGCATGTGCATTCCTGAATTGCTGGTGAACTTCCCGACCTTGAAAAAAACCCCTGAGGCCGAAGCCATCAGGGGTTCATTGTAGTGCCTGTGAGGCTACAAATTCTTAGAACTTGTAGTTCACGCCGAACTGGTAGGTACGGCCGTAGACCACCTTGTTGGTGACCGAATCCGGGGACTCGGTGAACTCCTGGTACGGTGCGTTGTTCCAGTTGTTGGCCTGCGCATACACCGACACACCCTTCAGCCAGCCGGACTGGAACTCATACGACATTTGATAGTCGATGATGGTCTCGCCCTTGATGAAGGTGAGCTGCTGGTTGTCCTGGAAGTCCGACACCTGGCCCAGGAAGTCCGAACGCTTGCGCGCTGCGGCGGCAAACTGGAAGCCGTACTTCTCGTAGTACACGCGGGCGTTGGTCACGCGCTTGGACAGGCCCGGCAGCGGGATTTCCTGCTTCGGCGAGTTGATGTTGGCGAAACCGAAGGCCGGCAGCTCGATGCTCGAAGTGGTGTCCGAATGGTTCACCATCACGCCGAAACCGTCCAGGTACTCGCTGACCATCGAGAACGGCACGTTGACCGCGAGCTCGAAGCCGTGGATGCTGCCGCCCTGGCCGTTGGTCGGCTGGGTGAACAGACCCTGGGTCGAACCCTTGTATGGGCCGCTGGTCGGCAGCGGCGTGGTCGGGGTCACGAACGGACCGAAGTCGTAGTTGCGCGGCGCCCGCAGGATGTAGGTGTCCAGCTTCTTGTAGAAGCCGGCCAGGCTCACATAGCCCTTGTTGCCGAAGTACTTCTCATACGACAGGTCGAAGGCCTTGGCGCGGAACGGCTTCAGGTGCGGATTGCCGCCGGAACCGGTCAGGATCGGGAACGGGCCGTTGGTGTTGACCGAGAAGTTGTTCGAGGCACGCAGGTCGTCCAGGTTGGCGCGCGACAGGACCTTGGCCACGCCGACGCGCAGCACCTGTTCGTTGCTCAGGTCGAACGACACGTTAGCGCTCGGCAGCACGTCCCAGTAGCTTTCGCTCTCGGACACAGCCTTGCCCGGGCAAGTCTCCGGGGTGTTGCCGGTGCAGCGGGCCAGATCGACGGTGAAGCCGCGACCGGTCTGCTTGGTGTGCACCGCCTGCATGCCCACGTTGCCGCGGTAGCTCAGGCCGCCCAGCTGGCCGTCAAGGTCACCCATGAAGTACAGGGTGTTGACCTTCTCGCTCACGCCCCAGTACTTGTTCAGGATGTCGGCGTCGACCTTCTTGGCCAGTTCGTAGACCGAACCCAGCGACCCCTGCGGATTCCAGGACACCACTGGCAGGCCGGTGGTGCCGGCGATGGCGGTGTCGCCACCCGGCACGGCGGCGGTGCCGTACGGGTCGCCGCCCTTAATCACCAGGCGGCCTTCGTCGCCGGTGCGCTCCTTGTCGCGCTTGGTCATGTTGTAGCCGAACTGCGCATTGGCGATCGGACCCCATTCAACCGCCTTCTTGGCGGCCAGGCGCAGCGCCTTGACGGAGTCATCGATGTGCGGCAGGGCCACGTAGCCGGCCTGCGGCGAGGAGGCGCCACCGGACCAGCCGTTCACATCGGTCAGCTTGGCCACGTTGCGGTCCGAATAGTTCAGGCCGGTCTTGTAGACGACGTCGGTGAAGTTGCTGCCGTTGAAGCCGCTCCAGGTGATGGTGTCCAGGGTGGTCGCGTTGCCCGGCAGGCCGGCCGTGGTTTCATAGCGCGAGCTTTGCTTGGTCGCCTTGGACCAGGTCAGGTCGGCGCTGGTGGTCCAGTCGTCGAGCTTCCACTCGTTGTTCCAGCCGACCGTCTTCAGGTCGTCGTCCGCGCCTTCGATGTGGTTGCGCACCACGGCCTTGTAGTTGGTCAGGGTACCGGCGGTCGCGACGCCGTTGACCACGGTCACGTTCTGCAGCACGCCAGCCGGGTCGTAAGCACCGTTGGTGTCGCCGCCGATCGCACCTTCCAGGCCGGTCTTCTTCAGGCTGGTCGAGCCGGACGAGTAGAACACGTCCACGGTCGACTTGAAATTCTTGTTCGGACGGAACTGCAGCGAGGCGAACGCGCCGTCGCGCTCGTAGCGGCCCTGCTCGGTGTCCGCGGTAAAGCCGCCCGGCAGCTTGACGTCCTGGCCGTTGTACTTCAGGGTCGGCGCCCAGCCGCCCCACGAGTTGAACTTCGGCTGTGCGCCGCCGGTTTCCTTGTAGCTGGTCAGGCCGACCGCCACGCCGATGGTGCGGTTGGCGAACTGGTCGATGTAGGAGAACGAATAGCGGTGGCCATCGCCTTCCGCGGCGCCGGAGCGCACGCCCAGACGGCTCTTCTTGACGTTGGCGGCGATCACGCGCTTGCCAAAGTCCAGCGGCTGCACGGTGTGCAGGTCGATGGTGGAGGCCAGGCCCTGGCCGACGACGGTCGCGTCCGGGGTCTTGTAGATGGTGATGGAACCCATCAGTTCGGCCGGGAACAGGTCGAACTCGGGGCTGCGGGCGTTGCCGGTGGAGGCCATCTCGCGGCCGTTCAGCAGGGTGCCGTTGAAGCTCGGCGACAGGCCGCGCACCGAGATGTCGGAGGCCTTGCCCGAATCGCGCGAACGCTGGGCGGTGACACCCGGCAGGCGGGAGATCGATTCCGCAACGGACGCGTCCGGCAGCTTGCCGATGTCTTCCGCCGAGATCGCTTCCACGATGGAGTTGGAATTCTTCTTGATCGAGATCGCCGCTTCGATACCGCGGCGGATACCGGTCACGACCACGCTGTTCGGCGTATTGGCGCCGTTGGCGTTACCGACCGCGGCGCTGGCGGCGGTGTTCTGGCC
>NZ_SPVF01000063.1 GCF_004614185.1 Zemynaea arenosa | reverse complement strand
GCTCAGCGCCCGCGCGTGGCGAGGTCGCGGGCCGCGGCGATGACCTGATCAGCCTGCTCGCGGATCGGTGCCGGGATGGACACTTCACCGCGCAGCGCGGCGCGGATCCACGCGGCGGTGGTGGCCGGGTCGCGCGCGGCGGGCAGGTCGGTGAGGGCATCGGAGGGCGGGTCGCGCTCGATCAGCAGCGTTCGCTCACCGGCGCGGAACCAGTCCACCTGCTGGCCGCGGTTGGCATTGGCGACCGTCTCCCCTTCCGTGCCGCGCATGAGGAAGGCGTCGCCCCGACCAGCTTGGCCGGGCATGGAAAAGAACGCGCTCAGCGATTCCAGATACTCCGGGTGAGTATATGAAGCCAGCCGCAGCGCCGGGCCATCGAACGGCTGCAGGATCTTGACCAGCGTGTGCGTCGAATTGCGCACGCCGAGCACGCCGCGCAGCGCCAGTATGCGTGCCAGTGCCGGCGCCAGCGTCTCGATCGGCATGAAGGCCGGATGCCCCAGCGCCCAGGCCGACTGCATGTCCGCCAGGTCGCGTGCCACGGGCAACCCCATCTCGCCCAGGATCTCGCAGGTGGTCACGCGGCCGGGATCGCTCTGCACGCCATGGATCAGCACCGGCACGCCCGCGCGCGCCACCAGCAGCGCCAGCAGCGGCAGCAGGTTCGGCATTTTGCGCGCCCCGTTGTACGAGGGGATCAGCACCGGCGCATATTCGCCGCCGGGCGTGGGCAGCGGTGCGAACGCGGCCTCGGCCGCGTCCATGAACCCTGCCAGCTCGTCCACCGATTCGCCCTTGATCCGCAGCGCCAGCACGATGGCGCCCACCTCCAGGTCCGACACGCGCCCGTCCAGCATGGCCGCGTACAGCGCGCGCGCGTCGTGGCGGCTCAGCGCCCGCGCGCCCTTGATGCCGCGCCCGATCTCCTTGATGAAGGGCGCCGCATGAAATCGATTCTCGATGTGGTCCATCCCCGCAGCTTACCTGCTTTTTCGACAAACCCCTGCAACGGCGGCCGATTGCGGCTACACTTTCCGATCCCCGCTAGCAAAACCAGAGTCGCACCATGATCACCCCAGATATTGAGAACATCAACGTTACCTCGTTCGCACCGATGCCGACGCCGGAGGAACTGCATTCCACTTTGCCGATCAGCGAGCGCGCCTTCGACACCGTCATGAAGGGCCGCGCGGACCTGCGTAACATCATCGACCGCAAGGACCCGCGCCTGTTCGTCGTCGTCGGTCCCTGCTCGATTCATGATCCGGAAGCGGGCCTGGATTATGCGCGGCGCCTGAAGGCGCTGCAGGACGAAGTGCAGGACACGATGCTGCTGGTGATGCGCGTGTACTTTGAAAAGCCGCGCACCACCACCGGGTGGAAGGGCTACATCAACGACCCGTTCATGGACGACTCGTTCCGCGTGGACGAGGGCATGAAGCGCGCGCGCCAGTTCCTGCTGGACGTGTGCGAACTCGGTCTGCCCACCGCCACCGAGGCGCTGGACCCGATCTCGCCGCAGTACCTCGGTGATCTGATCGCGTGGACCGCCATCGGCGCGCGGACCACGGAATCGCAGACGCACCGCGAGATGTCCTCCGGTCTTTCGACCCCGGTCGGCTTCAAGAACGGCACCGATGGCGACATCGAGATCGCCATCAACGCCATCCTGTCGGCCGCACACCCGCACTCCTTCCTGGGCATCAACGGCCAGGGGAATGTGGCGGTGGTGCGCACGCGCGGCAACGGCTACGGCCATGTGGTGCTGCGCGGGGGCGGCGGGCGGCCGAACTATGACTCGGTCTCGGTGGCCATCGCCGAGCAGGCGCTCAAGAAGGCGGGCCTGCCCGCCAACCTGGTGGTCGACTGCTCGCACGCCAACAGCTACAAGAAGCCGGAGCTGCAGCCGCTGGTGATGTCGGACGTGGTCCAGCAGATCAAGCACGGCAACCAGTCGCTGGTGGGCGTGATGATCGAATCGAACATCGTCAGCGGGAACCAGAAGATCCCGGCCGACCTGGCGCAACTGGTCTACGGCTGCTCAGTCACTGACGGTTGCATTGGCTGGGATGACACCGTCGACATGCTGCGCGCCGCGCACACGGAACTGCGCCAGCGCCCGCGCTAAGCAAACCCGCCCCCCAAGCGGGCCAATGGTGGACGGGCGGCCCGGCGTTCATGCAGCGACGAAGCGCGGTCCCGTGGCGTACGCCCCGGCCAGCGCTTCCTCTTCCCGGCTCGCCGGCGCGCGCAACTCCGTCAGGTCCAGGTAGACGCGGCCCTCCTGCAAGCGCACCTGGTAGGTGCGCACGGCCAGCGCGCCATCGAGCGCGCGGCCGGTGTGCAGGTCGATGGTCTGGCCACCGGCCCGCAAGCGCGCGCCCTCAACGTCACCGGTCGACAAAGCCGCATGCCCGATCGCGACATCCAGCAGCGCCAGCACGCAATCGTCCTCCGTGCGGAACACGGCGACACCCGGCAGCTCCTGCCACGCGAACCCGCGCGGCACCGTACGTACACCTGCGCGCGGAATGTCTTTCACGCGGCAGATGGCTTTCCATTGTTCGAACATGGCCCGCTCCTCGTTCTTGGATACCTCCGTTGACGTAGCAAGAGCGGTGCCAGTGCCGCCGCCCCGGATACGCCGCGGCGCCGCACCAGCCTTGGGCGACGGCCTCGCCCGCGTGCTTTACAATGGCGCATTCACCTCCACCCCTGGCACCACCCTGCACTTTTCATGATCGTTCTCGGCGTCGAATCCTCCTGCGATGAAACCGGCCTGGCGTTGTATGACACGCAACGCGGCCTGCTGTCCCATGCCCTGCACTCGCAGGTCGCCATGCATGAGGAGTACGGCGGCGTGGTGCCGGAGCTGGCCTCGCGCGACCATATCCGCCGCGCGCTGCCGCTGCTGGAGCAGGTGCTGGGCAAGGCCGGCACGCGCTTGAGCGACGTCGATGCCATCGCCTACACGCAGGGGCCGGGCCTCGCCGGCGCGCTGCTGGTTGGCGCCTCGGTCGCCTGCAGCCTGGGTCTGGCGACGGACAAGCCGGTGCTCGGCGTGCACCACCTGGAAGGCCACCTGCTCTCGCCCCTGCTGGCCAGCGACCCGCCGCAGTTCCCGTTCGTGGCCCTGCTGGTCTCGGGCGGCCACACGCAGCTGATGCGCGTCGATGGCGTGGGCCAGTACACTCTGCTCGGCGAGACGCTGGACGATGCGGCCGGCGAGGCCTTCGACAAGTCGGCCAAGCTGCTGGGCCTCGGCTACCCGGGCGGCCCGGCGATCTCGCGGCTGGCGGAATTCGGCGACCCGGACGCGTACAAGCTGCCCCGCCCCATGCTGCATTCGAAGGACTTCAACTTCAGCTTCTCGGGGCTGAAGACGGCGGTGCTCACGGTGGTCAAGCAGCAGGGCGCCGCCGGGACCAATGGCGCCAACATCTGCGAGCAGGACAAGGCCAACATCGCGCGCGGCTTCGTCGACGCGATCGTGGACGTGCTGACCGCGAAGTGCGTGAGCGCCTTGAAGCACACGGGCCTCAAGCGTTTGGTGATCGCGGGCGGCGTGGGCGCCAACCGCCAGCTGCGCGAGTCGCTCAACGCGGCGGCCGCGAAGAAGCGCTTCGAGGTCTACTACCCCGAGCTGGAATTCTGCACCGACAACGGTGCCATGATTGCTTTCGCGGGTGCGATGCGCCTGCAGATCAACCCCGACGCGGCCAAGCGCGACTACTCCTTCAACGTCCGTCCGCGCTGGCCGCTGGACGAACTCCGGACCATCTGAGGACCGCATGCACATCAGCCCCGCCGTTCCGATCCTGCGCTTCTTCGACGAAGCGAAAATGCGCGAGTTCTATCTCGGCTTCCTGGGAATGACGGTGGACTGGGAGCACCGGTTCGACGACGATGCGCCGCTCTACCTGCAGGTCAGCCGCACCGGCATGACGCTGCACCTGACCGAACACCATGGCGATGCGACGCCTGGCTCCTGTGCTTTCGTGCCCATGACGGGCATCGAGGAGTTCCACGCGGAGCTGACGGACAAGGACTACCGCAACAACCGGCCTGGCCTCGTGAACCTGCCGTGGGGCCGCCAGGTCGAGGTGACCGACCCGAGCGCCAACCGGCTGCGCTTCTGTGAATTGAAGGGCTGAATCAGCCGCTATCAGGCTTGCTGGGCGATCTGGCGCAGCGCCTGTTCAAAGACCTCCGGCGGCTGCCCACCCGAGATCAGGTGGCGGTCGTTGATGATCACCGCGGGTACGGAGTGGATGCCGGCCTGCTGGTAGTACTGCTCCTGCGAGCGCACCTCGCCCGCGAACTCGTTCGACTCGATGATGCCCTGCGCACGCTGCGCATCCAGCCCGGCCTCGGTGGCCGCACGCAGCAGCACCTCATGGTTCGACGGGTCTTCGCCGCGCGTGAAGTAGGCCTCGAACAGCGCCAGCTTGAGGGCGCGCTGCCTGCCCTCCCCTTCGCCCTCGGCCCAGTGCAGCAGGCGGTGCGCGTCGAAGGTGTTGTAGATGCGGCCACGCTTTTCCATGTTGAAGGTAAAACCCACCGCCGCGCCGCGTTCGCGGATCATCTCGCGCGTACGGGCGCCCTGCTCGGGCGTCGCGCCGTACTTGCGGTGCAGATGCTCTTCGATATCCTCGCCTTCCGCCACCATCTGCGGATTCAGTTCAAAGGGCTGGAAGTGGATATTGGCTTCGATGTCGCCGCGCGTGTTTTCGAGCGCCCGCTCGAGCGACTTGAGCCCAATGGCGCACCACGGGCAGGATACGTCGGACACGAAATCGATCTTGAGGTGTTTCACGGCAGGCTCCCGGTATGCATGGACTCATGAGATACCGGGATTGTCCCACCTTTGGCCAAACCCTGCCGCGCTCAGAACGCGATCACCTCGGGGCACGGGCTGGAGGCGGCGTCCATCTGCTTGAGCATGGACGCCATCTGCGTGGCATAGGCGTCCGCTTCCGCTTTGGTCGAGTTGGCGCGCTTCAGCGCCACGCCGGAACAGGCCACCCAGGACTGCACGTTGGCCGGATCGGACTCGATCAGCGCCGAATACTTCTCGGCCAGCTTCTCGTACTTGTCGGTGTCGGCCGCACTCGCGCCGCCCGTGCTGCCGCTGCTCATCAGCACCAAGCGGCTGGGCGCCGCATCGGGGCGTTCGGGCTTGAAGGCTTCCACGGTCGTCGCGTCGATCACGCGGATGCCATACAGGGTGCTGGTATTGGGGTTGTAGAAGGTGTACACGCCCGGAGACTTGCGGGCATACACCGAGCGCTTGTTGGGTTCCACCACCACGAGCTCAGAGTCGCTCTGGCGTTCGATCTGGATCGTGTAGCTGCCGCCCTGCAGCATGTAGGTGCCGGCCGTGAAGCTCTGGGCGTGGGCGGCAAGGGACAGCAGTGCAGCAGATGCCAGCACCAGCTGTGCGGCGGCTCGTTTCAGCGACATGGACTTCCCCTTCGTGGTGGTTGAAAACTTCGTTATTTTTTCCTGGCGGCCTTCGGTGCACCGGCTGCGCCCTTGGCCTTGCTGCCGATGCGGCTCTCCTTCCCCGCCAGGAGATTGGAGATGTTCTTGGCGTGCCGGAACAGCAGCAGCGCGCTCATGACGATCACGGCGAACAGCTTTTCGTCGCTGCCGAACAGCAGTCCGTAATAGAACGGCGCAAAGATCGATGCGATCAGCGCGGCCAGCGACGAATAGCGGAAGGCATAGGCCACCACCAGCCACGTGACCAGCGTTGCGAGACCCACCCACACGTTCAGTGCCAGCAGGATGCCGGCCGCCGTGGCCACGCCCTTCCCGCCCTGGAACTTGAAGAACACCGGGTACAGGTGGCCGAGGAACACCGCCACGCACACCAGCGCGATAGTCCCGTCGCCGACGCCATACTGCTCGGCGAAGTAGTTCGCCAGGAACACCGCCACCCAGCCCTTGAGCGCATCGCCAATCAGCGTGGCAATGGCCGCCTTCTTGTTCCCGCTGCGCAGGACGTTGGTGGCGCCGGGGTTGCCCGAGCCGTAGGTGCGCGGGTCCGACAGGCCCATCACCTTGCTCACCACCACCGCAAAGGAAATCGAGCCAATCAGGTAGGCCGCGATCACAAAAATCAGGGTCGTCATTCTCTTTCAGTCTTTCTGTGTTGTTTTAGTCTTCGAGTGCGCAGCTCACCGCCCGCGCTTTCAGTACGTCCACCAGCACTTGCGGCGCGATCCCGATCAGGAATCCACGCCGCCCGCCGTTGATGTAGATCCGGGGTAGCGCCAGGATCGACTCCTCCACGAACACCGGCATCGCCTTGCGCGTTCCGAACGGCGACGTGCCCCCAATCAGGTAGCCCGAGTGCCGCTGTGCCACCTCCGGCTTGCACGGCTCCACCGACTTGCAGGGAATCGCGCGCGCCAGGTTCTTGGTTGACACTTTGCGGTCCCCATGCATCAGCACAACCAGGGGACGCGCCGCCTCGTCCTGCATCACCAGGGTCTTGACCACGTCGTGCTCGGGCACGCCCAGCTCGCGCGAGGATACGGCTGTACCGCCATGTTCTTCGTAGTCGTACGGATGTTCGGTAAAGGCCACGCCCTGCTTGCGCAGGAACTGGGTGGCCGGCGTTTCCGATACGTGCTCTTTCTTCGCCATGCGTGCTACGCTAGTGCTCAATGAGGAGTTTCTTATTATGCAGGAAGAAATTCGCTTTGCCACCTTCAACGTCTGTAACCTGGCCCACCCGGGGCGGCGCCTGTACGACAACCTCGATCCCTACACCGCGGAGCAGGTGGAGGCGAAGATCGCCTGGACCGCGCGCCAGCTGGACCTGATCGACGCGGACATCATCGGCTTCCAGGAGATCTTTTCCCAATCCGCGCTGCAGGAAGCGCTGTCGCGCACGACCCGCTTCCGGGACGCCTTCCACGTCGGCTTCGACCCCGACCCGGCGCTGGACAAGCTGACGCCCAGCGTGGCCCTGGTCTCGCGCCTGCCGCTGGCGGAGCCGGGGCGATCCTACGCGCAGTTCCCGCCCGGCGTGGCCCTGCCGCATGGCGCGCGCGATGCGGACCGCTTTGCCCGGCCGGTGGTGCACGCGGTCGTGCAGGCCACGCCCTCGGTGAAGATCGACGTCGTGGTGGTCCACCTGAAATCCAAGCGCCCCGATTTCCAGGCCCGCTCCACCGATCCCACGGTCGGCGAAGACACGCAGGAATATGCCCAGGCCTGCCTGCGCTCCCTGGTCCGGCGCGGCACCGAGGCGGTGGCCCTGCGCGTGCTGCTGTCCAACCTGCGGCGCGAGTACCACCGGCCGCGCGTGGTGCTCGGGGACTTCAACGACACGGCGGATGCGGTCACCACCGACATCGTGCTCGGCTCCGGTGCGCCGCAGGGTGACCGCTTCTACGATGCCTTCCGCCTGCAGCCGCAGGCCGCGCGCAATGCCGCCGCCGACTTCTCGATGCTGCACGAGGGGCAGTTCTCGACCATTGACCATATCCTGCTGTCAGAGGAATTCAACCCGGTGCTGGCCGGGACGCCCAAGGTGGGCGAGGTAGTCGAGGTGAGGTACTTCAACGAGCACCTCTCGGCTGCTGTGCCGGAAGCGTCCGACCACGGACAGGTGCTGGCGCGGATCCGGCTATTTTCGTAAGCGCCTATTGAACCATCGCGGCCCAGCCAGTACCCTGGGCCACCAGCGCATCCGCCAGCCGGCCCTGGAACTCGTCGCAGCCGTGCTGGCGCAGGTAGCTGAGCTGCCCGGCGCTTTCCACGCCTTCCGCCACCACCCGCAGATTGAGGCTGTGCGCCAGCGCGATGATGGCTGGGATCACGGTGGCGCCATCGCGCCCGATGTCGTGCACGAAGCTGCGGTCGATCTTCACTTTGCTCATCGCCATGCGCTGCAGGGTGCCAAGGCTCGAATAACCGGTGCCGAAATCGTCGATCGTCACGTGCACGCCGCGCCCGCGCAGCGCGTCGATGGTGCCGATGGCGGTTTCGCTGTCCTTCATCAGCACCGCTTCCGTCACCTCCAGGTCCAGCAGGTGGGGCGGCAAGCCGGAGGAATCGAGCGCCGCATCGACGCTGGCGAGGAAGGCCGGGCTGAGGAACTGCCCCGGCGACAGGTTGACCGCCACCGTCACCGGAAAGCCGGATAAGCGCCACTGCTGCCCCTGGGCGCAGGCGCGCCGCAGTACCCACTCGCCGATGGGCCGCATGAGCCCTGATTCCTCCGCCACCTGCAGGAACTGCGCCGGCAGCAGCAGGCCGCGCGCCGGATGGCGCCAGCGCAGCAGCGCTTCCACCGTGGTGGTCTGGCCG
The DNA here is from genome assembly GCF_004614185.1 of Zemynaea arenosa. GTDB lineage: Bacteria > Pseudomonadota > Gammaproteobacteria > Burkholderiales > Burkholderiaceae_D > Telluria > Telluria arenosa. The sequence continues at coordinate 31,119 of NZ_SPVF01000063.1, read as the reverse complement.
GTGGCGATCTCCACCTCCGGCTGGAACTCCAGTTCGAACTCGCCGCGCGCCAGCGCGTTGCGCAGCGCGTTTTGGAGCTCGATGCGCTCGTTGACGTGGGCGTTCATCTCGGGCGAGAAGAAGCAATAGCCGTTGCGGCCACTCTGCTTGGCGTGGTACATGGCCACATCCGCGTGCTTGAACAGGGTGTCCAGGTCCGCGCCATCGGTCGGGAACAGGCTGATGCCGATCGAGGCGGAGGGGGCCACCGGCGTGCCGCCCGCCTCCGCGATGCCGGTCACGGCGTGCATGATGGTGGCCGCCACGTGGGCCGCGTGCTCGGCGCCGCCGATATCGGCCAGCATGATCACGAATTCGTCGCCGCCCTGGCGCGAGACCGTGTCCACGCTGCGCACGCAATGCACCAGCCGCCCGGCCACCTCGCGCAGCAGCGCGTCGCCGATGTCGTGGCCGTGGTTGTCGTTGACGGACTTGAAGTGGTCCAGGTCCAGGAATAGCACCGCGACCTGGGAGCGCTTGCGGCGCGCCGTCGCCAGCGCCTGCTGGAGCCGGTCCTGGAACAGCACGCGGTTGGGCAAGCCGGTCAGGAAATCATGCTCGGCCAGGTGGCGGGTTTCCTGCTCCAGCCGCTTGCGCTCGGTGATGTCGGTGAGGATGGACATGTAGCCCGTCAGCTGCCCCTCCGGGTCGCGCAGCGCGGTGACGGCGGCCTCCAGCGGAAACACCTGGCCGTTCTTGCGCTGGGCCAGCAGCTCCCCGCTCCAGTGGCCGTCCGCGCGCACGTGCTCGCGGATCTGCGCGTAGATCGCTTCGTCCTGGGCCTGGCCGTCGTAGCGCGGGGCCTCGCGGCCGACCACGTCCAGCGGGCTGAAGCCGGTGATGGCGGTGAAGGCGCGGTTGACGGCAATGATGCGGTAGTCGGTGCCGGTGATCAGGATGGCGTCGCGGCAATTGTCGAACACCTGGCCGGCCAGCATGAGGTGGCGCTCGCTGGACTTGCGGCCGGTGATGTCGATCTCCATGCGGAAGATCTGCTCGACGCGGCCATTGCGGATCAAGGGAAAGGTGGTGGTGGACGCCCAGCGGACGGTGCCGTCGCGCAGGCAGACCGGCCAGTCGCGCGTGAGCGGTGCGGTGCCGCTGTCCCAGATGCCTTCGGTCTCGGCGGCGAATTCGGCGTCATGCCCAGGGTGGCTGACCAGGCTGATCAAAGGCTGACCCAGCGCTTCCTCGGCCGCCACGCCGTACAGCTGGGCGCAGCGCTCGTTCCAGTAGGTGACCCGGCCGGCGCGGTCGACCGCGTGAACGGCGACGCCGGGTGTGAGCTCGATCGCGCTGACAAGGGCGGAAACCAGCTCCAGCGCGGCGGTCGCATTGGCAATCACGGAGGCTCCTTAAGGCAGGCATCGCGCCATTTTTCAGCGCGCTGCCGCCGCACCGCTTGTGCCAACGCAAACGAGCGGGAAGCGGAGCCCCGTGCGGCCCGCTTACTCCGCTTCGGTCTCCTCGGCCGCGGGCGGATCGGACGCTTCGGAGCGGCCTTCTTCCTTCTCGTGCTTGGCTTCCAGCTTGCGCCGGGCCTTTTCTTCCTGCTTGCGCTTCTTCTCCAGCTCGCGCTGGCGTTTCTCGTACTGGAAATTGGTCTTGGCCATGATCACCTCACGACAGATTGGAAAGGCACGACCTGAGCATTATGAACGAGTTCGCCGCCATGGCTTTGTTCCCGTTCAGGCACGCGGGTGGTGTGCGTGGTGCAGCTGCTTGAGGCGCTCGCGCGCCACATGGGTGTAAATCTGGGTGGTGGAAATATCGGCATGCCCGAGCAGCAGCTGCACCACGCGCAGGTCGGCGCCGTGGTTCAGCAGGTGCGTGGCGAAGGCATGGCGCAGCGTGTGCGGCGACAGCTGGGCGTCGATACCCGCCTTCAGGGCATGCTTCTTGATGATGATCCAGAACATCTGCCGCGTCATCGGACCGCCGCGGCCGGTGACGAACAGCGCGTCGTCCACCTGGCCGTCGAGGATCACGCCGCGCGCCTCCTTCAGGTAGCGCTCGATCCACTTGCGCGCTTCGGCACCGAACGGGACCAACCGGGTTTTCGAACCCTTGCCCGTGATGCGCAGCACGCCGTCATTGAGCGAGAGTTCGACCAGTTTCAGGGCCACGAGTTCCGAGACGCGCAGGCCGCTGGCGTACATCAGCTCCAGCATGGTGCGCTCGCGCAGGCCCAGCGGGGTCGACGTATCGGGCGCGGCCAGCAGGGCCTCGACCTGGGCTTCGGTCAGCGTGTGCACAAAGCGGGTGGGCTGCTTGGCCGAGGCCATTCGGAGGCAAGGGTCGGCGGCGATGTGCTTCTGGCGCAGGGCGAGCTGGTAAAAGCGCTTCAGGACCGACAGCCGCCGGTTGGCCGAGCTCGCCTTGGTCTGGTCGTGGCGTTCGTCGAAATAGGCCGCCAGATCGTGCGGCTCGACGCTGTAGAGCGAGGTTCGCTCCGGACGCTTGACCTCCAGCCAGCGCGCGAACGCCTGCACGTCGCGCCGGTAGGCGTCCAGCGAGTTCTTCGCGAGGCCCTGTTCCAGCCAGAGCGTGTCGCAGAACTCGTCGATCAGAATGCCATTGCCTGTTGCTGCCATGGCGCTCCGGTGCCGGCCACGCCCTCATGGGCCAGCAGCCAGCGTTTGACGGACAGGTGGAAGCCGGTCTCGTCGTCGTGATTGGAAAAGCCGCCGATGCCGCCCGAGGCAGTCACGCGGTGGCAGGGAATGACCAGCGGGAAGTAGTTGGCGCCGCAGGCCTGGCCCACCGCGCGCGGGGCCGAGCCGACCAGTTTGGCGACCTGGCCGTAAGTCAGGACCGATCCGCGCGGAATGGCGCAGATCGCATCCCACACCTTGCGCTGGTATTCGCTGCCGACGCGGGCCAGCGGGAGGTCGAAACGGAAGTCGGGATCGTCGAGGTAGCGCTGGACTTGCTCGGCCGCCTGTTCAGCGACCGCATCCTCCGCCGGTTTGGACTCGTACTGCGGCGGCAGGTAGAACAGTTCGCACAGCACGCCGCCGCTGGTGCGCACGCCCATCGCACCGAAGGGCGCCGCCACGATGGCCGAAAACATGTTGCTGCCAAGAGATGAGGTCATGACCATCATCATATCTGGGGACGAAAAAAAACGCACCTCGCGGTGCGTTTTCAAGTTCGGTACGTCCCACGGCCACTTGAGCGGCATCTTTTAGAACGTATGTCTCCTCGAATTATCTCCGGTATGCACTACCGTGGTTTTCTGATTACTCCCCACACGACAGATTCGTCTCGGTATGGTGCAACCCAGATTCCGGTGCGCCAAAACGGTGCCCATCATAGCGTATTCAAAAGGAAACAATGTGGTTTTTTAATCACAAAACCGAATAAAATTAGTCGTAAATAAGATTAGGCAGCCAGAGGGAAATCTGCGGCACATAGGTCACCAGCAGCAGGAATCCGACCATGGTGAGCAGCCATGGCAGCACCGCCACGGTGAGCTCGGAAATCCCCATCCGCGTCACGCCGGACGCCACGTAGAGATTCAGGCCGACCGGGGGGTGGCACATCCCCACCTCCATGTTCACCACGATCAGGATGCCGAAATGCACCGGGTCGATTCCCAGGCTCATCGCCACCGGGAACAGGATGGGCGCCATGATCAGCACGATCGAGGACGGCTCCATCACATTGCCCGCCAGCAGCAGCAGGATGTTCACCACCAGCAGGAAGGCCACTTCGCCCAGGCCCTTGTTGGTGATCCAGGCCGCCATCTCCTGCGGAATGTTCTCGTTGGTCATCAGAAAGGAGAACAGCACCGCGTTGGTGATGATGTACAGCAGCATGGCGGACAGCGAGGCCGAGTCGAGCAGCACCTTGCCGACCTGCGCGATCTTCAGGTCCTTGTACACGAACACGGCAATGAAGAAGGCATACACCGCCGCCATCGCAGCCGCCTCGGTCGGCGTGAACTTGCCGCTGTAGATCCCGCCCATCACGATCACGATCAGCAGCAGGCCCCAGGCGCACTTGCGGAAGGCGGTGAAGCGTTCAGCCCAGGTGGCCTTGGGCATACGGGGATAGTCGCGCTTCTTGGCCAGCACCCAGGTGGTCAGGCCGAGCAGGAAGGCCAGCAGCAGGCCGGGAACCACGCCCGCGGTGAACAGCTTGCCCACCGAGGTGTTGGTGGTCACCGAATACATCACCATCACGATCGACGGCGGAATCAGGATGCCGAGCGCGCCCGAGGTGGTGATCACGCCCGCGCCGAAGCGCTTGGGGTAGCCCTGCTTGACCATGGCTGGCAGGATGATCGAACCGATCGCCACCACCGTCGCCGGGCTGGAGCCGGAGACCGCCGCGAACAGCGCGCAGGCCAGCACGCCGGCCAGCGCCAGCCCGCCGTGCCAGTGCCCGACCATGGCGGTGGCGAAGTTGATCATCCGCTTGGCCACCCCGCCGTGCGTGAGGAAGTTACCGGCCAAAATGAAGAACGGGATCGCCATGATCTCGAACTTCTCGATCCCGGTGAACAGCTTCATCGCCACCGATTCGATCGGCACGGACGTCATGGTGAACATGAAGGTCAGCACCGTGAGGCCCAGCGAGATCGAGACCGGCATCCCGGTCAGCATCAGCGCGATGAGGAGAATGAAGATAATGGCGGCGTTCATGCCTTGCCCTCCTGTGCCTGGGCGATTTCGTCGTCGAGGCCTTCGACATGGGCCGGGTCATGGCGCGGCAGGTCGCCGGTGCGGATGAAGTGGACCATCACCTGCAGGAAGCGGAAGCACATCAGGTAGGAGCCGAGCGGGATGGCCAGGTAGACCCAGCGCATCGGGATCTCGGTCACTTCCGACACTTGGTCCGACGGCAGGTGGTAGACCAGGTAGGCACCCAGAGAACCGATGGTCCCGGTGAAGACCGCGCCCGCAAAGAGACCGAACACGATCAGCCGGTCGCGCCAGCCGGTGTCCAGGCGGTTGATCAGCACATCGACGCCCACGTGAATCCCGGTGCGCACGCCATAGGCCGCGCCGAACTTGGCCATCCAGATGAACATGAAGATGCAGACTTCCTGTGCCCAGCTGGTATTCAGGCTGATAAGCCAGTCCTGCACGCCCGGAATGGGCAGGCCGGAGAGGTAGCGGTGCAGGACCGCGACAAATATGATGAAGGTGGCCGCGCCCATCAGGGTCGCGATCAGCCACTCTTCGAGTCGATCGAGGATTTTCATGGGCGGGGGGCAGGCGGGCCGGCCGGCCCGCCCTGGAGTGGATTACTTGGCGGCGTTCTGCTTGTTGATCGCCTGGATCAGGTCCTTGCCGATGCGCTCTTCCATCTGCTTCTGGACCGGCAGCAGGGTCTTGCGCCACTCGGCCTGCTCCTTGTCCGTCAGGTTGTAGATGGTGGTCTTTCCGGCCTTGCGGATCGCGTCCATCGCCATGTCGTTGTCACGCTGCGCGATCGCCTTTTCATAGGTGGTCGCTTCGGCCATCGACTTCTGCAGCGCCGCGCGGATGTCCGCCGGCAGCCCGTCCCACCACTTCTTGTTGACGATGACGGCGTAGCCCAGGTAGCCGTGGTTGGACACGGTCAGATGCTTCTGCACCTCGTGCATCTTCTGGGTGTACATATTCGAGGGCGGATTCTCGGTGCCATCCACCACGCCGGTTTGCAGCGCCTGATAGACCTCGGAGAAGGCCAGCACCTGCGGGTTGGCGCCGAGGGCGCGCATTTGCGCGTCCAGCACCTTGGAGGACTGGATGCGCATCTTCAGGCCCTTGAAATCGGCCGGGACGTGCAGCGGCTTATTGGCGGACATGATCTTGAAGCCGTTGTCCCAATAGGCCAGGCCAGTGATGCCCTTCGGCTCCAGCTTTTGCAGCAGGCCCTTGCCGATCGGGCCTTCGGTGACGTTGTACAGCGCCTGCTTGGACGGGAAGATGTAGGGCAGGTCGAAGACTTCGAATTCTTTCACGCCCAGCGGGCCAAATTTGGCCAGCGAAGGGGCCAGCATCTGCACGGCGCCCAGCTGCAGGGCTTCCAGTTCTTCTTTGTCCTTATAGAGCTGCGAGTTCGGGTAGACCTCGACCTTCACGCGGCCGTTGGTGGCCTTCTCGGCCAGCTGCTTGAAACGCTCCGCTGCCTGGCCTTTCGGCGTGTCGGTCGCGACGACGTGCGAGAACTTGATGACGATGGGGGCCTGGGCAAAAGCGCCGAAGCTGGCGGTGGCGGCGAGGACCGCGACGAGGGCCTTGAATTTCATGAGTTGTCTCCGGCTGAAGATGTTATTTTTCGAGCATGCCGATTCTGCACCCGCGCGAAGCGGCTGTGCTATTGTGGAAAACCACAATGGGTGTCGACCCAGGTCGCGCGTACCCTCCCCTCGCATGAAAGCCACAGTCTCCCGCCCCGCCCTCCTCGCCGGCCCCTGGCGCTGGCTCGTGCCGGGCTTCCTGGTGGTACTGCTGATCGTGGTGATGCTGGTCGTGCCGTGGCAGGCGCGCCAGATGGAAAGCGGCGAGCGGCAGGAGCAGCTGATCGCGGATACCTTGTGGGTCGAACAGACCATCCGCTTCGAGCTCGATCGGAACGAAGAGGCCTTGAACGCGCTGGCGGCGGATGTGGCCTCGGGCCGCGCGGCCAACCTGCATGAGCGGCTGGTCCAGCTGCTGCGCAACGGGAACGAGCTGCGGCGTGTGGCCTGGGTCGATGAGACGGGCCACGTCGTCACGGCGGCCGGCCAGGCGCATGGCGCGGCCGTGGAGCGCCTGGCCGCCGACCTGGCGCTGGCGCGCGACAGCAAGCGCAATCTCTTCATGCCGCCCAGCGGCGCGCGCATGGACTTCCATGTACCGGTGCTGCGCGACGGGCACTATCTCGGCAGCCTGGTGGCGACCTACGACCTGCCGGCGCTGCTGGCCGAGATGGTGCCGTGGTGGTTCGCCCACGAGAACCAGGTCACGCTGACGGACCGCGACGAAAAGCTGCTGGCGCGGCGGGCGGCCGCCGGGCCGGGGCGCGGTGTTTACACGCACAAGCACGCAATGGACCTGCCGGGGGCCACGCTGATCCTCGCCACCGACTCGGTCAAGAGCGCGCCGCTGCTGCTGCCGAATGTGCTGGTGGGGTCGGTGGTGGCGCTGGCGCTGTGCCTCTTGCTCAGCCTCGCCGCCCTGTGGCGCCACATCCACCGGCGGCTGGCCGCGGAGGTGGCGCTGCGCCAGCAGATGGCCTTTCGCACCGCGATGGAGAATTCGCTGGTCACCGGCCTGCGCGCGCGCGACCTGGAAGGCCGCGTGACCTACGTGAATCCGGCGTTCTGCCAGATCGTCGGGCTGCCGGCCGAGGAGATCGTCGGGCGGGCGCCGCCCATGCCGTATTGGGCGCCCGAGGCGATGGCGGAATACGAGGCGCGCTTTGCGGGCGTGCTGGCGGGGCACGTGACGCCCCAGTTCGAGACCGTGTTCAAGCGTGCCGACGGGGCGCGCGTGCCGGTGCTGATCTTCGAAGCGCCGCTGATCGACAGCGAAGGACGGCAGACCGGGTGGATGGGCTCCGTGCTCGATATCTCCGAGCGCAAGCGCGCCGAGGAACTGGCGCGCCAGCAGCAGGAAAAGCTGCAGGCCTCCGCCCGGCTCGCGACCATGGGCGAAATCTCGTCGATGCTCGCGCATGAACTGAACCAGCCGCTGGCGGCCATCTCCAGCTACACCACCGGGGCGCTCAACATGATCGAGCGCGAAGGCGACGGGGACCGCTCGCTGCTGCGGCGCGCGCTGGAACAGGCCAGCGCCCAGGCCCAGCGCGCGGGCCAGATCATCCGCAGCGTGCACGATTTCGTGCGCAAGCGCGGAAGCGAGCGGCAGTTGGTGCAGATCGGCCAGGTCATCGACGGCATCCGCGCGCTGGTGGAGATGCAGGCCAAGCGCCTGTTCGTGGTGCTGGAGACGGTGGTGGAGGACGACCTGCCGCCGGTGCTGGCGGACCGCGTGATGATCGAGCAGGTGCTGCTCAACCTCACCCGCAACGGCATCGAGGCGATGGCGGAGACCGAACCGGCCACGCGCATCTTGAGGATCGAAGCCGTGTGCGTTGACGGCGGCGTGGAGGTGCGCGTGGCCGACCATGGCAGCGGCATCCCGGAGGACGTGGCCGCGCGGCTGTTCTCGCCTTTCTTCTCGACCAAGGCGGAGGGGATGGGCATGGGCCTGTCGATCTGCCGCACGGCCGTCGAATTCCACGGCGGTGCGATGACGTTCGCGCCGAATCCGCGCGGCGGCACCATCTTCAGCTTCACTCTCCCTGCCCTGGCCACGGTGACCCAATAATCATGCTGCACATAGTCGACGATGAAGAAGTGGTGCGCGATGCGCTGTCCTGGCTGGCCCAGTCGCGTGGCATACAGGCACGCACGTATGCGGATGGCGCCGCGTTTCTTGGCGCGGCGGGCGAGGCCTTCGACGGCGGCGGCGACTGCGTGCTGCTCGACGTGCGCATGCCGGGACTGAACGGCATCGCCGTCTTCGACCAGCTGATTGCACGTGGACTGGCGCAGCGCTATCCGGTCATCTTCCTGACCGGCCATGGGGATGTGCCGATGGCGGTCGATTCCCTGAAGCGCGGCGCCTTTGATTTTTTCGAGAAGCCCTTCAACGACAATGAGCTGATGGACCGGGTGACCCAGGCCCTGGCCCAGTCGCGCCAGGCCGAAGCGCAGGACGCGGTACGCGGACGGCTCGCGTCCCTGTCCACGCGCGAGCGCGAGGTGCTGGACCTTATCCTGGCGGGCAAGATGAACAAGGTGATCGCGGACGAATTGGGCATCTCGATGCGCACGGTCGAGGTGCACCGCGCGCACATCTTCGACAAGATGCAGGTCAAGACCGCGATCGAGCTGGCGGGGCTGCTGAAATAGCGGACATGGTTCCGCCGAGGCAGGTGGCGAGTTCGGAGAGGAAGCGGTCGCGCAGCTGCACGTAGCGCGGATAGTCGGCGTAGGCTTTGCGGGCAGAGGTCTGCCGCAGCAGATACGCGGTCGCGACGACGCCCGATGACGGCACGATCAGCGTGTAGACCCCGATGACGCCAGCGCCGTTGAGGGCTGCCTCGTCCAGGCCCAGGACCTCGATCCCGCGCGCGGGTAGCACCTTCAGTTGCGGCGCCTTGGGCTGCGCCGTGAACCAGGTCAGCTGCGCAAGGATTGCGGTGCGGTCGGCCTCGAACTGCTCGGGGAGCGAGCGCTCCAGCTTGAGCTGCACGAACGGATCGGTGCCGGGAAAAGCGAGGCGCATGCGATAGCCATCGGCCACCGAGACCTGCATCGACCCGGACGCCGTGGTCACGGTGCGCTGCTTCGCGCGCGGCACCGTATGGGTTACGTCCAGCGCGTGCAGTCCGCCCGAGTACCCGCACTGCACGGCCGCCCGCAGTGGATCCGCTGCCCGCACCGGGCCGGTCACCAGCGCGGCCACCCCCGCATCCGCCGCCCAAACCTGCCCTGCCCCGGCGAGGGCGATCGCCGCCATCACTGCCTTCATGATCCACCTCACACGCAATGCCATCGGCGCGCATTGTGTCGCCCTCCCTGTGGTGACGCATCCCGTTTGCACAAAGTCTCGCCCCGCAGCACAGCCGGTCCCACGCCACGACCCTCCCCACCAGTATCGTTTCCCGCCACCGGGGTCAGCCCCCCAGTTCCCGCCCCGAAAAATCCCCCAGCCCCCGCTTGACCTTTCTCAAAAAGGTGCCTGACCCCGGTAGCAAAAACCACGGTTTTTAATACTGGGGTCTGGCACCAAGTTCCGGGGCCGAGAAAGCTGGGAGGGGACGGTTGAGATGGCGCAAAAAGGGGTCTGACCCCGGTATTGAGAGGTGCTACTTTTGTTGCGGGGAGGTCGTTACTGGGTGTGGCGGGCGAGGGCCCAGGCGACGTGGTCGCGAACGAGCTGGGAGGGGTGGTCGAGGCGGGCGCGGAGGGCGGCGACCAACGTTGGTTCGCCGGGGGCGGTGGCGGCGGCATTGCCGAGGGCGACGGCGATGTTGCGCAGCCAGCGTTCGTGGCCGATGCGGCGGATCGGGCTGCCTTCAAGGCGGCGGTTGAATTCGTCCTCCGTCCAGGCGAACAGCTCGACCAGCGTGGCGCTACCCAGGCCGTTGCGCTCGTCGAAGTCGGGCACCAGCGCGCGCTCGGCGAACTTGTTCCAGGGGCAGGTGACCTGGCAGTCGTCGCAGCCGTACACGCGGTTGCCGATCAGGGGCCGCAGCTCTTCGGGGATCGCGCCTTTCAGTTCAATCGTCAGGTACGAAATGCAGCGCCGCGCATCCAGCCGCCCGGGGCCGAGGATCGCGCCGGTCGGGCAGACGTCGATGCAGGCCTGGCACTGGCCGCAGTGCGCACCGGTCGGTTCATCGACCGGTAGCGGCACGTCGACGAGGATTTCGCCAACGAAGAACATCGAGCCGCCTTCGCGGTTCAGCAGCAAGGTATGTTTGCCGCGCCACCCGAGGCCCGACTTTTCGGCCAGCGGCAGCTCCATCACGGGCGCCGAATCGGTGAACACGCGGTAGCCGAAGTCGCCAACGGCCGCGCGAATCCGGTCCGCCAGCTGCTGCAGGCGTGCGCGCAGCACCTTGTGATAGTCCCGCCCGCGCGCATACACCGACACCACCGCCGCCGACGGATCCTGCAGCCGCAGCGCCTCGCGTGCGCGCCAGTCGTCGGGCGTGGACGAAGGCAGGTAGTCCATGCGCGCGCTGATCACCCGCACCGTGCCCGGCACCAGCTCCGCCGGGCGCGCGCGTTTGAGGCCATGTGCGGCCATGTAGTCCATGTCGCCGTGATGGCCCGCCTCCAGCCACGCGAGCAGGCCCGGCTCCGCGGCCGTGAGGTCGATGTCCGCCACGCGCACGTCCGCGAAGCCCAGCTCGCGGCCCCACGCCTTCAGGTCGCGCGCCAGCGCGGCGAGCTCGGATGTCGAAAAAGACATGACGGATTAGAATACGCACCAAATCAATCCACCATTTTATGCGATGGAGCACCACCACTACCACCTGCGCGACGAAGAAGCCACCCAGCGCCTGGGCATGGCGCTGGCGCGCGCCATCGCTCCCGGCATGACGGTCTACCTGCATGGCGACCTCGGTGCCGGCAAGACCGCCCTCACCCGCGCGCTGATCCACGCGACCGGCTATCAGGGCCACGTGAAAAGCCCGACCTACACGCTGGCCGAACCCTATGCGGTGACGCTGCATGGCACGCCCGCGCAGATCATCCATTTCGACCTGTATCGCATGTCCAGCCCCGAGGAATTTCTCGACGCCGGCTTCCGCGAAGATTTCAACGCTGCCAATGTCTGCATCGTCGAATGGCCCGAGAAGGCCGAAAAGGTGTTGCCGGAGCCCGATCTCGCTGTATTTCTGACGATGAACCACGCAGGACGTGATGTAGAATTGAAGCCGTCGTCTGCCCTCGGCCAGCTATGTCTCGACCGTCTTCATTTCGCACCCGACCTGGGCTAGCTCCCGCCAGCCGGATGTCGCGCCGCACCGTCCTTAAGGCCGGCGGCACCCTCCTCTTGTCCGTGATCGCTCCGATGCGCGCCCGCGCCGCGCAAATCCTCGGCGTGCGCGTCTGGCCCGCGGCGGACTACACCCGCGTCACGCTGGAAAACGACACGGACCTCAAAGCCACCCACTTCCTGGTGCCGAATCCGGACCGCATGGTGGTGGACATCGAGGGCCTGGACCTCAATCCGACCTTGAAAAGCCTGGTCGCGAAGATCCAGGCCAACGACCCGTACATCAAGCAGGTGCGCGTGGGCCAGAACCGGCCCAACGTCGTGCGGCTGGTGTTCGACCTGAAGGAACAGGTCAAGCCGCAGGTGTTCACGCTGCCGCCGGTCGGTACTTACAAGCACCGGCTGATTTTTGACCTCTACCCGGTGGCCCCGGTCGATCCGATCGCCCAGATGATCGAAAAGGGCGAATGGACGCGCGACGATGCGCCTAACGGCAAGCCGGATCTCCCGGCCGCGCCGCCGGATGCGATTGCGGCGATGGCGTCCGAGATGCCGGCGTTGGCCGTGGTCAAACCGGCCACGCCGCCGTCCGCGCTGGTTGCCGCATCGAACGCTCCCGAAGTCGTCAAGCCGCTTGCCGTGGCCAGGGAGCCCAAGCCGGACGCCAAGCTGGAGGCCAAGGCCGAGCCGTCGAAGCAGAAAGTGGTCCGCATGGTGACCATCGCGCTCGATCCGGGCCACGGCGGCGAAGACCCGGGCGCCAGTGGCCGGCGCGGCACGCGCGAGAAGGACGTGGTGCTGGCTGTGGCCAAGCGCCTCAAGGACAAGCTGGAAAACGTGCCCAACGTGCGGGTGATGCTGACGCGCGATGGCGACTATTTCGTCCCCCTCGGCAAGCGCGTAGAGAAAGCGCGCGCAGTGCAGGCCGACCTGTTCGTGTCCATCCACGCGGATGGCTTCGTGAGCCCGACGGCGCGCGGCTCGTCCGTGTTCGTGCTGTCCGAGAAAGGCGCCACGTCGACCGCCGCACGCTGGCTGGCCAATACGCAGAACCTGTCGGACGCCATCGGTGGCGTCAACCTGAAGAGCCAGGACAAGCAGCTGGCCGGCGTGCTCCTCGACCTGTCGACGACCGCGCAGATCAACGACAGCATGAAGCTGGCGAAGGCCGTGCTGAGCGAGATCGGCGGCATCAATCGGCTGCATCGCGGCGAGGTGGAGCAGGCGGGCTTCGTGGTGCTGAAGGCGCCGGACATCCCGTCGATCCTGGTGGAGACGGCGTTCATTTCGAATCCTGAAGAAGAAGCGAAATTGACCGACAATGGCTACCAGGACCAGCTGGCGGACGCGATCACCAAGGGCATCAAACAGTACTTCGCGAAGAATCCGCCGCTGGCCAAGAGCCGCATGACGTAACGAGCTGACAGCCATGACCACAACCACAACAACGTACGGACACCTTCCGGCCATCCGCATCGCTTCTCCCGAAGGCGCGGAGGCCATCGTCACCTTGTTCGGCGCGCACCTCGTGTCGTGGAAGTCGGCGGATGGCAAGCAGCGCATCTTCATGAGCGAGCACTCGGCGCTGGATGGCAGCAAGGCGCTGCGCGGCGGCGTGCCGGTGATCTTCCCGCAGTTTGCGGAGCGCGGCACGGGCATGCGGCATGGCTTTGCGCGCACGGCCACGTGGCGCCATGTGGCGGGTGGCGTGGAGGGGACGATGGGCTATGGGCTCTTCGAGCTGACCCACGCGGACCTGGCGCCGCAAGTGGCCGAAGCGTGGCCGCACGAATTCGCGCTGCGGCTGCGCGTGGCGCTGCATGACAAGGAGCTGCAGCTGGTGCTGGAGGTCGAAAACACCGGCGAGGATCTGCTGCAGTTCGCGGCGGCGCTGCACACTTACTTCCATATCGATGCAGGGGAAGAAGCGCGCATCACGGGGCTGGAGGCGGCGCCGCTGGTCATCCGCGACAAGATTGACCGTATCTACCGCCATATCGGGGCGCCGATCCAGCTGAACGGCATGCGCCTGGAGCAGAGCGGCTTCCGCGATGCCGTGGTGTGGAACCCCGGCCCCGCCGATGCCGCGGCCTTGTCCGACCTCGGCGACGATGAATGGCAGCGCTTCGTCTGCATCGAACCGGCGTCGGTCGACCCCATGCCCCTTTACCCCGGCGAAACCTGGACCGGCCGCCACGTCGTCACCGCATAACGCGAGACTGGCGTGCGAGGCCCCATCGCGAGGCCTTGCCAAACTCAATCAGTTGGATTCTTTGATCACGCGCCCCGCCGCCTGCTGGATCGGGCGGGCGTTGAGGGGATACAGGCGGGCGAAGATGGCCATCTGGGCCGGGGAGGCCTGCATCGGCGTCTTCAGGACCAGCCACAGCACTCCCTCGGTGCACGGCGGCGTGGTGAGGGAGCCCATGTAGGTGTAGTACTCGCGCTTGGGCGGCAGGATCTCGTTCAAATCCAGCACCACATTCGGCGTGACCGTATCGTTCTTCTCCAGCGGCAGATTGTTCCACACCGTCTGCATGGCCTGCATGGCGCGCCCACGTTCGAGCAGCACGGCCAGCACGGCCAGCTTGCCCTCGGGGTCCTTGTGCACCATGTGGACGACCATCTCGTAGCTCTTGCCATTCACCCGCTCTTCGGACGGACGATGGAAGTGGAACTGCACCAGCTCATAGGTGCGGTTGCCCACGGTGATGTAGTTGCCGCCACCGACGTTCACCTGCACCGTGTGCCCGTTGTCGATGACGTTGAAATTGGTCGGCTTGTAATCGAAGCTGATCGCTTCCAGGTCCACCTTCATGCCATCGCGGATGTCGATCGGCGACTGGCGGTTGCCCGTGCTGCACGCGGCCCAGTCCACGTTGATCTTGGACCAGTTGGCCGGACCATCCACGCCTTCATAGGTCCAGTGCGTGCCATGCGCGGGCGGTGGCGGCAGCGCGGCCACACGTTCGGCCTCGCGGCGGCGGGCATCGGCCAGCTTCTTGGCCTTGGCCGCGGCGGCGGCGCGCGCCTTCTGCTGCTCGCGCATCTCGGCGATGCGCTTGGCAATGCGCGCCTGCAGTTCGCTCTCGCCTTCTTCGCTGCTGCCAGGGACGCTGGCGCTGACGCCGGAGGACGCGGACGCGGCAGCGCCCTCCTTCGGCGGCACGATATTCGGCTTGATCGATGGAATAGCCGAGGCCTTTGCGCCCGCGGAGGACGATGCCTCCGCCGATGCCTTGGCCGCCTCGTGGCCAGAGGTATGGGTCGGTTCAGACGCTTGTGCCGCCGTGGCAATGGCAATCAAGCAAGCAGTCAGGACGCTCAGGTGTCGCATGGGAATCAGGGGTGATGACTTCTCCCCTGATATCGGCGCGCGCCCGCGAAACTTGAGTCCGCTGGGAAAGAATCGTAAAGACGATTGTGGAAGATTTAACGTCCGGAGACGCGGCGCGCGAACTTCCAGAGCGCGCCCAGCGCCAGCGGCACCACGGCCACCGCCACGCCAAACAGCACGATGGCGGTCAGGTGATCGCGCACCACCGGGATGTTCCCGAAGAAGAAGCCGGCCGTGACCAGGCTGATCACCCAGCTCGCCGCGCCGACCACATTGAAGAACTGGAACCGCGTCTGCGTCATCTCGGACACGCCCGCCACGAAGGGCGCGAAGGTCCGCACCACCGGCACGAAGCGCGCCAGGATGATGGTCTTGCCGCCATGTTTCTCGAAGAAGTCGTGGGTCTTGCGCAGCGCGTCCTTGTTGATCCAGCGGTAGTCGTGTGTAAACACCCGCTGCCCGATCGCCTTGCCTATCCAGTAATTGACGGTGTTGCCGACCACGGCGGCCACGATCAGCAGGGCCATCAGCAGCAGATAATGCATCTCGCCCGAAGCGCAGAACGCGCCGGCGATGAACAGCAGCGTGTCTCCCGGGAAGAAAAACAGGACCACCAGGCCGGTTTCCGCGAAGATGATGAAAAACAGGACGGCGTAAACATAAACACCGTAATCGCGCAGAAGAACTCCAAGGGCCTTATCGACGTGCACCAGCATGTCGAGCAATTGCATCAGATCCATAATTTTCCTAAGGGAGAGACGAACATCATACCACCCCTCCTCGTCCTTACGCCGGTTGTTTCCCCGGGGCGCTAACCGGTTTAGAATCCCTTGTCCACATGACAAGGAGACCCTGGAATGCGCGTCCTCACCCCGCTGGCGGCCACCCTGGCCCTGGCCTTCGCCCTCCCCGCCGCGACCGCCGCGGACCTGCCGCCGCGCCCCACCGTCGGCGACATCGTCAAAGCCTCCAAGCCGGGCGACTGGCGTCCGCTCGATCCACAGAACACGCTGTACATGGAGCTGCCCAGCGGGCGCGTGGTGATCGAACTGGCGCCCGATTTCGTGCCCGGCACCGCGGCCAACATCCGCGCGCTGGCGCGCGAGAACTACTTCGACGGCCTGGCCATCATCCGCTCGCAGGACAACTACGTGGTCCAGTGGGGCGACCCGGACGAAGAGCACCCGCGCGCGCTGAAGAAGGCCGCGGCCAAGGTGAAGGCCGAGTTCACGGTGCCGATGGCGCAGGACAAGCACTTCGTCGCCATGCCGGACAAGGACGGCTATGCGCCGCAAGTCGGCCACTCGCACGGCTTCCCGTCCGCGCGCGACCCAAAGAGCGGGCGCACCTGGCTGGCGCATTGCTACGGGATGGTCGGCGTGGCGCGCGATAACGATCCGGATTCCGGCAACGGCTCCCAGCTCTACGTGGTCACCGGGAACGCGCCGCGCCACCTGGACCGCAACATCACCGTGGCCGGGCGCGTGGTCAGCGGCATGGCGCTGCTGTCCACCCTCCCGCGCGGCACCGGGCCGCTGGGTTTCTACGAGAAGCCGGAGCAGCGCCTGCAGATCAAGTCCGTGCGCCTGGCCGCGGACGTGCCGGAGGCCGAGCGTTCGAAGCTCGAAGTGATGCGCACCGAGACCGACACCTACGCCAAGGTGGTGGACGCGGCGCGCAACCGCGGCGGCCCGTGGACGGTGTACTCGCCCGGGTATGTAGAACTGTGCAACGCTCCCATCCCCGTGCGCGAGCAAAAATGACACACCGGCCGGTGGTTGAAGGATCACCGGCCCGTTTGGCCCCGTTATAATTCACCGGATGAACGCGCCCGTCATCACCGCTCCCCGCCCCATCCAGGCCCTTCCCGACCAGCTGATTTCCCAGATCGCCGCCGGCGAGGTGGTGGAACGGCCCTCCGCCGTCGTCAAGGAGCTGCTGGAGAATGCGCTCGATGCCGGGTCCACGCAGATCAGCATCCGGCTGGAGGAAGGCGGCGTCAAACGCATCGCTATCACCGACAATGGGCGCGGGATCCCGCCGGACCAGCTGCCGCTGGCGCTGGCGCGGCATGCGACCTCGAAGATCGCCTCGCTGACCGATCTAGAAAATGTGGCCACGCTGGGCTTCCGCGGTGAGGCGCTGGCCTCCATCGCGGCGGTGGCGGCGGTCTCGGTGACCACGCGCACGGCCGATGCGGCGCATGCCTGGCAGATCATCGGCAGCCACCATGGCGCGGTGTCGCCGTCATCGGGCGCTTACGGCACCACCATCGACGTGCAGGACCTGTACTTCAATACGCCTGCGCGCCGCAAATTCCTGAAATCCGAGCAGACCGAGTACGGCCATTGCGCGGAGGTCGTGCGGCGCATCGCGCTGGCGCGGCCGGATGTCTCCTTCACGCTTTCGCACAACGGCAAGACGGTCGACCACTGGAATGTGTGCGACCTGGCCAAGCGCTGCGCGCACATCCTGGGCTCCGAGTTTGCAGCCGCGCGCTTGCCCGTCGACGAATGTGCCGGACCATTGCGGCTGCACGGTTTCGTGGGCCTGCCCACGGCGTCCAAGGCGCGCGCGGATGGCCAGTTCTTCTACGTGAACGGCCGCTTCGTGCGTGACAAGCTGCTGGTGCACGCGGTGCGCGCGGCCTATCAGGACGTGCTGCATGGGGACCGCTTCCCGTCCTACGTGCTGGCGCTGGAGCTGGACCCGGCGCTGGTGGACGTGAACGTGCACCCGTCCAAGATCGAGGTGCGCTTCCGCGACAGCCGGACGGTCCACCAGTTTGTCTTCCATGCCGTGCAGCGCGCGCTGGCCGCGACGTCGGCCACCTCTTTCGCCAATGCGCCGGCACCGCAGGCTGCGGCCTCCATGGATGGCGGCGATGCTTCCGGCTCGGCTGCCGCTCCGTGGCGCCCGCAGCAGGCGTCGTTCGGGTCGCAGTTCTCGTCCACGTTCTCGCCGTCGCCATTCCCGCCAGGGAGCCGCTACGACAGCCCGGGCGTGGCGCAGTCCACCGCGGCGTATGGAGCGCTGTTCAAGGAAGACGGCCATGAGCCGTTCGTGCCACAGCAAGCTTCGTCTGCATCGCCGGTGCTTGAGGCGCAGACCATCGTGGTCGGCTCGCCCGCCGCGCCGGACGAGGAATTCCCGCTCGGCTTCGCGCTCGCCCAGCTGCACGGCATCTACATCCTGGCGCAGAACACGCGCGGGCTGGTGCTGGTGGACATGCACGCCGCGCACGAGCGCATCCTGTACGAGCAGCTGAAGACGGCCATCGATGGCGCGCTCTCGGGCACCGGGCAGCAGATGCAGGTGCAGCCGCTTCTTATTCCCGTGACCTTCTTCGCCGACGCGGTGGAAGTGGGCACGGCCACCGAACACCAGGAGACGCTGCACGCGCTGGGCTTCGACATCGCCGTGATGTCGCCGACCACGCTGGCGGTGCGCTCGATTCCCACGCTGCTAAAGTCCGCGGACGCGCAGACCCTCGCGCGCGACGTCCTGCGCGACGTGCGCGAATACGGCGGCTCGCGCGTGCTAATCGAGCGCCGCAACGAGCTGCTGGGCACCCTGGCCTGCCACACGGCGGTGCGCGCCAATCGCATCCTGTCGATCCAGGAAATGAACGCGCTGCTGCGGCAGATGGAGCACACCGAGCGCTCGGACCAGTGCAACCACGGGCGCCCGACCTGGGTGCAGCTCGATATCTCGGCGCTGGACAAGCTGTTCCTGCGCGGGCAGTAAGCATCATGTCCTCATTCGTGCAGCGCGGCCCGAAGCCGCGCGCGGTGGCCATCATGGGGCCGACCGCCTCCGGCAAGACGGCAGCGGCGCTGGCGATCGCGCGCGCGATGCCGGTCGAGATCATCTCGGTCGATTCGGCACTCGTGTACCGCGGCATGGACATCGGCACAGCCAAGCCCTCGGCCGAGGAGCTGGCGGCGGTCCGTCATCACCTCATCGACATCATCGAGCCAACCGAGTCCTATTCGGTGGCGCAGTTCCGCGCCGATACCCTGCGGCTGGTGGACGAGATTTCCTCGCGCGGCGCGCTGCCGCTGCTGGTCGGCGGGACCATGATGTACTACAAGGGCCTGACCGAAGGCCTGGACGACCTGCCGCAGGCCGACCAGGCGGTACGCGACCGCATCGAAGCCGACGCCGCCGCCCTCGGTTGGCCCGCGATGCATGAGCGGCTGCGGGCGGTCGACCCGGTCACCGCCGAGCGTTTGAAGCCCAACGACGCGCAGCGCATCAACCGCGCGCTGGAGATTTATGAGTTGTCCGGCAAGCCGATGTCGGAACTGCTGACCGGGCGGCCCAAGCTGGAGCTGCCCTTCGAACTGGTCTCGTATGCGCTGGAGCCGTCCGACCGCGCAGTGCTGCACGCACGGATCGCGGCCCGCTTTGACGCGATGCTCGGGACGCGCGATGATGAGGGCCTGGTGGCGGAAGTGGCGCGGCTGCGGGCGCGCGGCGATTTGAACTTGTCGCTGCCATCGATGCGCTGCGTGGGGTACCGGCAGACCTGGGAATATTTAGATGGCACGATCTCGCGGGATGAGCTGCGCGAGACCGGCATCGCCGCCACGCGCCAGCTGTGCAAGCGCCAGCTCACGTGGCTGCGTGCGATGCCGGAACGGGTCGTGATCGACTGCCTGGGGGCCGATCCGGCGGGCGAATTACTGGCGCACGTGAGCTGCACGATCCGTTGACAGGGTCCGGCCAAGCCACTATAATGCGTGGCTCTCGTGGTGATATAGCTCAGTTGGTTAGAGCATAGCATTCATAATGCTAGGGTCGCTGGTTCAAGTCCAGCTATCACCACCAAGAATTCGAAAGCCGCTGTGCCGCAAGGTGCAGCGGCTTTTTCCGTTGGGCCGGCATTATTCGTCGACCTTGGCATCCTCGCTCTTCGCGGCCTCCATGGCTTCCGGTTCCAGTTCCTCGGCGGACCTGTTGAGGCGGATGAAGACACCCCAACCGGCCAGCAGCACGCCGGCAGCCACCAGAACGGAGGCAGCGTGAGGCAGCAGTTCGGGATCCTCGTGCAGGGTCTTGAAGCTGGCGACCAGGCCTTCGATGGACAGCGCCACCACCACCACGACCATGAAGCGCGACAGGTAGCGGCGCACGCGCGTCGGAGCGCTGATGTGGGCATCGCGGACCACCTCTTCTTCGGTGATGGTCTGGGCGATCTGCAGCGACACAACCGCGATAGCCAGCAGGCCGATGGCTTCGATCGCGATCGGCGCGTTAGCCTCGGCGTCAACGCCGACCGCGTCCCAGGCGGTCACTCCGGCGTAAACCGTCAGTAGCACGGCCATGCCGACGAACATCAGCGCCAGCACGGCATGCGCGATCGAGAACAGCAGCTTCAGCGATTTCATGGGTGGGGAAGTAAGGCTGAGGTCGGGATGGTGGCCCGATTGTGCCGCATCCGCCGGGACGGGGCCGCACGCGACCTCAGGAGAACTGGAGCGGCACGCGCGCTGGGCGGTGAAAGCCTGTACAGTGCCAATTTTTCAACTTGGGCTGCATTCACGATGACCGCTTGCCTCCGCCTGGAACCCGCCCAGCCGCAGTACCGCGACGCCATGGCCGCCCTGTTCCGCGACGTGTGCCGCGGCGGCGACGCGCTGCCGTTCACGGAGGACACGTCCGACGAGCTGTTCGATGCGATGTGGCTGGCGCCTGGCATCCAGTCCTTTGTGGCGCTGGACGGGGGCGAGGTCGCCGGCATGTACAAGCTGAACGCCAACTTCCCTGGCCGCGCCAGCCACGTAAGCAGCGCGACCTTCCTCGTGAGTCCAAACCTGCAAGGACGCGGCATCGGCGGCGCCATGCTGCGCGACGCGCTCGCCAAAGCCACCGCCCAAGGCTTCCGCTCGATGCAATTCAACTTCGTGGTATCGACCAACGCCCCGGCGGTGGCCCTCTACCAGAAGCACGGCTTCGCCATCGCCGGTACTCTCCCCGGCGCCTTCCATCACACCGAGCTCGGCTACGTCGACGCCTACGTCATGACGCGCGCACTGTAACCCCAGCACCGGCGGGCCACCGCTGTATGCATGCAGATATGCATATATTTGCTTATCAAAGCGCCAGTGCTATGCTGCGCCCAGCTTTTTCCGTCAACGCATTCCTAGAACGAGAGACCCCAGCGTGAAACTGACTGCTCCGCGCGCGCTTGCGCTTGCCATTGCCTCGGCTTTTGCCCTTCACACCGCCCACGCCGCCGCGCCCGCCCCGCGTGCGCAGAACGCCTACCTGTCGCAGGCCGACGCGTTCGCCCGCAGCGCGCGCATCGCCAATGTCGACTACCTGGTCGACCTGACGATCACCGGCAAGGAGACCTTCTCCGGCACCACCACCCTCACCTTCAACCTGAAGGATGCCAGCAGCCCGCTGACCATCGACCTGGACAAGGCGACCATCAAGACCCTGACCGTCAACGGCAAGGAGGTCAAGCCTGAGTACAACAACTGGTTCATCACCCTGCAGCCGAAGGACCTGGTCAAAGGCAAGAACACGGTGGTGGTCAGCTACGACCGCCCGCACAGCACCAACGGCGAAGGCCTGCACCGCATGGTCGACCCGGTGGACAAGCGCGTCTACACCTACACCCACTTCGAACCGGCCGCCGCGCACCAGATGTTCGCGCTGTTCGACCAGCCGGACCTGAAAGGCACCTACAGCCTGACCGTGACCGTGCCGAAGGACTGGGTGGTGGTCTCCACCGGCCGCGAGACCAAGGTGGAAGACGTGGGCGCCGACAGCAAGCGCTGGACCTTCCCGACCACCAAGAAGCTCTCCGCCTACAACTTCGAAGTCGCCGCCGGCCCGTACCAGGTGTGGGAAGACACTTCCGGCAAATATCCGATGCGCCTGTTCTCGCGCCAGTCGGTCGCGTCCCAGATCAAGCCGCAGGAATGGTTCCGCTACACCAAGGCCGGCCTGGCCTTCTTCGACGAATACTTCGGCGTCCCCTACCAGTTCAACAAGTACGACCAGCTGCTGGTGCCGGACTTCCTGTACGGCGCGATGGAGAACGCGGGTGCGGTGACCTTCGCGGAAGGCGGCTTTATGTTCCGCGCCGAGATGACGACCGCCCAGAAACACAATCTGGCGGGCGTGATCATGCACGAGATGGCGCACCAGTGGTTCGGCGACCTGGTCACCATGAAGTGGTGGAACGGCCTGTGGCTGAACGAGAGCTTCGCTTCCTTCATGGGCACGCTGGCAACCGCCGAAGCGACCGAGTTCAAGGACGCCTGGCAGGCCTTCTACTCGCAAGGCAAGCAGGCCGCCTATGCGCAGGATTCACGCGCGACCACCCACCCGATCGAGGTGCCGGTGCCCTCCAGCCAGAGCGCGTTCGACAACATCGACGCGATCACCTATTCGAAGGGCGCGTCCACGCTGAAGCAGCTGCGCCACCTGCTGGGTGAGGACGTGTTCCGCAAGGGCGTGCACAACTACCTGGTGAAGTACCAGTTCAAGAACGCGACGCTGCAGGACTTCATCGGCAGTCTGGGCGAAGCGGCGCACCGTGACCTCTCGGCCTGGACCAAGCAGTGGCTGTATGAACCGGGCGTGAACACCATCGCGGCCAACTACAGCTGCAAAGGCGGCAAGATCGACAGCTTCACGATCGACCAGCGCGGCACTGCCAAGTTCCCGACCCTGCGCGAGCAGCGCGTGCAAGTGGCCAGCTTCAAGATGAAGGATGGCCAGCTGGTGCTGGACAAGAACGTGCCCGTCATCTACAACGGCGCCAAGACGGCGGTGAAGGGCCTGGTCGGCAGCGCTTGCCCGGACCTGGTCTACCCCAACTACCAGGACTGGGGCTTTGCCAAGGTGGTGCTGGACCAGCGCTCGTTTGAAACCGCCCGCAACCACCTGGCGGGCGTGGAAGATCCGCTGCTGCGCGCGATGCTGTGGCAGAGCCTGTGGGATGGCGTGCGCGACGGCAAACTGCCGCTCAACGACTACATGGCCGTGGTGTTCAAGAACCTGCCGGGCGAGAAGGACTACACCCTACTCACCGACGTGACCGGCAAGGTCGCGCGCGCCAAGGGCTTGATGGATGCCATGGGCGTCGACAACGCCTGGTCGCGCCAGACCCGCAAGGACCTGGAAGCGATGGCCTGGGACCGCGCCGTGGCCGCCAAGGGCAACGACAACTTCCAGCGCCTGTGGTTCAACCTGTACGTGGGCGTGACCAGTACGCCGGAAGGCCTGGCGCGCCTGGCCGCGGTGCTGGACGGCTCGGCCAAGGTGGACGGCCTGACCATCAACCAGGATCTGCGCTGGAACATCATCTACGCCCTCAACCGCTACAACTATGCCGGTGCCGCCGAGCTGGTGAAGGCGGAGCAGGAGCGCGACAAGTCGGATGCGGGCCAAGCCCGCGCGATCGCGGCCACGGCCGTGCGTCCGGACCCGGCGGTGAAGGCCGAGTGGCTGGGCACGGTGACCGACCTGCAGACCAAGCTGCCGTTCTCGAAAGTCCGCACTGCGATGGGCTCGCTGTACACGCCCGAGCAGCGCGAGCTGAGCGAGAAGACCGCCGAGCAGCGTCTGGCGCAGCTGCCGGAGCTGGACAAGAAAGGCAGCACGGTCTACATCCGCGCGTATTCCAACAGCCTGATCCCTTACGCTTGCACGGCCGCGAGCGTGAAGCGGCTGGAGGATGCGGCGGCCAAGATGAAGGACCTGTCGCCGGCCACCCGCCGCGCGCTGCTGGACTCGGTGGAAGATGACCAGCTCTGCCTCACCGTCAAGAACGCGCTGACGGCCAAGTAATCGCCTGACACCCTCCCAAGCCCGCCTTCTGCGAGGAAGCGCGGGCTTTTTCATGCCTGGGCCCGGTTCCGGCCGAGCTCGTACAATAGAGGTTCGCTCCCACTCTCGCGCCTGCCATGCTCACACTCCAGCAAATCCTGTCCTTCCTCGCTGTCGCCGTGCTGATCACGCTGTCTCCCGGGCCGGACAATCTCATGGTGCTCGGCCTGGGCATGTCCAAGGGACGGATCAAGGGGATGGCGTTCGGGCTCGGCTGCGCGCTGGGTTGTCTCAGCCACACTCTGCTGGCGGCGCTGGGGGTGAGCGCCCTGCTGGCGGCGTCACCGGTGGCCTTCACAGCGCTCAAGGTGTGCGGCGGGCTGTATTTGATCTGGCTGGGCTATAACGCGCTGCGCAGCAAGGGCGGCGCGCAGGCGGCGGCGGTGACGGCGGACGAGACCGCCGGGCGGCTGTTCCTCAAGGGCGTGTTCGCCAATGCCATCAATCCCAAGGTGGTGCTGTTCTTCCTGTCCTTCCTGCCGCAGTTCGTGGTGGCCAGCCAGGGCCACCCGTCGCTGCAAACGGCGGTGCTGGGCCTCGTGTTCACGCTGCAGGCGGTGGTGTTGTTCGGGCTGCTGGGATATTTCTCGGGTGCGGTGGGCCAGCGGCTGCAGGCACGGCCGCAGGCAGGCATGTGGCTGGATCGGGCGGCTGGGACCATCTTCGTCGGCCTGGGGCTGCGGCTGCTGGTTGCGCGCTGAAGGCGCCGATATTGAGCTAGCTGGAGCCCGCGGCGCGGGCGATGTGCAGTTCCGGGTATCCGGTGGCAGCGTCGTGCACGCGCGTGAAACTGTGTTCCGGCAGCACGGCCAC
Source organism: Zemynaea arenosa (assembly GCF_004614185.1). GTDB lineage: Bacteria > Pseudomonadota > Gammaproteobacteria > Burkholderiales > Burkholderiaceae_D > Telluria > Telluria arenosa. Next base: position 6,582 of record NZ_SPVF01000063.1, on the reverse strand, counting down.
CAGCGCTTCCACCGTGGTCCGCACCACGCAACCGGTGCCCACGTGGCCGCCGAGGACGTTGCCGTCGCGATCGGAAATGCTCATGTGCAGGTGTGGACCATCGACGGACAGCGAACCCGCCAGCGCCAGGATCTCGTAGTCGCCGGTCAGTTCGGTTAGATCGTCGCGGCCCGCCAGGCGCAAGCGCGCCACGGAAAGGCTGCCGATCGCCTGCAGGACGAACCCCGCCTGCGCTCCGGTTTCGGCGAGCGCGGCGGCGAGGGTGGACCGCAGGTCGGCACCCGGGTTCAGGCGCAGGGGGAGCACGTGCATGGCGGCGTCAAGAAGGTGGCGACCCGCCGATTGTACGGCCGTTTCACCCGCCCGCCGTCAGCAGCGCAAGATACAACGCCTGTTCGATGCCGAGGGCATAGGCGGCAATCGTGGTCGCCTGGTCCAGGCCGTTGACGACGCGGCGTGCGTTCACATAGTCCGTGCCGCGCTCGCTCACGTAGTCACCCAGTGCCCGCCCGGTGAACATGCCCTCCAGCATCCCCATCGACAGCATACGGTAGGCCGTGAGCGGATCGAGCGCGCGGTCGGGGTCGTTGACGAGGGCGTCGCCGATGCCAAGCGCGTCGCCCAGGCGGCTGTAATTGGTACGGCCGGTGATCTGCACATAGCCGCGGCCCTTGTAGCGGCGCCCGTCGCCCGGCTGGATATTGCCGAGTTGCACGCCGAGGGGCGTGTTCGGCTCGTACTTGTCGAAGTACTCGTCGGGGCCCCACTCCGTGATTGGCTGCCAGCTGTCGGCGCACTCGTGCTTGACCGTGGCCAGCATGTAGGCGGCGATGCGGATGTCCTGGATCGCCTGGTCCAGCTGCATGAAGCCGAGCAGCACATCCAGCCCCGCGCGCTTGGGCGCGGTGAGCGGGGCGAAGCGGTCCTCGTAGGCGGTAAAGAAGGCTTGGTGATCGAACCACATGATGCACTCCCCGAAAGCGATTTGATCTCAGCTTAGGAGCAGCGCATGGGGCGCAATTGATACTGTCCAACTGGACGGCAAATCGTCAAGGCGCGAGCTGTAGAAAGCGGTCGGCGTCCCTGAGGTAGGCGGTGCGGTAGGGGTTGTCGGGGAAGGCGGCGACGCCGGGCAGGTCACGGCGGACCATGGCGCGGTCTTCGTCGGTGGCGGTGCCGCCGCTGTCGAGGCGCTTCAGGATGGCGCTGAGGCGGGCCTGCGGTTCGTGGATCACCTTGCTGATGCGGACGTTGTCATAGTTCTGGCACTCGGCCGATTCCGGCGCCCAGTGCTTGCGGGTCCAGACGCCGGCGGCGTGATCGTCACCCATCTCGCGCAGGTCCTCGACCAACGCGCTCCAGTAGGCATCCACTTCGCGGCGGCATTGTTCGGTGGTTTTGCCGCTGGCCCAATCGGTTTGCTTGATGTGCGGCGGGATGGATTTCTGGCTTGAGACGTAGCGGTCGCACGCGAGCTGCTGGAGGTGCTGAAGCTGGGCCTTGCACTCGGCGTGGGTGCGGATGCCGTGCGCGGCGGCGTATTCGCGGCCCAGCATGGCGTCGTATTCGGCGCGGTTGATGGTCTTGCCCGTCCGGTCGTGGTAGACCGGTTCCTCAGGCACGGCCGGGGCTTGGGGAAGCTCGATGCCGTTCATGCGCAGGAGGATAGCCGGGAGCAGGGACAGTAGCCAGAACGCGGCCACGCCAATCAGCACCGCACGCAGAATTCGGCCCACCGTCATACCCGCCCCCTCAAGTCAGCAATAAAGGCATTGTAGCGGGTGGCAGATAGCCCTCACAGACCGAGGGCGCGGAGACGATCTTCCGTGACGCCCCAACGGCGCAAAGCAGCGGCGGCGCCCGTCCGCGAGGGCGGCATGGGCGTGTCCGCGGCGGTGCGCGAGAAGCGCGGGGCGGGAGCGGGTTGCGGGACGCCCGCGATGTCGACGAAGGTGTGGCGGTCCGCATTGTGCGGGTGCTGCGGTGCTTCGTCGATGTCCAGCACGGGGGCGAAGCAGGCGTCCGTGCCTTCCATCAGGGCGCACCACTCATCGCGCGTGCGGGTGCGGAAGATGGCGGCCAGCCTGGCCTTCAGCGCGGGCCAACGTTCGCGGTCCATCTGGGCGTCGAAGTCGGGATCCTGGCCGAGGCCCGCCAGCGCGCGCAGCTTCGCATAGAACTGGGGCTCGATGGCGCCGATCGAAACGAAGCGGCCATCGGCACAGGCATAGGTGTCGTAGAAATGCGCGCCGCCGTCGAGCATGTTGGCACCGCGCTGCGCATTCCACTCGCCGTAGGCCCGCATCCCATAGATCATGGACCCGAGCAGCGCCGCGCCATCGGTCATGGCGCTGTCCACGACTTGGCCTTGCCCGGAAGCGCGCGCTTCCCACGCCGCGCACATCACGCCGAAGGCCAGCAGCATGCCGCCACCACCAAAGTCGCCGAGGAGGTTAAGGGGCGGAGCGGGTGGCTCGCCTTGGCGGCCCATCGCACCCAGCATGCCGGTGAGCGCGATGTAGTTGATGTCGTGGCCCGCGGCCTGCGCGAGCGGGCCGTCCTGCCCCCAGCCAGTGATGCGGCCGAAGACCAGCCGTGGATTGCGCTCGTGGCACGCATCTGGTCCGAGCCCAAGGCGTTCCATCACACCGGGGCGGAATCCTTCGATCAGGATGTCGGCTTGTTCGACCAGCGCCAGCACGGTCGCGCGGCCCGCTGCACTCTTGAGGTCCACAGCAATGGCCTCGCGTCCGCGCGCCATCACGTCGTACTTGGTCCCGAGGATGGGAAACGGATTGTCCGCACCGGGCGGCGCCGCGCGGTCGATGCGGATCACGTCGGCTCCCATATCGGCCAGCAGCATCGCCGCGAACGGGCAAGGGCCGATACCCACCATCTCGATGACCTTCAGCCCTGCCAGCGGTCCCGCCATGCACTGCTCCTTACAAAGAACGAGAGATGATCTCTTTCATGATCTCGTTGGCGCCGCCGTAGATGCGCTGCACACGTGCGTCTACGTACAGCTGCGCGATCGGATATTCAAGCATGTAACCATATCCGCCGAACAGCTGCACGCACTGGTCCACCACTTTGCATTGCAGGTCCGTGATCCAGTACTTGGCCATGGACGCGAGTTCGGTGTCCATGCGCCCTTCCAGCATGTCGACGATGCAGCGGTCGATGAAGGTGCGCGCCACGGTCGCTTCGGTCTTGATCTCGGCGAGCACGAAGCGCGTATTCTGCAGTTCGATGAGCGCTTGCCCGAACGCCTTGCGCTCCTTGGTGTGCTCGATGGTGAGCGCCAGTGCCTTCTCGATGGCGGCCACGCCGGCGATGCCGACAATCACGCGCTCGTACGGCAGCTCAGTCATCAGCTGCACGAAGCCCTTGCCTTCCACCCCGCCCAGCACATTCTCACGCGGCACGCGGGCACCGTCGAAGAACAGTTCGCAGGTGTCCTGCCCCTTCTGGCCGACCTTCTCCAAGATGCGGCCGACGCGGAATCCGTCGCCGCAGTTCTTCGTCTCAAGCAGCATCAGCGAAATGCCCTTGGACCCTGCTTCGGGGTCGGTCTTGGCGACCACCAGGATCAAGTCCGCCAGGTAGCCATTGGAGATGAAGGTCTTGGACCCGTGCAGCACGTAATGGTCGCCCTCCAGTTTAGCTGTAGTACGGATACCCTTGAGATCCGAACCGGCGCCCGGCTCCGTCATCGCGATGGCGGCCACCATTTCGCCACTGGCCAGCTTGGGAAGGTAGGTGCGCTTCTGCTCCTCGGTGCCCTGGTTCAGCAAATAGTGCGCGACGATGGCGTGCACGTGGATGCCGAAGGCGGTATCGCCGGAGAAGCTCAACTCCTCGAACACGATCGCCTGGTGCGCGAAGGTGCCGCCGGAGCCGCCGTATTCCTCCGGGATGTCGGCGAGCAGGATGCCCATCTCGCCGGCCTTGTTCCAGGTGTCGCGGTCCACGTGCTGCTGCTTGCGCCAGCGTTCATTGTGCGGAACGATTTCCGCGTCCACGAAGCGTTTGACCGCATCGCGGAAGCCTTCCAGGTCTGCGTCCATCCAGGGAGAGACGTAGTTCATGGCGCCTCCTCAATTCGAGCGGTACATGGTGACCACGCAAGCGCCGCCCAGGCCCAGGTTGTGCTGGAGGGCGATGCGCGCACCATCCACCTGGCGTGCGTCGGCCGTGCCGCGCAGCTGGTGGGTCAGTTCGTAGCACTGGGCGAGACCGGTTGCCCCCAGCGGGTGGCCCTTGGACAGCAGGCCGCCGGACGGATTGGTAACGACCTTGCCGCCGTAGGTGTTGTCACCCTCGCTGATGAACTTGTCCGCTTCGCCCTCGCCGCACAGGCCCAGGGCTTCATAGGTGATCAGCTCATTGTGGGCGAAGCAGTCGTGCAGCTCCACCACGTCCAGTTGATCGGGGCCGATGCCGGAGCGGGCGTAGACCTGGGCGGCGGCTTCGTGGCTCATGTCGTAGCCGACCACGCGCATCATGTCGTCCGCGCTGAAGGTGCCCGGGCGGTCGGTGGTCATGGACTGCGCCGCGATGTAGACGTCGGTGCGCAGGCCGTGCTTGCGGGCGTAGTCCTCGGAGACCAGCAGCGCGGCCGCGGCCCCGCAGGTCGGCGGACAGGCCATCAGGCGGGTCATCACGCCGGGCCAGATCACGGGCGCATTCATCACGTCATCGACGCTCACCTCTTTCTTGAAGAGGGCGAGCGGGTTGTTGACGGCATGGCGGCTGGCTTTGGCGCGTACCTTCGCGAAAGCCTCCAGCGGTGTGCCGTACTTCTGCATATGAGCCAGGCCCGCGCCGCCGAAGTAGCGCAGCGCCAGCGGGATCTCGGCCATGCCGACCAGCTTCTCGGTGACATCGTCGAAGGCGTCGAAAGGACTCGGGCGGTCCTGGAACACGGAGGCCAGCGCGCCCGGCGCCATCTGCTCGAAGCCCAGCACCAGAACGCAGTCGGCGGCGCCGCTTTCCACGGCCTGGCGCGCGAGGAACAGGGCGGTGGACCCGGTGGAGCAGTTGTTGTTGACGTTGACGATAGGAATGCCGGTCATGCCGACCTTGTACAGGGCCTTCTGGCCGCTGGTGGAGTCGCCGTAGACGTAGCCCGCGTAGGCCTGTTCCACATTGTCATACGGGACGCCGGCATCCTGCAGCGCCTGGCGGGCGGCGTGGGCACCCATCTCGTCGTAGGGGGCACTGCTGCCGGGCTTCGCGAACGGGATCATGCCCACGCCGGCGACGAACACTTTGCGGCTCATCTCTGTCTCCATAGCTGTGATTAGGTCGGGCGACCTAGTGCGTCGGACGATTATAGGTCAGCTGTACTATTTGTCAAATCGGCGTGCCATAATGACAGCCATGCTGAATAGTGCTCTCAAAAACAAAGCCTCGTCCACGACCGAGAAAGGGCTCGGGCGGGCGCAGGAGATCCTCCAGTGCGCGCGCACCCTGCTGGCCAGCGACGGGTATGCAGGGCTGTCGATGCGGAAGGTGGCGGCGGGGGCCGGGATCTCGCTCTCCAATGTGCAGCACTACTATCCGGACAAGGACTCGCTGCTGGAGGCGCTGCTGCTGTACACGATGGACGTGTTCCAGTCGAAGATCGACGCGATCGCGGCGGCCATGCAGGATGCGCCTCCGCTGGAGCGCTTCCTGTCGACGGCGGACATGTTTTTGGAGGAAATCACCGATCCGGTGACGCACGCGCTGTTCTTCGAGATCTGGGCGCTGGCCTCGCGCAATCCGTTTGCCTCGCGGCTGATGGACAAGATGATGGCGCGCGAGCGCAAGACGATCTACAACCTGATTCGCGGGCTGAATCCCCGGATCGGGGACGAGGAATACATGCAGCGCGCGATCCTCATGGTGGCGCAGATCGAAGGCCTGATGCTGTTCCGCCTGAACCGCCACACCCGCCGCGCAGAATTCAACGCCGTGCGGGCCTCCGTGCGCCAGTTGCTGGTCAATCTCGCAACGGTCGCCTAAGGCGCCGCCGGGCCGACGTCCTCATCATCCCGCAAGGAGAACTCGCCGCGCTCGTAGGCGGCGATGACGGCTTGCGCCTCGGCCATGTGTTCAGACGGTACGAGAACGCGCACCCCACCCAGAGCCGGGGTCCACAGGGAATTGGCTTGCACCAGGTTGTCGTCAGCGACGACCGCCGGGATGCCGGCGGCGACCAGGCAGCCGCACACCACGTGCGCCTCGGTCGGGGTGAAGTAGCGGGCAACGATCAGAAGGTCCCGGCCGGGGAGCAGGACTCCGGCGGGGCGGCCGGCTACGGCGTCAGCGCCGCTGGGCGTGCCCGGCAGATCATCGGCGGTCAGGGTGGAGCTGGGGTGTTTCATCGGCGGGCCTCCCATCGTGAGAACTGCGTTAGCGTTGGACCGCCACTTCGTTCGGGCGCTGGCCGCAGCGCACATCCGGCGCAAGATCGTTGTGCAGCTCGCCGCGGCAGGACCAGCGCGGGCCGCGCAGCGGCGAGGTCTCGTAGCGCCAGCTCCAGTGGGTCTCTCCGTCGTCGTCCACGCTCACGCGGCCGGGATGCCTGGCCGCGTG
>NZ_SPVF01000117.1 GCF_004614185.1 Zemynaea arenosa | reverse complement strand
GCGCCTCTTGAGCGGCGATTCGTTCCTTCTCGCGTTGGCGCGCCTCTTCTGCGGCCTTGCGTTCCTGTTCACGCTTGCGGGCGTCCTCGGCGGCTCGGCGCTCCTGCTCGCGCTGATTCGCGGCTTCGGCAGCGACGCGCTCTTGCTCGCGCTTGCGGGCATCCTCAGCAGCCAGCCGTTCCTGCTCACGTTGGCGCGCCGATTCGGCGGCGATCCGTTCCTGCGCCAGCTGGCGAACCGCTTCTGCGGCGCTCCGTTCCTGCTCCTGCCGGCGGGCTGCTTCAGCGGCGATCCGCTCTTGCTCCTGCTGGCGTGCTGCTTCAGCGGCGACCCGCTCTTGCTCCTGCTGGCGGGCTGCCTCGGCGGCGATTCGCTCCTGCTCGTCCTGTTGGCGCTCGGCCTCTTCCGCAGCCGCCAGTTCGGCCGCACGCGCCCGCTCGGCGTCCTCGTCGCGCATCTGGTCCGTGCCCGAACCGCCCTCCGCCCCGTCCTGCGCAGCAGTGCGGTCCAGCGTCTTCTCCGCAGACTCCTCCGGTGAAGGCAGCGGCACCTTGAACGCGGACTCCACCGCATCCTGCGCGATCACACGCAGCGCCGGCTCCTTCTTGGCCACTCGAGGGGTACTCACTCTGTGGGCCGGCCGCGGCCTCCGGGCAGGAGCAGCTGGCGGCACCGGCGGCGGTGTGTAGGCGAAAACGGTCAGCCCCTGCACATCCTTGTAAGCCGGCCGGGCGTCGGGCTTACTCTCGACAGGGGAAACAACCGCCACTGGCACATCAGGCAGCTTAAGCGGCGCGGCCGGCACCGGCGGCACCGCCGGCATGGCTGGACCGGGCGGTGCATCCATCAACCGTACCGTGATCGCCCCCGGCTGCAGATCCGGCAGCGCCAGCGAAGCCACCCCGAACTGCAGCATCAGCAACAGCGCATGGACGAGCAACGACACGCCGAGGCCGATTGCCAGCCGCCGTCGCACCGGGTCCTGCAAGGCACTGTCCGCTTCGTCGCGCACAACTCATCCATATCAATGGCTCAGCGAGACAGCATAGCCGTTTCTGCCCCCCGATGCGAGTGTGCACGGCTGAGAAACTTCGGCGCGATCAGCTACCCGTCCGCGTGAATTTTCCGTCACAATGCACCCATGAATTCCGGTTACCGTGCTCTCGCCTTCGCCGCCCTGCTCGCTGCGGGCCCCGTCCACGCCGCCCCGCCCCTGGAATTGATGGTCGAAAACGCCGCGGCCCCGTGGTCCGGCAGCGACGGCACCGGCTACGCCAACGACGTCGTGACCGCCGCGTACGCTGCGATCGGAGTCGACATCAAGCTGATCCTGGTGCCCTACGCCCGCTGCAAGGCGTACGTGATGACCGGTCTGGTGGCCGGCTGCTTCAACATGTCCCCTGCGCCCGAGCAAGCCGGCAAGGTGAAGCTGGCCGATGTGCCCCTGTTCCGCGTCTGGCCACGCTACTACGAAAATCCGAAGCACCCCGTCCACGCCCGGTCGGAGGCGCAAGTGCGTCCCGGCACCCGCGTCGGCATCGTCAACGGCTACGAATATCCCGATTCCCTCCACGTCATGGAGGCGCGCGGCGTCATCCTCGACCGTGCGAACACGGAGGCGGGCAATCTCAAGAAACTGGAAGCGGGCCGCATCGACCTGGCGATCATTATGGTCGACCAGATCAAGACCGGCGAGCGCATGCTGCATGACGCCCAGGTCGGCCACCTGGCGGTGGCCTTCGAAGCGCATCCGATGGGCTCCTACATCGGCTTCAGCCAGACGCACCCGAACGGCGAGCACGCGCGCGAGCTGTTCAACCGCGGCTACCGCATCATCAGCGCCAACGGCAAAAAGAAGGAGATCATGCGCCGCTGGAACATCGGGCGCGAATAGTCGGGCACTGCGGCGGGATTGGCCTGCCCAGCTGGGTTCGAACCAGCGACCTACGGCTTAGAAGGCCGTTGCTCTATCCAGCTGAGCTATGGGCAGATTGAAAGGGAGCAGGATTATACCCTGCCCCCTGCGCGAAAGAGACTCAGGCGGCCTGCTGTTCGAGCATGTCCGCCAGGCGGCGCGCCATCGCTTCGGCGTGCTTGGGATCCTTGGCTTCGACCATCACGCGGATCAGCGGTTCGGTGCCCGATGCGCGGATCAGGACGCGGCCGGTGTCGCCCAGCTCCTGTTCGACCTTGGCTTTCTCGGCCACCAGCGCCTCGGACTTCTGCCAGTCGAACCCGGCCGTCACGCGCTTGTTGATCAGGGTCTGCGGGAACAGGGTCAGGTCGCCGCAGCACTGCGCCAGCGACTGGTTCGAGCGCTTGAGCGCCGAGAGCACCTGCAGCGCCGAGACGATGCCGTCGCCGGTGGTGTGCTTGTCCAGGCACAGCAGGTGGCCCGAGCCCTCGCCGCCGTACAGCCAGCCACGCTCCTGCATGACTTCCAGCACGTAGCGGTCGCCGACCTTGGCGCGCGCGAAGCCGATGCCCATTTCCTTGAACGCGACTTCGAGCGCCATGTTGGTCATCAGGGTGCCGACCGCGCCCTTGACCGGGCCCACGGCCATGCGGTCCTTGACCATCACATACAGCAGCTCGTCGCCGTTGTAGATGCGGCCCGAGCCGTCGCACATGATCAGGCGGTCGGCGTCGCCGTCCAGCGCGATGCCCAGGTCAGCCTTGTGCTCGACCACCCCCTCCGACAGCGCCTTCGGCGAGGTCGCGCCAAAGCCGGCGTTGATGTTGAAGCCGTCCGGCTTGACGCCGATGGAAATCACCTCCGCGCCCAGTTCGTGGAACACATGCGGGGCGATGTCGTACGCCGCGCCATGGGCGCAGTCGACCACGATCTTCAAACCGCGCAGGTCGAGCTCGTTCGGGAAGGTGCTCTTGCAGAATTCAATGTAGCGCCCGCCCGCGTCGCGCAGGCGGGTCGCGCGACCCAGCTTGTCCGACGGCACGCAGCCCATCGGCTGGTCGAGCGCCGCCTCGATCTCCAGTTCCACCGCGTCCGGCAGCTTGGTGCCGTGTTCCGAGAAGAACTTGATGCCATTGTCCTGGAACGGATTGTGGGACGCCGAGATCACCACGCCCGCCTGCAACCGCAGCGCACGGGTCAGGTAGGCGATGGCCGGGGTCGGCATCGGCCCGGCCAGCATCACGTCCACGCCCGCCGCCGAGAATCCGGCCTCCAGCGCCGCTTCCAGCATGTAGCCGGAGATGCGCGTGTCCTTGCCGATCAGGACCGTGGGACGGCCGCTGGCGGTGCTGGTGGCAGTCTTGACCAGCGTTTTGCCGGCGGCGTAGCCGAGGCGCATGACGAAATCCGGGGTGATCGGGGCTTCGCCGACCAGGCCGCGGACGCCGTCCGTGCCGAAATATTTACGTCCCATATTGTGTGTTCTCGTGTGTTGTGAAAGGGAGTGCGGAAACGGTTCAGGCGCAGGCGTGCCAGACCTTCAGTGCATCGACTGTTTCCGCAACGTCATGCACGCGCACAATTCTAGCGCCATGCGCCACCGCAGCCAATGCCCCGGCGAGGCTGCCCGCCACGCGCTGCTCGACCGGCTTGCCGGTCAGCGCCCCGATCATGGACTTGCGCGACAGGCCCGCCAGCACCGGCAGGCCGAGTTCATCGCGCATGCGGCCGATGGCGCGCACCAGGGCCACGTTGTGCTCCAGCGTCTTGCCGAAGCCGAAGCCGGGGTCGATGCAGATGCGCTCGCGGTCGATACCCGCGGCCGTCATCTCGTCCACGCGGGACCGCAGGAAGGCGATCACCTCGCCCACCACGTCGTCATAGTGCGGGTCCTGCTGCATGGTGGCCGGGTCGCGCAGCATGTGCATCAGGCATAGGCCGCAGTCGGAATCGCGCACGGCCTCGATGGCGCCCGGTGCGCGGAAGCCGTTGATGTCGTTGATCATGTCCGCGCCCGCCAGCACGGCTTCGCGCATCACCTCGGGCTTGTACGTATCGATCGACAAAGGCTTGTCGAGCTCGCGCAAGGCGTAGATCACCGGCATCACGCGGCGCAGCTCTTCCTCCAGCGGCACCACGGGCGCCCCGGGGCGCGAGGATTCGCCGCCGATGTCGATCATGTCCACGCCCTGCTCGATCATCTGTTCGGCATGGGTGACGGCGAACTCCAGCGAGGCGTGCCGGCCGCCGTCCGAAAACGAATCGGGCGTCACGTTCAGGATGCCCATGACCACGGCCTTCTTATCGAGATTGAAGCCGAACCGGCCGCATTGGAGGTATTGACGCATAGATAACGATATGAAAACAAAAAAGGGCGGAGCCGCAGCCCCACCCTTCCTCAGGCAAACACAGTCAAATCAAGCCGGTGCCGGTGCGTTCTGCACGCCGCCCTGACCCGGATCGCTCGGCGGACGCTTGGTCAGCAGGCTGACCTTCGGCGGACGCGGCTCGTTACCGGCCATGATATCGTTGATCTGCTCCGCATCCAGGGTCTCCCAGTCGAGCAGCGCCTTGGTCATCATCTCGACCTTCTCGCGGTTCTCTTCCAGCAGGCGGCGCGCCAGAGCGTACTGGCCGTCCAGGATCGCGCGGATCTCGGCGTCCACCTTCTGCTGGGTGGCCTCGGAGATGGTCTTGGTGCTGCCGCCGAAGAAGCCTTCGTTCTCCGAATCCTCGTACACCATCACGCCCATCGCGTCCGACATGCCGAACCGGGTCACCATCGAGCGCGCCAGCTTGGTCGCGCGGGCGAAGTCGTTCGAGGCGCCGGTCGACATCTGGCCCACGAACAGCTCTTCCGCGATGCGGCCGCCGAACAGGATCGAGATTTCTTCCAGCATCTTGTCCTTGTAGCCGGACAGGTTGTCATGCTCGGGCAGCTGCCAAGTCAGGCCCAGCGCATAGCCGCGCGGCATGATCGTGACCTTGTGGACCGGGTCAGCCTTGGGCAGCAGCTTGGCGACCACCGCGTGGCCCGACTCGTGGTAGGCCGTGTTGCGGCGCTCTTCCTCGCGCATGACCATGGACTTGCGCTCCGGACCCATGAAGATCTTGTCCTTCGCATCCTCGAAGTCGTTCATCTCCACCAGGCGCTTGTTGCGGCGCGCGGCGAACAGGGCGGCTTCATTGACCAGGTTGGCCAGGTCCGCACCCGAGAAACCCGGGGTCCCGCGGGCCAGCACGTCCGCCTTCACGTCCGACGAGATCGGCACCTTGCGCATGTGGACATTCAGGATCTGCTCGCGGCCGCGGATGTCCGGCAGGCCGACCATCACCTGGCGGTCGAAGCGGCCCGGGCGCAGCAGCGCCTTGTCCAGCACGTCAGCGCGGTTGGTCGCAGCCACGACGATGGTGCCCGAAGTCGCCTCGAAGCCGTCCATTTCGACCAGCAGCTGGTTCAGGGTCTGCTCGCGCTCGTCGTTCCCGCCGCCCATGCCGGCGCCGCGATGGCGGCCGACCGCGTCGATCTCGTCGATGAAGATGATGCACGGCGAATGCTTCTTGGCGTTCTCGAACATGTCGCGCACGCGGGACGCACCCACGCCGACAAACATTTCGACGAAGTCCGAACCGGAGATCGAGAAGAACGGCACCTTGGCTTCGCCGGCGATGGCGCGCGCCAGCAGGGTCTTACCGGTACCCGGAGGACCGACCATCAGCACGCCGCGCGGGATGCGGCCGCCCAGCTTCTGGAATTTGCTCGGGTCTTTCAGGAATTCGACGATCTCGCCGACTTCTTCCTTCGCTTCGTCGCAGCCGGCGACGTCGGCAAAGGTCACGGTGTTGTTCGATTCATCCATCATGCGCGCCTTCGACTTACCGAAGGAGAACGCGCCGCCCTTGCCGCCGCCCTGCATCTGGCGCATGAAGAACACCCACACGCCGATCAGCAGCAGCATCGGGAACCAGCTGATGAAAATCTGGGACAGGAAGGACGGTTCTTCCGGCTGGCGCACGTCGAAGTGCACGCCGTTGTTGACCAGGTCCGAAATCAGGCCACGGTCCAGCAGCGTCGCGGTGGTGTGCACGCGCGTGTCATCCGTCTTGGTGGCGGTGATGCTGGTCCCTTCGATCACCAGGTCCTTGACGCGCTTGGCTTTCACATCCTCGATCAGATCGGAGTACGCGATGGGCCGGGCGCCGCCGGCCGACGAGTGCGTGTCGAACTGCTTGAACAGCATAAACAGCAGCAAGAGCACGACCACCCAGATGGCGGACTTGGAAAACATATTATTCACGAATACTCCTTCGATGCGGGCGCATCTTTACCCTATGACACACACGCCGATTCTACTCGTATTGGCGTACCTGTGCCATGCAGCAGCCGGAAACGCCCCGAAAACGACGAAAAACCCTGCAAAAAGCCATGGAAAATGGCAAAACAGCGCTTTTGACAACCTCCCCGCCGGAGAGGTTCACGCAGGGTTCGCAAGGGATGTGCGGCTGGGACGAGAAAAATCAAGGGCGGATCAGGCGTCGGCCGGATGTTTCAGGCCCCGCCCCAGCAAGAAGATCTCGGACGACTTGTCGCGGCTGGCCTTCGGCTTCTTCTGCTGGACCACCTTGAACTCGGTGCGGAACTTTTCGACGATCTGGGTGAAGCCCATGTCCTTGAAGCATTTGACCAGCAGCGCGCCTTCCGGCTTCATGTGCTGCTGGGAGAATTCGATGGCCAGGTCGATCAAATGCTCCATCCGCGCCGCGTCGGCGGTCGGGATGCCGGACAGGTTGGGCGCCATGTCGGACAGCACCAAGTCCACCTGGCGCCCGGCCAGGATCTCGTCCAGCTGGGCCACCACCTCTTCTTCGCGGAAGTCGCCCTGGATGAAGTGCATGTCGGCGATCGGCTCCATCGGCAGCATGTCCAGCCCGATGATGGTGCCGTTGATCCCGCCGTCCTTGCCGCCCGCGAGCTTGCGGCGGGTGTACTGGCCCCAGCTGCCCGGCGTGCAGCCCAGGTCCACGATCACCTGGCCGGGCTTGATCAGCTTGGCCTCTTCGTCGATTTCCTTGAGCTTGTAGGCGGCGCGGGCGCGGTAGCCCTCCTTCTGCGCCAGCTTCACGTACGGGTCGTTAATGTGGTCGTGGATCCAGTTTTTGTTGAATTTGTTCTTGGCCATTCGCGTAGAATACTGCTTTTAAAGCTTTATCGAAAAAGATAACCATGATTTCCCTCACCCCCGTCGAGCGCAGCGCCCTGCGCGCCGAAGCCCACGCGCTCAAGCCGGTCGTCATGATCGGCGAAGCGGGCCTGACTCCCTCCGTGCTCAAAGAAATCTCGGCCAGCCTGGATGCGCATGGCCTGATCAAGATCCGCGTCTTTGGCGACGACCGCGAGGCGCGCATCGCCATGTACGAACAGATCGTGGCCGAGATGGACGCGGCGCCGGTGCAGCACATCGGCAAGCTGCTGGTGATTTATCGTCCGAAGAAGGACGAAGCCAAGGCACGTAGTGGCAAGACGGGCAAGGGGATGCGTGAGGTCACCATCGTCAAGCCGTCGCCGTCGGGGCGCAGCAAGCCGACCGTCACCAAGGTTCTCCTGAAGGGGAATGAGCGCGTGACCGCCGGCGGTTCCATCAAGCGCGCGAAACCGCGCCAGACCAGCCAGAAAAAGTCCGCACTCGGCAAATGATTTTTGGGGATATCACGTGATATCCCCTACTCATTATCGCGTGCGCTTCACCAGAAGCCACGCGAGGACGCACTCGATCCCGTAGAACACCGTCGACCCCAGATGCAATAGACCGAATTCGGTCTTCAGGCCGGCGGTGAGCACCCCGCCGTTGGCCGCCATCTGCGCCTTCAGCTCCTCCATCAGCGGCACCAGGCCAAAGCGCTGCGTCAGCGCACAGGCCAGCATCCCCAGCACGATCCCGCGCACCGCCTTGGACGGCTGCGCAATCAGCAGCAGTGCTGCGCACCCGATCGCAATGTAAGCCTCCGTGGCGAACAGCGAGGTCACGCCACGTCCCGCGGTGGCGCGGTCCAGCGTCGCGAAGAACTGCCAGGCGATCAGCGCCCCGCCCCAGAGCGCGCCCGCCCACAGGGTGGCCGCAAAGAGGTGGAGGCGCTGGATCACAGGGGCGCTCAAACGTAGCGGACTTCGAGGATCTCGTACTCGCGCGGGCCGCTCGGGGCCTGCACTTCCACCACGTCGCCGGCGTACTTGCCGATCAGCGCGCGGGCGATCGGCGAAGTCACCGAGATTTTATTGAGCTTCAGATCCGCCTCGTCGATGCCGACGATCTGGTAGCTCACGTTGGCGCCGGACTCCAGATCTTCCAGGTCCACGGTCGATGCGAACACCACGCGGCCTTCGGCGTCCAGCGTGGACGGGTCGATGATCTGGGCGGAGGACAGTTTGGCCTCCAGCTCCGCGATGCGGCCTTCCACGAAGGCCTGGCGTTCCTTGGCCGCGTCATATTCCGCATTCTCCGACAGGTCGCCGTGCGAACGCGCTTCGGCGATGGCCTCGATGACGTTGCGGCGTTCCTTGGTTTTCAGCTGGTGGAGTTCTTCGCGCAGCAGATCCGCGCCCACTTTGGTCAGCGGCGTCGTTGTCGTATTCATGGTGTATCTCTTGGCTTATCAAATGAAAACCACAGAGCGCGCGGCAAAGGCCGCACGAACTCTGTGGCTTGGGTACTGCTCAGGTACGCAATGGTACCCGGTTCTGGCTAGTTTAAGGTTTTATGCAGGCCTTGTAAATCGTACACCCGCAGCTCGTCCAGATGCCGCATGCCCTGCACTGCCGCTTCCGCGCCGGCGATGGTGGTGTAGGTCGTCACGCGTTCGGCCAGCGCCGAGGTGCGGATCGTACGCGAGTCCGTGATGGCGGAGCGCTTCTCTTCCACCGTGTTGATGACGAGGGCGATCTCGTGGTTCTTGATCATGTCCACCACGTGCGGGCGGCCCTCCAGCACCTTGTTCACCGCCTGCACTTCGACACCCGCCGCCGCGATCACGGCCGCTGTGCCCTTGGTGGCGCAGATCTGGAAGCCCATCTTGGCGAGGTCGCGGGCCACGGCCACGGCACGCGGCTTGTCCGAGCCCTTCACGGACAGGAACACCTTGCCCGATTCCGGCGTCGGCAGCTTCACGCCTGCCGCCAGCTGCGACTTCACGAAGGCTTCGCCGAAGGTGTAGCCCACGCCCATGACTTCACCGGTGGATTTCATCTCCGGACCGAGGATGGTATCCACGCCCGGGAATTTGGCGAACGGGAACACCGCTTCCTTGACGCTGAAGTACGGCGGCACTACTTCCTGCGTGACGCCCTGTTCCGCCAGCTTCTGGCCGACCATGCAGCGCGCGGCGATCTTCGCCAGCTGCAAGCCGGTGGCCTTGGAGACGTACGGCACCGTGCGCGAGGCGCGCGGGTTCACTTCCAGCACGTAGACGACGTCCTGCCCGTCCTGGTGCTGGATCGCGAACTGCACGTTCATCAGGCCGACTACGTTGAGGGCCTTGGCCATCAGGGAGGTCTGGCGCTTCAGTTCCGCGATCGTTTCGGCCGACAGCGAGTACGGCGGCAGCGAGCACGCCGAGTCGCCCGAGTGCACGCCCGCCTGCTCGATGTGCTCCATCACGCCGCCGATGAAGGTGGTCTCGCCATCGGAGATGCAGTCGACGTCGCACTCGATCGCGTCGTTCAGGAAGCGGTCCAGCAGCACCGGCGAATCGTTGGAGACCTTGACCGCTTCGCGCATGTAGCGCTCCAGGTCGCGCTGCTCATGGACGATCTCCATCGCGCGGCCGCCCAGCACGTAGGACGGGCGCACCACCAGCGGATAGCCGATCTGCTGCGCCAGTTCCAGTGCTTCCGGCTCGGTGCGCGCGGTGCGGTTGGGCGGCTGGCGCAGGCCCAGGTCCTGCAGCAGCTTCTGGAAACGCTCGCGGTCTTCGGCGGCGTCGATCATGTCCGGCGAGGTGCCGACGATCGGCACACCGTTCGCTTCCAGGTCCAGCGCGAGCTTCAGCGGGGTCTGGCCGCCGTACTGCACGATCACGCCGACCGGCTTTTCCAGGTCCACGATTTCCAGCACGTCTTCCAGCGTCAGCGACTCGAAGTACAGGCGGTCCGACGTGTCGTAGTCGGTGGAGACGGTCTCCGGATTGCAGTTGACCATGATGGTCTCGTAGCCGTCCTCGCGCATCGCCAATGCCGCATGCACGCAGCAGTAGTCGAATTCGATGCCCTGGCCGATGCGGTTCGGGCCACCGCCCAGCACCATGATTTTCTTCTTGTCGGTGGGGTTGGACTCGCACTCCTCGTCGTAGGTCGAGTACATGTAGGCCGTATTGGTGCCGAATTCTGCGGCGCAGGTGTCCACGCGCTTGTACACCGGGCGGATGCCGTCCGCATGGCGGCGCGCGCGGATGGTGGCGGCGTCGGTCTGCAGCAGGTAGGCCAGGCGGCGGTCCGAGAAGCCCTTCTGCTTCAACTTGTACAGGGTCGGCTTGTCGATGTTCTCGAGTTTCTGCGTATCGAGCCACAGCTCGATGTCCACGATCTCCTTGATCTGCACGAGGAACCACGGGTCGATCTTGGTGAGGTTATGCACCTCGTCCAGCGTGAAGCCCTGTGCGAAGGCGTCACCCACATACCAGATGCGTTCCGGCCCCGGCGCGCCCAGTTCCTCTTCCAGCGTCTCGCGGTCGATGGTCTTCTGGTTCATGCCGTCCACGCCCACTTCCAGGCCGCGCAGCGCCTTCTGGAAGGACTCCTGGAAGGTGCGGCCCATGGCCATCACCTCGCCCACGGATTTCATCTGCGTGGTCAGGTGCTTGTCGGCAGCCGGGAATTTTTCGAAGGCGAAGCGCGGGACCTTGGTCACCACGTAGTCGATCGAGGGCTCGAACGAGGCCGGGGTCGCGCCGCCGGTGATCTCGTTGCGCAGCTCATCGAGGGTGAAGCCGACAGCCAGCTTGGCCGCCACTTTCGCGATCGGGAAGCCGGTCGCTTTCGACGCCAGTGCGGACGAACGCGAGACGCGCGGATTCATCTCGATGACGATCATGCGGCCGTCCTTCGGGTTGATCGCGAACTGCACGTTGGAGCCGCCCGTGTCCACGCCGATCTCGCGCAGCACCGCCAGCGAGGCGTTGCGCATGATCTGGTATTCCTTGTCGGTGAGCGTCTGCGCCGGGGCCACGGTGATCGAGTCGCCGGTGTGCACGCCCATCGGATCCAGGTTCTCGATGGAGCAGATGATGATGCAGTTGTCCGCCTTGTCGCGGACCACTTCCATCTCGTACTCCTTCCAGCCGAGCAGCGACTCTTCGATCAGCAGCTCGTTGGTCGGCGAGGCTTCCAGACCGCGCTTGCAGATCGCCTCGAATTCTTCCGAGTTGTAGGCGATGCCGCCGCCCGTACCACCCATGGTGAAGGACGGACGGATGATGGTCGGGAAGCCCATCTCGCGCTGCACGACCCAGGCTTCGTCCATCGAGTGGGCGATGCCGGAGCGCGCGGACCCCAGGCCGATCTTGGTCATCGCTTCCTTGAACTTGGAGCGGTCCTCGGCCTTGTCGATGGCTTCCGGCGTGGCGCCGATCAGCTCCACCTTGTACTTGTCCAGCACACCGTGACGGTGCAGATCCAGCGCGCAGTTGAGCGCCGTCTGGCCGCCCATGGTCGGCAGGATCGCATCCGGGCGGTCCTTCTCGATGATGCGCTCGACCGCCTTCCAGGTGATCGGCTCGATGTAGGTGACGTCCGCCATTTCGGGGTCCGTCATGATGGTCGCCGGGTTCGAGTTGACCAGGATGACCTTGTAGCCCTCTTCGCGCAGGGCCTTGCAGGCTTGCGCGCCGGAGTAGTCGAACTCGCAGGCCTGGCCGATGACGATGGGGCCCGAACCGATGATCAGGATGCTTTTGATATCACTACGTTTTGGCATTTACTTTTTCTCCGCGGCTTCCATCATCGAGATGAAGCGGTCAAACAGGTAGGCGACGTCCATCGGGCCGGGCGAGGCTTCCGGGTGACCCTGGAAGCAGAAGGCCGGCTTGTCGGTGCGGGCGAAGCCCTGCAGCGAACCGTCGAACAGGGACACGTGGGTGACCTTGCAGTTGGCCGGCAGCGTGGCCGCATCGACGGCGAAGCCGTGGTTCTGGGACGTGATCAGCACCTTGCCCGATTCGAGGTCCTGCACCGGGTGGTTGGCGCCGTGGTGGCCGAACTTCATTTTCAGCGTCTTCGCGCCCGAGGCCAGCGCCATCAGCTGGTGGCCGAGGCAGATGCCGAAGGTCGGGATGCCGCGCTCGATCAGTTCCTTGGACGCGGCGATCGCGTAGTCGCACGGTTCCGGGTCGCCGGGGCCATTGGACAGGAAGATACCGTCCGGGTTCAGGGCCAGCGCGTCGGCGGCGGAGGCTTGCGCGGGCAGCACGGTGACCTTGCAGCCGCGCTCCGCCAGCATGCGCAGGATGTTGTACTTGATGCCGTAGTCGTAGGCGACCACATGGAAGCGCTCTTCTTCCGGTTTGAGCTCAACGACGCCGACGCCCAGCTTCCATTCCTTCTTGCGCCACACGTAGGGCTCCTTCACCGACACCACCTTGGCCAGGTCCATGCCGTTCAAGCCCGGGAAGGACTTCGCCAGTTCCAGCGCCTGGGCCACGGACGGCTCGGCGCCCTGCACCCCGGTCAGGATCGCCCCGGCCTGCGCGCCCTTCTCGCGCAGGAGGCGCGTGAGCTTGCGGGTGTCGATGCCGGCGATAGCCACGATGTTCTCGGCCTTCAGGTAGTCGGACAGGGTTTGCGTGGAGCGGAAATTGGAAGCCAGCAGCGGCAGATCCTTGATGATCAAACCGGCGGCGTGGACGCGGGTGGCTTCGACGTCTTCGGGGTTCACACCGTAGTTGCCGATGTGCGGATACGTCAGGGTGACGATCTGGCGGGAATAGGAAGGATCGGTGAGGATTTCCTGATAGCCCGTCATGGCGGTGTTGAAGACAACTTCGCCAGTGGTGTGGCCGGCAGCGCCGATGGAGATGCCTTTGAAGATGGTCCCGTCAGCGAGCGCCAGGACGGCGGGTACGGCAGGGCCAGAAAAAAATGGCGGCAAGGGTAACTCCTGTAATAGTTACCGTAGCAACGCCACGTCAGACCGACAGCACCAGGAAACCGCGCGCATATTCGGCACAGGCTGGGCGTCTGTTGAATGATGGGAGGTGTGGTAGGCGCTACGGTCGTGTATCGGATGGCTAAACCTGCTAATTGTAGCCGAATTAGAACTTCGCCGCAATGCAGCACGGAGATTTGCTTTACAGCGGGAAGTCGCGGCTTTACATTCTTTCGCTAGGGTTACTCAACACTACTTCGAAAGACGACCGCACCATGGCTACGATCATCACCTTTGGCAAGGATACTCCTCTCGAACGTCCGGACCCAGGCGGACGCGCAGCGGTGTTCGTGCCGCACAACGATGCGGACGAGACGGTGCGGGACGCGGTCAAGAACGGCTCAGGCTGCGTGGGCTTTGGCAATCCGGACGGGACGCTGACGGTCTACTTCGAGAACAACAAGTTCAACGATTCGGCGCTGCATCTCTGGCAGAACAAGTGCTTCAAGGCCTACGACCGGATGACCAAGGGCGCGCCCACGGTCAACAAGATCACCGCCGACGCCGGCAACTTCGTGCAGATCGGCTTGATTGAATCCAGCGAGATCCTGGTCACCGAAATGGCCCAGCTGCGCAAGTGGCTCGAGAAGTGGAACATGATGGACACCATGCCGGCCGACGCGCAGATCTACGCCAACTGACCGGTAAGAAAGATGGATTAACCGATGCTGGCCAGACTGGACTTCACGATTGTGATCGCGGCTTCGTAGGCCAGTGCGTAGTCCAGCGTAGCCAATTCCTCGAACTGCCGCTTCTGGAGCTCCGAAGGCATGTCCAGCTGCGCGAGAATCGTGGCGCGGTGTCGCACCAGGAACGGAGCGGCGACCGCCAGAGCGGCGGGCTCCCTTTCAGCGAGCATGGCGAAGTCAAAAATATCGCGGGCGGTCAGGCGGTCGCCGCGGTGCCAAAACTTCTTGGCGATGATTTCGGCGGAGGTTTCAACCTTCACCGAGCGCCCGAGCAGCACCTGTTCAATGTAGGGATCCACGGTCAGATTTGGCGACGCGACGAAATCGATCTCCCCTTCCGGCAAAAACAGCTTGACGAAGTTCGCGGTCTCCACGTAACGCGTTGTCAGCGCTTCCGCATGCGCACTCAGCCTGGGTGTGACGTAACCCAGAGCCTGAGGATCAGGCACAAAGATGTCGATATCTTTGCTGATCCTGTGGTGGTGACGGAGCATCAGTACGGTTCCGCCACCGAACGTCCAGTAGAGGTGTTTCGTGCCTTCTCGCCGCACATGGTCAATGAGCGTGAGTGCGTGCCCGAATAGGACTTCCCACTCGTTCATGATTGCTCACCAGACGGACCTGCGCGTCTTCAGCTCAACTGCCCAATTGCCCACATTCTGCCAAATCGTCCGCTCGTCGGCGTCGGAATCGCCCTGCGCGGCCTCGTGAACCGCCCTGACGATCAGCTGTAACGGCGCCTCCTCAAGAAGTGTCATGAGATGGGGCTGATATTCCGTGCGGGCCTCTCCCGACTGCAGCATTTGGGCTAAGGTCTCTGGACCGAGAACCTTTTTGTAACTCGTGCTGGCTGTCTGCGCAGCCAGCCTGAGAGCATATTCCAACCCCTTGGCCGGCTGTGCCGCCAAGTCCAGGCCCAGAATGGCAAGCAAATTCATCAGCTTCACGTAGCCGAGATCGGTCAGCGTTCCGTTCTCAATCTGGTTGACCGTGGTCCGAGACAACTCAGCCATTTTGGCCAGTTGTTCCTGCGTCAGTCCGAGCATCTGACGCTGTGCCCTGATCCTTTGCCCGAGTTCGGCTAGCCGCATGACAAACCCTCGAAGACGTTCAGTATATTGAACATTATACGCGCGTCGCGTATGGACACCAGGGGCACATCCCCCACGCGGCTGCGTTAGCCATCGGGTACAATCTGCGGCTCAAATTTCAGCATACCGATCGCACATATGCACGCACGACGTTTATTCATTGCGGCTCTCGCTGCTGGCGTACTGACGGCGTGCGGCTCAGGGCCACAGCCGGCGCCGACGCAAACGGCGCAACCGGCGCAGCCGCTGCCGCCTCTCCCACCCCGCAAGATCAAGATCGGCCTCGCCCTCGGCGGCGGCGCCGCGCGCGGGTTCGCGCACATCGGGGTGATCAAGGCGCTCGAAGCGCAAGGCATCAAGCCGGACATCATCGTCGGCACCAGCGCCGGCAGCGTGGTCGGCGCGCTGTACGCCTACGGCTACGACGGCTTCAGCCTCCAGCGCATCGCCATGGATATGGACGAAGCCACCATCTCCGACTGGGCCATCCCCTTCTTCACCAAATCCTCTGGCGTGCTGAAAGGCGAAGCGCTGCAGGATTACGTGAACAAGTCGGTCAAGAACACGCCGATGGAAAAGCTGAAGGTGCCCTTCGGCGCCGTTGCCACCGACCTTAAGACCGGCCAGCCGATCCTGTTCGTGCGCGGGAACACCGGCCAGGCCGTGCGCGCCTCGTCTTCGGTGCCGGGCGTATTCCAGCCCGTGAGCATCGGCAGCAAGGCCTATGTGGACGGCGGCCTGGTGGCTCCGGTCCCAGTGCGCTTCGCCAAAGAGATGGGCGCCGACTTCATCATCGCGGTGAACATCTCGACCCAGACCGACACCCAGGCCACCCAGAGCAACCTGGACGTGCTGATGCAGACCTTCAGCATCATGGGCCAGCGCCTCAATGCGTTTGAGCTCAAGGAAGCCGACGTGGTCATCCAGCCCGCGCTGGGCACCATGAAGAGCCAGGACTTCCAAGGCCGGAACAACGCCATCCTCGCCGGCGAGCAAGCCGCCGCGCAGGTCATGAACCAGTTAAAAGCCAAGCTGGCCGCCAAGCGCCAGCCCCAATCATAAAAAGGAAAAACACCATGCAGACCAAGCCCGTCCTCACCCTCGACGACGTGAAGAAAATCGCCGCTGCCGCCGAAGCGGAAGCGCTGGCCAACAAGTGGAACGTGGTGATCTCGATCGTCGATGACGGCGGCCACCTGATGTGGCTCCAGCGCATGGACGGCGCGGCGCCGATTTCTTCGCACATCGCGCCCGCCAAGGCCACCACCGCCGCGCTGGGCCGCCGCGAGTCGAAGATCTATGAAGACATGATCAACAACGGCCGCATGTCGTTCCTCTCGGCGCCGCTGCTGGAAGGGATGCTGGAAGGCGGCGTGCCGATCGTCGTCGACGGCCACACCGTCGGCGCGGTGGGCGTCTCGGGCGTCAAGTCCGCCGAAGACGCGCAGATCGCCAAGGCCGGCATCGCGGCCCTCGGCTGAAGCCCGGTATGGGCGCACTGGCGCCCATGGCCCAAGCTGCAGAATAGGCCAGATGAGTTCCCTGTCCACCACCGGCGTCGTTCGTCACCTGTATCGAAAGATCCAACATGGCCAACCCATGCAGGAATCGGTGCCCGGCACAGCCATCACTTGCGTTGCCGGACTGGGTATCGTTGAGGACGCGCACGCAAACCGCCTGAGCCCGCGGCAGATCCTCATCACTTCCGAAGCCGAGCTTGAGGAATTGGGAATCCCGCCAGGCGCCCTGCGGGAAAACATGGTGATTGCCGTGCAGGATCCGGCTTTGCTCAGGCCTGGTTCCGCCATCCTGACCTCCGGTGGCGTGGAGATCGCATTGACGATGTATTGCGAGGCGTGCGCACGCATCCGCTCCGTCATTCCTGACCTGAAGCGCATGTTTCACAGGCGCGGCGTCCTGGGGCGCATCGTTGCGGGAGGCGTGCTGGCCCCCGGTGACGGGCTGTCGCTGGTCGCGGCAAAGTACCCGTCCTGGCCCGATTCTCCGCTCAGCAGGTTTCACCAATTCGTGTCAATGATTCCACCGGGTCGGGTGCTTCGCTATCGGGATGTCGCCATCGGCATGGGGGTGGCCGATAGTTTCGTGCGAGCCATGCCTGGCTACATCAGGCGCAGCGTTGGCCACGGGCTGCCATTGCATCGAATCGTCACGGCGACAGGAGCCTTGCCCCACATCGTACCGATGCAGGAACAGCTACTCGCGGCGGAAGGCGTTGTCCGACGGGTGCCGGACCTGCCCGGAGTGCAGTCCGTTGATCTGCTGACTTACCTCTGGCAGGGGGAGCCAAACAATCACTGACCGTGGAACACGGCCTCGATGTTGTTCCCATCCGGGTCCATCAGGAAGGCGCCGTAGTAGCCCGGGTGATAGTGCTCCCGCAATCCGGGCGCGCCGTTATCGCGGCCGCCCGCTGCCAGGCCCGCCTTGTAGAAGGCATCCACTTCGGCCTGCGAGGCCGCACGCCACGCCAGATGCGCGCCGCTGGTCTCAGGCAGGCGCGCGACCAGCCACGTATCCGGCGCACCGTCCTTCGCCAGCCCGACGATCCGCACACCGTCATGCTCGAAATCGTGCGCGACCGCATAGCCCAGCGGCGTGAGCGCCGCCTCGTAGAATTTCAGGGACTTCTCGATATCGGAAACGCGAAAGGTCATGTGATCCAGCATGGCGTTCTCCTTGATCAGGCCTGCTTGAAAGTGGCGATGAAGCTGCTGCCCTGCCCCGGCTCGCTGTGGATGGACAGCGTCCCATTATGCCGCAGCAGCACGTGCTTGACGATCGCGAGGCCCAGCCCCGTCCCCTGCGTCTCGCGCGAGCGGCTCTTGTCCACGCGGTAGAAGCGCTCCGTGAGCCGCGCAATATGCTTGGCCTCGATGCCGATGCCGGTGTCCTTCACCTCGTATTGCAGCCCTTCCGGCACCGCGCGCCAGCTGATGTGGACCTTGCCGCCCGCAGGCGTATAGCGCACCGCGTTCGACGCCAAGTTGGCAAAGGCGCTGCGCAGCTCCTCCGCATTGCCCATCATGTCAGGCGCGTCGACCTCGGACGTGATCTCATGCTTGCCGCCCGAGAGCGCGCGCGCCTCGGACACCACGTCGTCGATCACCGCGCGGATATTCACCTGCTCCGCGCGCAGCGGATAGTCCACCGACTCCAGCCGCGACAAGGTGAGCATGTCCTCGATCAGCCGCTGCATGCGATGACCCTGCTCCACCATCAGCTTCACGTGCGCCGCCCGCGTCTCGGCATCCAAAGACGGCTCGCTGGCTGCAATCTCCAGGAAGCCGACAATCACCGTCAGCGGTGTGCGCAGCTCGTGCGATGCATTCGCGATGAAGTCGCGCCGCATCTCCTCGATCCGCTCGGTCTCGGTGGCGTCGTGGGTGACCAGGATCTGGCGGCGGCTCTCGAACGGAATGATCTGCGCGATCAGCTTGCGCCCGCGGAAGGACAGCGTGAGCGGCTGCTCGTACCGCCCCAGCACCACGTAGTCGATGAAGTCTGGATGCCGCACCAGGTTCGTGACCCGCATGCCGCGGTCCTTGTCCAGCTTCAGACCGAGGTGCTGCTCGGCGGCCGGATTGCACCACTCAAGGAACAGCACATCGTCCATGATGGCCACGCCGTCCGGCAGCAGCTTCATGGCCTGGCGGAAGCGCGTCAGCCACTCGGTGAGTTCGGCCTGGTTGCGTTCGTCCTCGCGGCGCAGACGGTACAGGCGTGCGAACACGCCGGTCCAGGCGCCCCAGCCGTCGGGCAGGCGGGTGGATGTGGGCTCGTCCAGCCAGTTGCCGAGTGCATTGAGGTAGTAGAGCTGCGTGAGGAGGAAGGCGCAGAGGATCAGCGCCACCACCGCCAGCCCTTCGAGCGGAGACGAGATCCAGGCGACGAATACGCCCGCCGCGATCACCAGCAGCAGCCGAAGAATGGCGGGAATCCAGAAAAGGAGCTTCGGGTTCATTTATCGGACAGCATATATCCGACCGAACGCACCGTGCGAATCAGCTTGTCCGCCTCCTTCAGCGCCTTGCGCAGCCGGAGCACGTGCACGTCCACCGTGCGCTCCTCGATCACCACATGGTCGCCCCACACCTTATCGAGCAGCTGGCTGCGCGAGAACACCCGCTCCGGATGCGTCATGAGGAACTTGAGCAGCTTGAATTCCGCATGCCCCATGTCCACCCGCTCGTCATGCACCGTCACTGCCATCGACACCGGATCGAGCCGCACGCCGCCGAAGCTGATCGGCTCCATGCCCTGGTCCGGCGCCTTGCGCCGCATGAGGGCCTTGGCACGGGCCAGCAGCTCGCGCGGCGAGAATGGCTTGGTCACGTAGTCGTCCGCGCCCGTATTCAGTCCCGCGATCTTGTCCTCTTCCATGGACTTCGCGGTCAGCATGATGACCGGGATATCCTGGAAGTGCCGGTCCGACCGGATGCGCGAGAGCAGCCGCAGGCCGCTCTGGTCGGGCAGCATCCAGTCCAGCAGGATCAGGTGCGGGATGCGTTGCGTGATCGACTCCCACGCTTCGGCGGTACTCTGCACGGACTGCACGTTCCAGCCGGTCTCGCGCAGGGAAAAGGTCACCAGTTCGATGATCGCCGGTTCGTCTTCGACGATGAGGACAGTGGTCTTATCGCTCGCCATCGCTCACCTGGTCCGGCAGTTCGGGCAGCACCTTGGCATGGCGGATGTCCTTCCCGTCCACCACATAGATCACGTATTCGGCGATGTTCTTGGCATGGTCGCCGATCCGCTCGATGGCCTTGGCCACCCACAGCGTGTCCAGCGCGGACGAAATGGTGCGCGGGTCTTCCATCATGAAGGTGATCAGGGTGCGCATGATCTGGCGGAATTCATGGTCCACCACCGTGTCCTGCGCGATGAGGGCGAGCGCCTGCCGTCCGTCCAGCCGCGCGAAGGCGTCCAGCGCATCGTGCAGCATGGCCGAGGTGGAGGCCGAGATGGCGCGCACGATCTCGTAATGGTTGATGCTCACCGGCCCGCGCGCGTGCATGTCGCGCGATGTGCGCGCGATCTTGGCCGCTTCGTCGCCGATGCGCTCCAGGTCCGTGATCACCTTCACCGTCGCCATCACGGTGCGCAGGTCGTTGGCGGCTGGCTGGCGCTTCACGATCAAGTGGCTGCAGGCGTCGTCCAGCGACAGCTCCAGCTGGTTGACGGTGTCGTCCTCCGCGATCACGCGCTCGGCGCGCTCCGCGTTCCCGATGCGGAAGCAGGTCATCGCATCGATGAACTGCGTCTCCACGATCCCGCCCATCTGCAGCACCTTGGAGCGGATGGTCTCGAGTTCGTGGTCGTACTGCTTGGAAGAGTGTTCCCCAATCATGATGTCGTCCTTGTTCTTGTAATGGTATCAGCCAAAGCGCCCGGTGATGTAATCCTGGGTCTCTTTGCGGTGCGGGTTCATGAAGATCTGGTCGGTCTCGCCGAATTCCACCAGCTCACCGAGGTACATATAGGCCGTGTAGTCCGAGCAGCGCGCGGCCTGCTGCATGTTGTGGGTGACGATGGCGATGGTGTAGTCCTGCTTGAGCTCCGAGATCAGCTCCTCCACCTTGGCCGTGGAGATCGGGTCGAGCGCGGAGGTCGGCTCGTCCAGCAGCAGCACATCCGGCTTCACGGCCACGCCGCGCGCGATGCACAGGCGCTGCTGCTGGCCGCCGGACAGGGACAGGCCCGATTTATTCAGCTTGTCCTTCACTTCGCCCCACAGCGCGGCCTTGTTGAGGGCCCATTCCACGCGCTCGTCCATCTCGCCCTTGGACAGGTTCTCGTACAGCCGTACCCCGAAGGCGATGTTGTCGTAGATGGACATCGGGAACGGCGTCGGCTTTTGAAACACCATGCCCACTTTCGCGCGCAGCATGTTCACGTCCATGCCCGGTTCCAGGATGTTGCGGCCGCGGTAGACCACCGCACCCTCGGCGCGCTGGCCGGGGTACAGGTCGTACATGCGGTTCAGGGTGCGCAGCAGGGTCGATTTGCCGCAGCCGGAGGGGCCGATGAAGGCGGTGACCTGGCGGTCGTGGATATCCAGGCTGACGTTGTGCAGGCTCTGGGTCTTCCCGTAGAAAAAATTGAGGTTCTGGACTTGGATGCTCATTGCGGTGCCTTCTGGCTGAATACGGTGCGCGAAAGGATGTTCAGGGCGAGGACGCTGAAGGTGACGAGCAGCGCTCCACCCCAGGCCAGCGCGCGCCAGTTGTCGTAAGGGCTCATGGCGAACTGGAAGATCACGTATGGCAGGTTGGCCATCGGTGCGTTCATGTCGGCGCTGAAGAACTGGTTATTCAGGGCCGTGAACAGCAGCGGCGCGGTCTCACCGGAAATGCGGGCGACGGCCAGCAGCACGCCGGTGACGACGCCTGCCTTCACCGCGCGCAGGCGCACCATGGTGGCGACCTTCCAGCGCGGGGCGCCGAGCGCGAACGCGGCTTCCAGTAGCGAGTTGGGGACCAGCTTGAGCATGTTGTCCGTGGTCCGCACCACCACCGGAATCGCGATCAGCGACAGCGCGATTGATCCCGCATAGCCCGAGTAGTGCTTCACGTTGGCCACGTACAGCGCATACACGAACAGGCCGATCACGATGGAGGGCGCGGACAGCATCACGTCCGTGACAAAGCGCGTTACCTGTGCGACCTTGTTGCGCTCCCCGTATTCGGCCAGGTAGATCCCGGCCAGAATGCCGATCGGCGTGGACACGAGCGTGGCCAGGCCGACCATGACGAGTGAACCGAAGATGGCATTCATCAAGCCGCCACCATCGCTGGTCGGCGCGGGCGTGACCTCGGTGAAGAGCCGGAACGACAGCCCATCGAAGCCCTTGACCAGCAGCGTCCCCAGGATCCACAGCAGGAAGAACAGGCCGAGCGCCATGGCGGCGATGGACAGCGCCATGCCGATGCGGTGCCAGAACAGCCTGCGGCGGTAGACCGGGTTTTTGGAGGTCGGGTTCTGGACCAAATCCTTCATTTGACACCCTCCCGGCGCGACATCCCGGCCAGCATCAGCTTGGCCGCGGACAGCACAATGAACGTGATCGCAAACAGGATCAGCGCCAGCGCATACAGCGAGGACACGTGCAGCGTGGACTGCGCCTCCGCGAACTCGTTGGCGAGCGTGGAGGAGATCGAGTTCCCCGGTGCGAACAGGGACTTCTGCAGATCGTTGGCGTTACCGATGACGAAGGTGACCGCCATGGTCTCGCCGAGCGCGCGGCCCAGGCCCAGCATCACGCCGCCGACCACGCCGTTTTTCGTGTACGGCATCACGACCTTGCGCACCACTTCCCAGCGGGTGCAGCCCAGGCCATATGCGGACTCTTTCAAGACAGCGGGCACGATCTCGAACACGTCCCTCATCACGGAGGAGATGAAGGGAATGATCATCACGGCCAGGATGATGCCCGCCGCGAGCACGCCGATGCCCATCACGGGGCCGCTGAAGAACGGGCCGATGATGGGCAACTGGCCGATGGTGCTTTTCAGCGCGGGTTGAATATGGTCAGCGAAAAACGGGGCGAACACGAACAGCCCCCACATGCCGTAGATGATGGACGGGATCCCCGCCAGCAGCTCGACCGCGGTGCCCATCGGGCGGCGCAGCCACACCGGGCAGATCTCGGTGAGGAACAACGCGATGCCGAAGCTGACCGGGAAGGCCAGCAGCAGCGCGATCGCCGAGGTGACCAGGGTGCCGACGATGGCGATCAGTGCGCCGAATTCCTCGTTCACCGGGTCCCAGTTGGCGGTGGAGATGAACTTGGGACCGAAGTGCTCGAACGCCGGGAGGGCGCCGTGGACCAGGGACACGATGATCCCCAGAAGGACCAAAAGCACCGATACTGCGAACAGCATGGTGACTTTGTGGAAGATGAAATCTTGAAGGCGCTGCGTCTTCATGGTGGACTGCATGCGCGCTTCGGCTAGCTCTTGGGCCGGGGTAGTGAGTTCCATCACGATACTTGGGTGCGGTCTCATTGTTATGTGTGCAGCGGAGATGGCGCCGCCCTCCGGACAGCGAGGACGGCGCCGGGGGACTTACCAGAGGGCCTTGCCGGAAGCGTCTTTCACGTTCTGCTTCCACACGCCTTCCACCTGGGTGATCACGGCCTGCGGCATCGGCACGTAATCCAGTTCGGTGGCGGAGGCGCCGCCGTTCTTGAAGGCCCAATCGAAGAACTTCAGGACTTCCTTGCCGGTCGCGGCGTCAGCCTGCGACTTGTGCATCAGCGCGAAGGTCACGCCGGTGATCGGCCACGACTGCTTGCCCGGCTGGTTGGTCAGCACCACGCCGAAGCCCGGGGCCTTGGCCCAGTCGGCATTCGCGGCAGCAGCCTTGAAGTTGTCGTCGTCCGGCTGCAGGAACACGCCGTCCTTGTTTTGCAGCTGGGTGTGCGCCATCTTGTTCTTCTTGGCGTAGGCCCATTCGACATAGCCGATCGAACCCTTGATGCGCTGGACGTTGGCGGCCACGCCGTCATTGCCCTTGCCGCCCACGCCCACCGGCCATTTCACGGCGGTGCCAGCCCCGACCTTGGTCTTGAACTCGGCGTTGGTCTGTGACAGGAAGTTGGTCCACAGGAAGGAGGTGCCCGAGCCATCCGCGCGGTGCACCACGGTGATGTCGGCATCCGCCAGCTTCACGCCCGGATTCAGGGCCGCGATGGCCTTGTCGTTCCACTTGGTGACCTTGCCCAGGAAAATATCCGCCAGCACCGGGCCGGTCAGCTTCAGCGCGCCCGGCGCCACGCCGTCCAGGTTCACCACGGCGACCACGCCGCCCATGATGGTCGGGAACTGCACCAGGCCCGCTTCATTCAGCTCCTCGACCGGCAGCGGCATGTCGGAGGCGCCGAAGTTCACGGTCTTGGCCTTGATCTGCTTGATGCCGGCGCCCGAGCCCACCGACTGGTAGTTCAGGCCGGTGCCGGAGTTCTTCTTGTAGGTTTCCGCCCACTTCGAATAGATCGGGTAAGCGAAGCTGGAACCGGCGCCGGTGATATCGGCGGCCATCGCCGACGACATCGTTACTGCAGCAGCCACCAGGGACATCACCAGTTGTTTGATTTGCATTGTCTCGTCCTTCAAGGGAGGGGATTGGTTTAACAACGCTGCGCAGTCTAAGTTCCCAATGTGACGCCTTTATGACATGGGAAATAAATTGAAAATCATCAGTTTGCGGGGCGTGCTACGCTTTTTGCCGAGCGTTTATGACAGGCGGGCGGCGGCCGGGTCATGGTCCTGTCATATTTCCGAACTACATTCAATCGTGGGGAACTTATCTGATTGCAAAGAAAAAAATGAAGACTTCGACTGGCGCCGCCACGTCCACCGGCAAGACCGACCTCTTCCTGGACCGCGAGCTGTCCCTGCTCACCTTCAACCGGCGCGTGCTGGCCCAGGCCGAGGACCAGAGCCTCCCTTTGCTGGAGCGGCTGCGCTACCTTTGTATAGTCAGTAACAACCTGGACGAGTTCTACGAAGTACGGGTGGCCGGCCTGCTGGCCCAGGCCAACAGCGATGGCGGGCTGGCCGCCCACCCGCAGCTGGAAGCGATGCTGGAACGCGTCAGCCAGGAGTGCCACGCGCTGGTGGACCGCCAGTACGCCATCTTGAATAGCGATGTGCTGCCCGCCCTGCGCGCACAGGGCGTGCAGCTGGTGCGCCATAACGAGCGCACCGAGGCCCAGCGCGCCTGGGTCAAGGCCTACTTCGAGAAGGAGGTGCGCCCTCTCCTGACGCCGATCGGGCTGGACCCGGCCCACCCCTTCCCCCAGGTGGTGAACAAGAGCCTGAATTTCGTGGTCGCCCTGTCCGGCAAGGATGCGTTCGGACGCGGCACGGCGATTGCCATCGTCAAGGCCCCACGCATCCTGCCGCGGGTGATCAAGTTGCCGGACCACCTCTCCAAGCCAGGCATCCATTCCTTCTGCCTGCTCACCTCCGTGATCCACGCCCACATCGGCGACCTGTTCGCGGGGCGCGAAGTGATCGCCTATTCGCAATTCCGCGTCACGCGCGACAGCGACCTGTGGGTGGACGAGGAAGAGGTCAAGAACCTGCGCCAGGCCCTCACCGGCGAGCTGCAGAGCCGCCAGTTCGGCAAGGCGGTGCGGCTGGAGGTGGCGCGCAACTGCCCGCCCGAGCTGTCACAGTTCCTGCTGGACCAGTTCGGCCTGGACCGCCACCGCCTGTACGCGGTCGATGGCCCGGTCAACCTGGTGCGCCTGAGCGAGCTGATCGACCAGACCCGCATCCCGGCCATGCGCTGGCCGCCCTTCGTGCCCGGCTTTCCGCTCAAGGCGGGCACCGACCTGTTCGCGCAGATCGGCAAGCACGACATCCTGCTGCACCATCCCTACCAGTCGTTCCAGCCGGTGCTGGACTTCATCCGCCTGGCCGCCCACGATCCGGACGTGGTCGCCATCAAGCAGACCATCTACCGCACCGGCATGACCTCCGAACTGATGGAGCAGCTGCTGGCCGCCGCGCGCAACCGCAAGGAAGTGACGGTCATCTTCGAACTGATGGCCCGCTTCGACGAGGAAGCCAACATCAAGTGGGCGGACAAGCTGGAACAGGCCGGTGCGCAGGTGGTGTACGGCGTGGTGGGCCTCAAGACGCATGCGAAGATGGCGCTGGTGGTGCGGCGCGAGCCCGAGGGCCTGCGCTACTACAGCCACCTCGGCACCGGCAATTACCACCTGACCACGGCCAAGCTGTACACCGACTTCGGCCTCCTGACCGCCAACCAGGCGCTGGGCGAAGAGGTCAACGAGGTCTTCATCCACCTCACCAGTCTCACCAAGCCGCACAAGTTCCAGCACCTGTGGCTGGCGCCCTTCACCCTGCAGAACGAGCTGGTGAAGGCGATCCGCAACGAAGCCCGGCTGGCGCGCGGCGGCAAGGCGGGCCGCATCATCGCCAAAGTCAACGCGCTGACCGACGAGACCATCGTGCGCGCCCTGTACGCGGCCTCGCAGGACGGCGTCAAGATCGACCTGATCGTGCGCGGCGCCTGCATCCTGCGGCCGGGCGTGCCGGGGCTGTCCGAGAACATCAAGGTGCGCTCGGTGATCGGACGCTTCCTGGAGCACAGCCGCATCTACTACTTCCGTAACGACCTGCAGCACGACGTCTATCTCGCCAGCGCGGACTGGATGAGCCGCAATCTGCTGCGCCGGATCGAGGTCGCCTTTCCGGTGCTGGACAAGGCGCTCAAGCGGCGCGTGATCGTGGAAGGCCTGAATCCCTACCTCAAGGACAATTCAAACGCGTGGGAGCTCGATGGGCAGGGCCATTATCATCGGCGTAAGTCGCGCGGCAAGTCCGCGTTTTCCGCGCAGAGCTACCTGATGGAGCAATTGGGTTCCCAGTCCGCCTGATTCACCGACACCAAAGGAGACCAGCATGGACCTGATTCTGTGGCGCCACGCCGAAGCCGAGGACGGCACACCGGGCGAGGCCGACGCCCGCCGCAAACTCACCACCAAGGGCCACAAGCAGGCGCGCCGCATGGCCGAATGGCTGGCCGCGCAGCTGCCGGAATCGGCCGAGATCATCGTCAGCCCCGCCCTGCGCACCCAGCAGACCGTGGAGCCGCTGGGCCGCCGCTACAAGACCGTGCCCGAGATCGCCTCCGGCGCCGACCCCGAAGCCGTGCTCAGGGCCGCCAACTGGCCGCACGCGCGCAAGGTGGTGCTGGTGGTCGGGCACCAGCCGACGCTGGGGCAGGTCGCGGCCCTGCTGCTGTCGGGCGATGCGCAGTATTGGAACGTCAAGAAGGCCAACGCCTGGTGGATCAGCCAGCGCGATGCGGACGACCCGGACAGCATCTACCTGAAGGCCGTGATGGCGCCTGACCTGATACTCAAGCCTTGAAATGCTCCGGACACATGCTAAATTCAAAGTGTGCCATCGCACCAAGTCGTTGGCGTCACAAAGGGAGGCACTGCTCAACAGCGGCGTATTTGTATGATTGGGGTGACGTTTTTCATTGCGATCCTCGGCAGCATCGCGGGTCTGGTCGCATGGGAGCTATATCAGGAAGCACACGGCAGCCATAACAAGCTGCATGATCACTACCACGATGAGTGAACGCGGCCGACTAGGCCAATAAGAAAAGCGGCGGGACCTGCGTAAGGTCGCCGCCGCTTTCGTGTGCGGGCCGCGCACGCGGTGCGGGCTACGTGCTCAGCGCGCCAGCAGCGTGCGCAGGACCACTGCGCTCTCTTGCCAGTAGGGCGTGGTCACGGTCTTCTCCGTGTCGGTCCACAACAGCAGATCCAGGCGCTGGTCGCCCGCGGCATGCGGCTGCAGCTTGCCGAACAGCGGCATGTAGCTGCACCAGTCGCAGCCCATGGCCGCCGCCACCTGCGATTCATTGACGGCCGCGCCGTTCAGGCGCAGCGTCTGCCGCGTGAAGGTCCCGTCGCCGCGGTTGAGGAAGCTGGTCGGCATGCCGGAGGCCAGCATGGCGGCGGTCACGCCGGTACTGCGCAGCATGATGTCCGGCAGCCCGTCGGCGTTCAGGTCGCGGAACTCGTAGACCAGCGGGTTGAAGCGATAGCCATTGCTCTGGTAATCGATGGCATAGCCGCCCAGCGCGGCCGTGGTCACGTCGGTGAACTGCAGGCCGCCCTGCCCCTTCAGGATCACCGCCTTCACGCCCGCGCCGTTCTGGTCTTCCCAGATGACCAGCAAGTCGGCGCGGCCGTCGCGGTCGTAGTCGGCGATGGAGAGGCCCGAGCAGCCCAGCGTGCTGGTGGCCTTGAGTGCCGCCGGAATGCTGATGCGTGCCGCTTCCGCATACTTGCCGCTCGCCCCGCGCTGCAGGATGCGCACGGTGCGGTCGTCGATGCGGCTGTCCGTACCCGCATAGCTGCAGGTGACGATCTCGTTCTTGCCGTCGCCGGTGAGGTCGCCCACCGCCGTGGCTCCGGCGCGCTGGCGCGAGTACGGCGCCGGGTGGGCGGCGTCGAAGGCCGGTGTATAGAACTCGCTGCTCGGGAAGTAGGCCACTTCGTCCGGCAGCAGCGAGGTGGTCTCGCGGCTGAAGGTGCCATCTCCTTTGCTGGCGTAGATGACCACGCCCTCGCCTTCCACCAGGGTGCCGCCCAGGCGCGCGATGACGATATCCGGCAGGCCATCGCCATTCACGTCGCCCATCGAAGATACGTGATTGAACGAGTTGCTGTTGCCCGGCAAGGTGCTGCTCACGTCCTTCCACTTGCCCGTGGGCTGGCTCATAAGGACGATGTTGGTGGCGCCGTCGCAGCCCTTGCCGCAGTCCTTGTCTTCCAGGCCCTGGTCGACCAGGAAGATGTCCGGCTTGCCGTCGCGGTTGAAGTCGGCGACGAAGATGGCGTTGACGGAGCCGGTCAGCGGCACGTCCCCATCGATCAGCGTGGACGCCGACTGCACGAACACGCCGTCGCCCTTGTTGCGCCAGATTTCCAGCGGCAGCTTGGGCCCCTGGTCGAACAGCGTCGGCGCGACGATCACGTCGTCCAGGCCGTCGTTGTTCAGGTCCACCAGCTTGATCGTGCGCGGCGGCGCGTGGTGGAAGAAGAAAGTTTTGTTGGCCGACTTGATGCTCGGCTGCGGCGTCACCAGCGGTACCGGCACTTCGGTGCGCGCGATGGACGCGCTGTAGTCCGGCTGGACGGAGGCTTGCCACGTGGCGGCCAGCGTGAAGCCGGCCTGGCGGCCGGTGATGGCCGCCAGCGCGGCGCTGGTGTCCGAGCCGGTGACCTTGGCGGTGACCGCGGCGGTGGCCGTGGCGCCGTCCGCCGCGCTCAGGTAGGACAGGCCCTGCTCGACGGCCACTGCCTGCGCCAGCGCGGCCTTGTTGGCCAGCAGCGCGGTGGCCGTGCTGCTGGCGCGGATGTCGTTGCGCATCGCGAGCACGGTGGCGCCGCGCCCGGCGGTGCCGATCTGCGCGATGTACTTTTGCAGCGCTGCCGCATCGGGCGCCGCGCCGCGCAGCTGGGTATAGACGCGGGTGACGAAATCGGCATCCTGCAGGACGGACGAGAGGCCCGAGCCGGACGCCGGCTGGATCGCCGCGTAGTACATGGCGCTGGCGATCTGCTCCAGGCTCTGGCCGATCTTGCGCTGGCGGACCCAGTACTCGAGCGCGTCCGCCTCCGGCACGCGGTTGAAGATGCCGAGGTACAGGTCCGTTACGGCGCTCACGTCGGCCGCGGCCACGCTGCTGAGGGTGGTCGTGATGGTCAGGTTGACGGCGGCATCGGTGAAGCGGATTGCGGTGGTGCCGGCCGCCACGCGCGTGGTCTTGCCATCCGAGAGCGCCGTAGCATTGAAACTGCCGTCCGCATTGCGGGTCAGGTTGTAGGCCGCGCGCGGACCGGCCACGCTCACGGCCTTCACCAGGCCCTCGGTCTTCTGCCCGGCCACAGCGTGCGCGGGCAGCAGCGTGATCGCACTCTTCACCGGGTCGGTGGTACTGGTCACCGCCGATAGCGCATCGCGCGCGCGCGCCGCATCGTCGTCACCGTTGTAGGCGCCGGTCAGGCCGGATGTGACCAAGGCGGCAGAGTAGTTGCTGGCCATCGTGATCTTGTTGGCGATGGTCTGGGCGTCCAGTTTGCCCTGCGCGGTACTGTTGACCAGCGCCCCGGCCATGATCGACAGCGCGGCGTGGCCCTTGGACAGGCCATGCACGTCGATGGCCTCGGACCAGTAATTCAGGCCGTCCGTGTCCGGGCTGCGCCCCAGGACGTGCAGGTAGATCGAGGTGACAAAGGCGCGCGTGTCCTGTCCGCCGTAGAGGCTCAGCGACTCCTGCGAGGTGCCGAAGGCATCCACCAGCTGGCGCACGGCGGGGTTGCTGTCATAGATCGCGTTCAGGCTCTGGATGTCCGCCGCCACGCCGAGTGAACCCAGCGCATTGGTGAAGTTGACCAAACCGCCGGGGTCGGCCGGCCGCCCGAAATAGGCGATGTAGAGCTGCTGGACGGTGGTCTGGTAGGCGGCCGTGTCCCGGCTGGTCTGGGACATCGAGGACGCCGTCAGCGTGGGCGTAAACGCCGGTCTATCGCTCTCCCCCTGTCCGCAGGCGGCCAGCAGGAGCGCACACAGTAGCGGTGCGACGAGGCGGAGGGCGTGGTCGGGACGGGGCATACAAGCAGGCGGCGCGCGCCGCGGCAGTGGGATCAACCGCCCATTATGTATGACTTACGGCAACATTGCACCTGCCAGGCCGCCGCCGAGCGTCCTTATGTTGCAAACGTGCAATTCAGCCGCGTGGGCCGCGATGCGGTCAAGCGAAGAAGTCGAACAGCGAGGTGCGGCCGGTGTAGCCGGTCAGCCCGCCGGTGCCGCCGGTGCCGCCGGCGGCATTGGCGTACTGCTGCACCAGCTGGGCGGCCTGCGCGGTCACCGCCTGGGTGATGCTGGACTTTTTGGCGGTGAGCGTCTTCAGATCGGCGCCGACGCTGTCCACCTGCTTGTCCAGCAGGCCGGAGGCGCCGGTCAGCTGGGCGATTTTGGTGGCCAGTTTGTCCGCCACGCCATTGCCGGAGTCGGTGAACAGTTTGGCCGTGCCGTCCGGGTCCGCCGCGATGGCGGCCTTCAGCCTGGCCTCGTCGATTTTCAGCACGCCACCGCGCAGGGTGACGCCGGCCTTGGCCAGCGCGTCCCCGCCCGTGCCGCCGACGATCTGGGCAAGCTGGGACTGCACCTGCTGCAGCGTGGGGTCGGCCTTCAGGTCGCCCTTCTGCAGCGCGGTGAGCTTGTCCGAGAGACCATTGAAGGCGTCCACGAACAGCTTCACGTTCTGCGGAATCTGGCTGCTGGCCTGGGACACGGTGACGGTGGTCTTGCCGGTGGCCTTGAGCGCCAGCGCGACGCCGGGCAATGCGCCCGTCACGTCGTTGTCCGCGCTGGTGACCTGCTTGCCGTCGATGGTGAGCACCGCGTCCTGCGCGGCGCGGGTCTGGGTCAGCTGGAGCACGTTGGCCAGGGCCGCGTCGCCGTCCACGCTGATCGAGAGCTTGTTCTTGAGGCCCGTCTCGCTGGTCAGGGACAGCGCATAGCCGCTGCCCGCGCGCACCACCTGCGCATCGATGCCGGCCGCCTTGAAGGCGCTGGCGATGCCGTCCAGCGTGTTGTTGGTGGCGTCGATGGCAATGGTCTGGCTGCTGCCGCCCGCGCTCACGGTGATTTTGGTCGCCGCACCGGTGCCCAGCGGGGCCGCCTTGTCCGAGACCGCGCGCGTCATCAGGGTCTGCGCCTGCGCGAGCTGCTGCACGTCGATGGTGTGCGCGCCGACTGTGGCGGTGCCGGAGGTATACGCCGTCAGCACATTGGCCGCCGACGAGGTGGCGGCCGTCTTCAGCCCCGTGCCCGCGAGCGACTCGGCGACCGCCTTGAAGTCATCCAGCATTCCGGCCAGCTGGCCGAGTCCCGACAGGCGGGTCTGGTCGCGCGTGATGTCCTTCTCGAGCTGCTTGACGGTTCCGTTCTGCGACAACAGCGACTTGGAGACGCGCGCGTACAGCTCCGCCGAGGTGATGCCGGCGCCGAGCTGCGAGGTGGGCAGGGAGTTGATGGCCATGATGGCAATTATGCCACCGTGGCAGTGCAGGCCAGCCGCGAATCAGCGGGGCTGAACAGGCCTATTTCAGGTATTTGGCGACGATGCTCATCGCGCTCAGGTCCAGGTTCACGAAGGTGAGCCCGAGCTTGAACTCGCCGGAACTGAAGATGCAGTACGCGACCTTGACCTTGGCCGTGATGGAATTCGGTTTGCCGTCGTAGAAGATGTCGAACTTGACGGTGCCCGTGCGGCCCACCTGGCAGGGCTGTTCCTGGGCCACGCAAACGCCGTTGGCGTTGATGTCCAGGGTGCGACCGGCGACCGGCGGCTGGCCGTCCATGGCCAGCAGGGCTTTCACCTTCAGGGGCTTGCGTTGCGATTGGCGGAGTTCTTCGATCACGGTGTTCTTGTTCCGATTTTTTGTTTAATCCAGTTCGCGCAGCTTGGTGAAGGCTTCGTCGATCCGCTCCACCGCCACGATCTTCATGCCCTCGATGGCCTGGCGCGGCGCGTTGGCCTTGGGGATCACGGCGATCGAGAACCCCAGCTTGGCCGCCTCGCGCAGGCGCTCCTGCCCGCGCGGCGCCGGGCGGATCTCGCCCGCCAGGCCGACTTCACCGAACACCACCAGCCCGCGCGGCAGCGCCTTGTTGCGCATCGAGGAGTTAATCGCCAGGAGCACCGCCAGGTCGGCCGCGGGTTCCGTGATTTTGACACCGCCGACCGCGTTGATAAAGACGTCCTGGTCGAAGGCCGCGATGCCCGCGTGCCGGTGCAGCACCGCCAGCAGCATCGCGAGACGGTTCTGCTCCAGGCCCACCGACAGGCGGCGCGCGTTGGGCAAATGGCTGGTGTCGACCAGCGCCTGCACTTCCACCAGCAGCGGACGGGTGCCTTCCTGCGTCACCATCACGCACGAGCCGGGGACCTGGCTGTCGTGCTGCGACAGGAACAGGGCCGAGGGATTGGAGACGCCCTTCAAGCCCTTCTCCGTCATCGCGAACACACCGAGTTCGTTGACCGCGCCGAAGCGGTTCTTGATGGCGCGGACCAGGCGGAAGCTCGATTGCGTGTCGCCCTCGAAGTACAGCACCGTGTCCACGATGTGCTCCAGCACGCGCGGACCGGCCAGCGCGCCCTCCTTCGTCACGTGGCCGACCAGGATGATCGTCACGCCGGACTGCTTGGCCACGCGCGTGAGCTGGGCCGCGCATTCGCGCACCTGGGCCACCGATCCGGGAGCGGAGGTCAGCGCATCCGAGTACAGGGTCTGGATCGAGTCGATCACCGCCACCTCGGGCTTCAGGTCCGCCAGCGTCCCGAGGATCTTCTCGAGCTGGATCTCGGCCTGCAGCTTGAGTTCTTTCGCCTCCACGTTCAGGCGGCGCGCGCGCAGCGCGATCTGGGCGCCGGACTCCTCGCCGCTCACATACAGCACGTTGCGGGTGCGCGAGAGGCTGGACAGGGCCTGCAACAGCAGCGTCGATTTGCCGATGCCCGGGTCGCCGCCGATCAGCACCACGCCACCGGCCACCAGGCCGCCGCCCAGCACACGGTCGAATTCATCGATGCCGGTGCCGAAGCGCGGCACGTCGATGGCTTCGATGTCCGCCAGCGAGAGGACGGGCGCGGTCTGCGCCAAGGATTTGTGCTGCGGTTGTTGGGAGTAGCGGTTCTGGCTCGGCGCCTCGATGGCGGTTTCCACCAGCGTGTTCCAGGCCTGGCAGGAGCCGCATTGGCCGGTCCAGCGGGCGCTGATGCCGCCGCACTCGCTGCAGGTGTA
Organism: Zemynaea arenosa; assembly: GCF_004614185.1. Lineage (GTDB taxonomy): Bacteria > Pseudomonadota > Gammaproteobacteria > Burkholderiales > Burkholderiaceae_D > Telluria > Telluria arenosa. Next base: position 6,403 of record NZ_SPVF01000117.1, on the reverse strand, counting down.
GTTGGTCTTGGCCTTAGCCATGCTGCGCTCCCACATCCGCCTCCGCCATCCGCACGCGCGGCGCGACGGCGCACATCAGCTCATAGCCGATGGTGCCTGCAGCGTGGGCCACGTCGTCAATCGGAAGGCCGCGGCCCCACAGCGTCACCTGGCTGCCGATGCGCGCCTGCGGCACCGGCGTCAGGTCCACGGCCAGCATGTCCATCGACACGCGCCCCGCCAGCGTGGTGCGCACGCCGTCCACCAGGATCGGGGTCCCGTGCGGCGCATGGCGCGGGTAGCCGTCCGCATAGCCGCAGGCGACCACGCCGACGCGCATCGGGCGCTCGGCGGTGAAGTGGCTGCCGTAGCCGACGCAGTCTCCGGCCTGCAGTTCCTGCACGCCGATGATCTCCGATGCCAGCGTCATGGCGGGCAGCAGGCCGTGTTCGGCCGCCGTCATGCCGCCCGGAGTGCCGCCGTACAGCATGATGCCGGGGCGGACCCAGTCGTCGGCCAGCGCGCCGCTGAGCCTCTGGCGCAGCAGCACGCCGCCCGAATTACACAGGCTGCGCTCACCCGGGATGCCGTCCGCGCCTCGCTGGAAACGCTCGATCTGCTCGGTGATGGTGACGCGCGGATGGGCCAGTTCGTCCGCATTGGCGAAGTGGGTCATCAGGCCGATGTTGCGCACGGCCGGGATGGCGCGCAGGCGTTCGTACGCCGCGCGGTAGGTTTCGGGCTTGAAACCGAGGCGGTTCATCCCCGTATTCATCTTGAGGAAGCAGTCGACGGGCTGCTGCAGGTTGGCGCGCTCAAGGATCTCGATCTGCTCGATGCAGTGGACGGCGGAGGTGATGCCGTGGCGGGCCAGCAGGGGGGCGTCCGCGGCTTCGAAGATGCCCTCCAGGAGCATGACCGGGCCCTGCCAGCCCAGCTCACGGAGCAGAAGCGCGTTCTCGGTCTCGATCAGCGCCAGGCCATCGGCGGCCGCGAAGCCACGCAGGCCGCGTTCCAGCCCGTGGCCATAGGCATTCGCCTTCACCACGGCCCAGACTTTGGCACCCGGTGCGCAGGCGCGCGCGCGGGACAGGTTGTGCGCCATCGCGTCGAGATGGATGGTGGCGGAAATCGGCCTGGGCATGGGGTTCGGAGCGGGTAATGGCTATGCAGACAAAGCCGGTATTTTACCGGACGCAAGCCCGTTCCGCAGGGGTGCATTTTCTTTGGCGGGCGTTGTATTCATGGTATAAAGCAACCCACACTGGATTTTCAAAGTAACGAATGAATCGTGGTTTTTATACCATCATGGCGGCGCAGTTTTTCTCGTCGCTGGCGGACAATGCCCTGTTGTTCGTGGCGATTGCGCTGCTCACCTCCATGAAGGCTCCCGCATTCTTCACCCCGCTGCTCAAGCTCTCCTTCGTTCTCTTCTATATCCTGCTGGCCGCCTTCGTGGGCGCCTTCGCGGATGCGTTGCCGAAGGGCCGGGTGATGTTCATTGCGAATACCGTCAAGATCGCGGGCTGCATGCTGCTGTTCGCGCATGTGCATCCGCTGGTTGCGTACGCGGTGGTCGGTTTTGGCGCGGCGGTGTATTCGCCCGCCAAGTATGGGATTCTCACCGAGCTGCTGCCGGCGGAAAAGCTGGTGCCGGCCAATGGCTGGATCGAAGGCTTGACCGTGATGTCCATCATTCTCGGCACGGTGCTGGGCGGAGCGCTGTTCAGCGAATCCGTCTCCAGGGCGCTGCTGGGATTCGATTTTCCGGTGCTCGATCTTGGGGTGGATACGCCGCCGGAAGCGGCGCTGTGGGTGGTGGTGGGCATCTATGCCTTTGCAACGCTGTGCAACTGGAAGATTCCCGATACCGGGGCGCGTTATGAGCACCAGGAACGCAATCCGGTGCGGCTGATTGCCGACTTTTCCAATTGCTGTTCCACGCTATGGCGCGACAAGCTGGGCCAGATTTCGCTGGCCGTCACCACCCTGTTCTGGGGTGCCGGGGCGACGCTGCAATTCATCGTGCTGAAATGGGCGGACAAGGCGCTGCATCTGCCGTTCGATAAAGCCACCCGGCTGGTGGGCGTGGTGGCCATCGGCATGGCGATCGGCGCGGCGGCGGCGGCCAAGCTGATCCCGCTGCGCAAGTCGCTGACGGTGCTGCCGCTCGGGATCCTGATGGGGATTATCGTGATGCTGATGGTGCTGGTGCATTCGCAGGCCATCGCGTATCCGATGCTGATTGCGGTGGGGGCGATTTCAGGCTTTTTCGTGGTGCCGATGAATGCTTTGCTCCAGCACCGCGGCCACGTGCTGATGAGCGCCGGTCATTCGATCGCGGTGCAGAACTTCAACGAGAACCTGTGCATCCTGACGATGCTGGCCGTGTATGCGGCAATGATCACGCTGGACCTGAACCTGAATGCCATCATCGTCCTGTTTGGCCTGTTCATCTCCGGCTCCATGTTCTTCATCATGAAGCGCCATGCCCTCAACCAGCGCGAACACGACGCGCTGGCGCTGATCGGCGAGCATAAGCACTGATCACTGGCGCACCGCGCGCCTCACTTTGATTCCATGTAGCCCACTCACCCCACGCGGCGGTTGGCGGCGCGGGTGCGCCAGTCGAGGGGCACGATGAAGGCGCGGGCGCATTCGTGCCAGGCACCGTGCTCATGGCGCATGGAGGCCACCAGCATCGGCAGCGCGGGTGGGCCGGAGAAGTGCGCGTCGACCGCTTGTGCCAGCGTGGCGCGGTCGAGGACCTCGTTGTTGTCGACTGTTCGATAGGGAGCGAGCCACTGCAGGCGCGGAAGGTGCACGAAGTGGTCGCCGGAGAGGTGATCGAGCTCGTCGGCCGCGCACCAGGTGCCGCGGCAATGGTTGGGCGTCAGGCCTTCCACGCCACTCACGGTTCCGCGCGGGTAGAACAGCCAGCCTTTCACCAATGCCTGCGCCTGGACCACGGGCCGCGGCAGCACGGCTTGTGCGGCGGGATGGTGGCTCAGTTCCAGCTGCTTGCTGGTGATCTTGCGCATCTTCTGGCCGAGGCTATCGGCCAGGTTGGGGCCGACCAGGGTTTCCAGCGCGTCCGGCGCCACGCCTTCCAGCAGATAGAACTTGGTAGCGAATTCGATGTGGCGTGCGGCGCCGCCACCTGCGTCGAGCAGGAAGTCGAACTCGCCGATCGTGGCATTGCGCTCGGCGCGCACTTGCAGGCCATGCGCGATCAGCTCTCCACGGGTGCGGAAGTAGAAGGCCATCAGCTTTTCGGCGTACAGGCCCAATCGGGTGTAGACGCGGTCTCCCAACGCCTCTTCGAGCGGCGCGGGATCACGGTCGAGAATATGCAACCATTTGGTTGCGCTTTCATCGAGCGCAGGAAGCGTGGCGATGCGGCCCTGCCAGTGCGGGTGCAAGGGGTCGAGCAAATCCGGTGAGTCCAGCAGCCACGCGAGGGCGCGTACGTGCGGGTTTGTCAGGCCGCTGAAACGGCGTGTGAAGGACGCCTGGTAGCTGTCAGCTTCGTCCCGCATCGGCGGCCTTGGCGAGGCACAGATCGGCCCAGGCGAGGGCTTTGTCCTGGCCGCGGCGCAGCAGTTCGCCGGGATGCAGGGTGGGGATCAGCGGCACGCTGTTTGGTCCTGCGGCGATGGTGTGGACTGTGCCGCGGGCGCTGGCCAATGGTTCCTGCAGCGGACGCGCAAGCAAGGCGTTCGCGGCGATCTGGCCGAGGGTGACGACCGTGCGCGCGCCGGTCAGGGCGATTTCGCGCTCGATGAACGGGCGGCAGGCCTGCGCTTCTTCCGCCGTGGGGGCGCGGTCAGCACCAGTGCCCGTCGTGGGGCGGCACTTGATCAGGTTCGTGACGTACACCTCGTCCGCTTGCGAGAGGCCGGCGGCGGCCAGCATGTTGGCCAGCAGCTTGCCGGCGTCTCCGGCGACGGGGGTATTGTCCTTTTCGTCAGCGGCGGTGGTGGCGCCGGCGCTCACCAGCCAGCGGGCTTGCGCGGGGCCGCTGCCAAGCACCGGTTGCGCGCCCTGGCGGTACGCGCCGCAGCGGCGGCAGTTGGCGATGGCGGCGTGCAGCTGAGGCCAGTCCATCTGCGCAATCTCTTCGGGAGTGGCCTCAGGCTGGGCATTGTCGGCGGCTGGGTCGTGGGTGACCGGGGCGCCTTGCACGGCGTAGTTCAGCGGGACGTGGGCCGATGGCCGGTCCGCCGGGTCGGGCGTGCGTTTGTGCGCGGGAGGACGCGCTGGCGTGTCCTCGTGAGCGTCGTCATCCCAGGCGGATTCGGAGGGAACGGACGACGCGCGCGGCGCGGGCGGCGTGGCGAGTGTGGACGCTGCAGCGGGCTGCCCCGGCGCGGGCGCGGCACCGGGCGCAGTCTCGCTGGGAGGGGGCTGCAAGGGCGCGGATGGAGGCTGCGCGGATGCGGAAGCTGGCCAGGCGGGCGCAGACGGCGCGGGCGCCGATGCATGCTGCCCGGGCGCAGGCGAAGACACCTCGTTGATTGCAGTCGCAGCGCTGGGCGCAGCAGTCAGAGGCGCGTCAGCGGCGGTATCCGGGGCCGCCGCGTCAGGCTGGCCGCGGACGAGCCACAGCGGTCCGATGCCCATCTCGCGCAGGAAGGCTGTGGTGCGAGAGTCGGTCACAGCGTGTACCTCATCACGATCGCATCTTCGCGCCCGCCCGCCGCCGGGTAGTAGGCCTTGCGGCGGCCGATCTGCACGAAGCCGTACTCGTTGTAGACCTTGAGCGCGCGCTCGTTGGACGGACGCACTTCCAGCAGCACCGACTCCATCCCATGCGCCCGCGCGCAGGCGCACACCCGGTCCAGCAGATGCCGCCCGATCCCCTGCCCCTGCCGCCCCGCGGCCACGGCCACGTTCAGCAGATGCGCTTCGTCCACCGCGCACATGACGAGGAAGTAGCCAACCAATTGACCCTCATCGTCGCGCAGCACCGTGGTGTCATACCCCGCATCGACGGAATCGGCGAAGTTCGCGCGGCTCCAGGGATAGGGATAGACCGATTCCTCCAGCGCCAGCACCTCGTCCAGGTCCGCCAGCGTCATGGACGCCGTAGCGAAGGACAGCTGATCGGGCGCGACGCTCATGCCGCGTCCCGCGCGTTGATGGCCTGGCGTTCGGCCGACGTGTAGGCGACCTTGTTGCGCAGGTAGAGCGGCTGCGCCTGGGCGGCCGTCACCGTGCGCCCCGCCGCGAATTCAATGGCCGCCAGCTGCGCGATCTGCCGCGCGTGCGGCAGGATGTCCGCATGCGCGTCCACAGCGAACGGCCGGTCCGACAATGCATCGGGGTACGCAGCGAAGCCGTTGCCGCATGCGGCCAGCCCCGCCACTTCGACAGGCGCCACCGCGCCGGGCGCCGACAGCGCCGGCTCCATCACCGTGGTCCACCGCCCATCCACGATCCGGTACTGGGCCCAATACACCTCTCCCATGCGCGCATCCAGCACCACGAGGACATCGGTGGCACCGGTCCGCTGCTGGCACGCCAGCGCCATCGCCGGCAAGGTCACCACCGGCACCACCGGCAATCCCGCGCCAAACGCAAGCCCCTGCGCCACACCGCAGGCCGTGCGCACGCCGGTGAACGACCCGGGCCCAGAGCCAAAGGCGATCGCATCGACCTGCGCCAGCGTGACTCCAGCCTCCGCCAGCAGCTCCTGCGCCATAGGCAGGACCGACGCGGAATGGGTGCGCACGCCCGACGATTCGCGCGCGCTCACGCTGTCGCCGGACAGCAGCGCGCACGAGGCCAGCTCGGACGAAGTTTCGATGGCAAGGATGAGGGACATGGCCGGTATTTTACCCTGCCCGCCCCTGCACCCGCGAGGGTGCAAGTGCGTAAGCGCCGGACGGGCGCGGTAGAATACGCTCATGTACAGCCTGACGCTTGAACAGGACAACCGCGCCACGGTGTCCGCCGCCATCCACAGCGACCGCCTGGTCGTGGCCTGCCTGTGCGCGGCCTGGTGCGGCACATGCGGCTCGTACCGCACGTCGTTCGAAACGCTGGCGTCAAAACATCCGGACATGGTGTTCCTGTGGGTCGACATCGAAGACCATGCCGACATCGTGGGAGACCTCGATGTCGACAACTTCCCCACCCTGCTGATCCAGCGCCACGACACGGTCGCCTTCTTCGGCACCATGCTCCCCGACCCCGCCGTCGCCGACCGCATGATCCAGTCCATCGCCGAGCTGCCCGACGCCGAGCTGCAACGCCAGGCCCAAAGCACCGCCGAACGCCGCACCTGGCAGTCCGAGTGCAACCTGCGCCAGCTCCTGAACGCCCCCGGCTGACCCTCCGGCAACACCCCGCCCCACCTTTGCGCTGCCTCAACCAATGGGATGGACGCCCCCACCCTAGATTTACGGCATCGAAGTGCCAA
>NZ_SPVF01000013.1 GCF_004614185.1 Zemynaea arenosa | reverse complement strand
ACGGTGGGCCTTACCAGCGGCGCGTGAGGGCGGCGGAGAGGCTGCGTTCGTGGCCTTCGCCCGTGGCGCGGCTGTAGGAGAGGCCAGCCTTCACGCCCCAGTCCCGGGTGAGGTAGCGGACGATGGCGGCGCTGGCACCGCCGGAGTGTGTCTGGCCACCGACCAGCGAGAGCGCGTCGTCACTGCGGCCGCTGTTCACGGCCAGTTCAAAGTAGTTGTCGGCATCGCCCTGGTCGTAATAACGCGCCAGCAGCCGGTTGCCGGAGCCGGTACTCGTGGCGGTGTGGATCTGGGTATGCCGCAGCAGCAGGTAGAAATTGCCGATGTAGCGGGCGATGCTCACGCCATGAATCTTGACGGTGGACGCGAAGTTGAGCTGGTCCTCGCTCAGGGATGCCTCCCATCCATTGCCGAAGCCTTGCCAGACCTCGGCGCGCCAGGACGTGTGCGGGAACAGGTCCGCGGTGGGTCCGCGCTGGTAGCGGATGTTGGCGTAGGACCGCGGCCAGAGCTGGGTGTAGGCGTCCAGCGCCCACGCGTGGTCGGCGCGCCCGAAGCGGTGGGCGCGTAGCGCTTCGAAGGCCAGCGAACCGCCATCCCAATAGTGGCGGACGCTCGCGGTCTGGTCGTTCCACTTTTCGTCGAAGCGGTCGGTGTCGGTGACGGAGGCGCCCAGGGTAGCAGCCCAGCGGTAGCCATCGCTCGCCAGCGCTTCCTGCGCGCCACTGCGGATGGCGCTCAGCGAGCCCGGTGCGGGGCTCGGCGCCACCGGCACCGGCTGCACGTCAGCGCGCACCGGCGCGGCGGATGGGGCGGCAGTGGAAGATGTCGCGGCATTGCTGGCTGTGAGCCCGCCAGCCGCGGGTACGCCGGGCGCCGATCCCTGCCCGCTCCCAACAGCCGTCGTCGTAGCCGCGCCCTGCCCGCCCGCTGCGGGCGAGCCGGTGGTGGTGCTCTGCGTCGCGGCGAGTTCGGATTCGATGGCGTCGAGGCGTGCCTTGTCGGCGCCGAGGGTGCGGGCCTTGTCGAGGTCCGCGCGGGCACGCGCCGGGAGGCCCACCTGCATTTGCGCGCGGGCGCGGGTCAGGTAGACGTCGGGGCCATTCGGGCGCAGCTCGGCCAGGCGGTCGTACGCGGCAATGGCCATCGTCGGGCGGCCACTCCAGCGGTACATGTCGGCCAGCGCGGACCAGGCATCCGCATAGTTGGGGGCCGCTTCGGTCGCACCCAGGAGGTCCGCCTCCGCCAGCGCCCAGGCTTCCAGCCGCGCATAGGCCAGGCCGCGGCCGAGCCGCGCGTCCGCATTGCGCGGGCTGGCCGCCAGCAGCTGCGAATAGATGTCAATGGCGCCGGGGATATCTCCAGCCCGCGCCAGTTCGCGCGCACGCTGGTACTGCTGATCGTAGGTGGCCGCGGGTGCGGACATGGCAGGCGGCGTAGGCGGTTCGGCTTGCGCGGACAGCAAAAAAAACATGGGCAGATGACGTAATGACGGCGACGGCCAAGTATAGGCGAATCGCGCCGCCCGCTGCGCGCGAAAAAAAACGGACGCCCGCAGGCGTCCGTCTCATCGCAGGCAGCGCAGGGCTGCCGCAGTATCAGGCTTAGTGCTTGATGACGTCCGACGTCCCGTCGACCGCCGGCGTGGCCGCCGGCACCGGGGCCACCGGCTGGGCCGCCGGAGCAGCTTCCACGATGGCGGTCGGCTGGCGTTCCAGCGCGATCTCCAGCACCTTGTCGATCCAGCGCACCGGCACGATCTCGAGCTTGTTCTTGACGTTGTCCGGCACCTCGGCGAGGTCCTTCACGTTCTGCTCGGGGATCAGGACCGTCTTGATGCCGCCCCGCTGGGCCGCCAGCAGCTTCTCCTTGAGGCCACCGATCGGCAGGACTTCACCGCGCAGCGTGATCTCGCCGGTCATGGCCACATCCGCACGGACCGGAATGCCCGTGAAGACCGAGACCATGGCCGTGGTCAGCGCGATACCGGCGGACGGACCGTCCTTCGGCGTGGCGCCTTCCGGCATGTGCACGTGGATGTCCTGCTTCTCGAACACCTCGTTCTTGATGCCCAGGCGGTTGGCCCGCGAGCGCACCACCGAACGGGCGGCTTCGATCGACTCCTTCATCACCTCGCCCAGCATACCGGTGCGGACCACCTGGCCCTTGCCCGGCATGGTCACCGCTTCGATGGTCAGCAGATCGCCGCCCACCTCGGTCCATGCGAGACCGGACACCTGGCCGACCTGGTTCTCCTTCTCGGCCACGCCAAAGTCGTAGCGGCGCACGCCCAGGAACTTGTCCAGGTTTTTCGGCGTCACGTTGACCTTCTTGTCGCTGGCCTTCAGCAGCAGCATCTTCACGACCTTGCGGCAGATCTTCGACACTTCGCGTTCCAGCGAACGCACGCCGGCTTCGCGGGTGTAGTAGCGGATGATGTCGCGGATCGCGGCTTCGGAGACGGCGATTTCGTCGTCCTTCAGGCCATTCGCCTTCATCTGCTTCGGCAGCAGGTAGCGCTGCGCGATGCTGGTCTTCTCGTCTTCCGTGTAGCCCGACAGGCGGATCACTTCCATCCGGTCCAGCAGCGCCGGCGGGATGTTGAAGGAGTTCGAGGTCGCCACGAACATCACGTCCGACAGGTCGAAGTCCACTTCGATGTAGTGGTCCGAGAAGGTGTGGTTCTGCTCGGGATCCAGCACCTCCAGCAGGGCCGACGACGGATCGCCGCGGAAGTCCGCACCCATCTTGTCGATTTCGTCCAGCAGGAACAGCGGATTGCGCACGCCCACCTTGGCCAGCGACTGCAGCACCTTGCCCGGCATCGAGCCGATGTAGGTACGGCGGTGGCCGCGGATCTCGGCTTCGTCGCGCACGCCGCCGAGCGCCATGCGCACGAACTTGCGGTTGGTGGCGCGGGCGATCGACTGGCCCAGCGAGGTCTTGCCCACGCCCGGAGGACCGACGAAGCACAGGATCGGCGCCTTCAGCTTGTCGACGCGCTGCTGCACCGCGAGATACTCGAGGATGCGTTCCTTGATCTTTTCCAGGCCGTAGTGGTCGGCGTCCAGGACTTTCTCGGCGTTGACCAGGTCGTTGTTGACCTTGGACTTCTTCTTCCACGGCAGGCCGACCAGGGTGTCGATGTAGTTGCGCACCACGGTGGCTTCGGCCGACATCGGCGACATCAGCTTGAGCTTCTTGATCTCGGCCTGGGCCTTTTCCAGCGCTTCCTTGGGCATGCGGGCGGCGGCGATCTTCTTCTCGAGTTCGTCGATATCGGCGCCCTCTTCGCCCTCGCCCAGTTCCTTCTGGATGGCCTTGACCTGTTCGTTCAGGTAGTACTCGCGCTGCGACTTCTCCATCTGGCGCTTGACGCGGCCACGGATGCGCTTCTCCACCTGCAGGATGTCCAGTTCGCCTTCCAGCTGGCCGAGCAGGTGCTCCAGGCGCTTGGACACGTTGAAGATCTCCAGGATCACCTGCTTCTGCTCGAGCTTGAGCGGCAGGTGCGCGGCGACCGTGTCGGCCAGGCGGCCGGCGTCGTCGATGCCGGCCAGCGAGGCCAGGATCTCGGGCGGGATCTTCTTGTTCAGTTTGACGTACTGGTCGAACTGCTGGACGATCGCGCGGCGCATAGCCTCGACTTCGGACTCGTCGCCCAGTTCCGACTGCACGGGGGTCAGATCAGCGACGAAGTGCGAGGCGGTGTCGCTGATGTGGTTGATGCGGGCACGCTGGGCGCCTTCCACGAGCACCTTCACGGTCCCGTCCGGCAGCTTCAGCATTTGCAGGATATTGGCCACGCAGCCGATCTCGTAGATATCGGAGGCGGACGGTTCGTCCTTGGCGGCGGCCTTTTGCGCGGCAAGCATGATGCTCTTGCCTTGCTCCATGGCGGCTTCCAGGGCTTTGATGGACTTGGGTCGGCCAACGAACAGCGGGATCACCATGTGCGGGAACACAACTACATCCCGCAGAGGCAACAGAGGCAAAGTCGTTTGCTCGGTTAATTTGGAAGTTGTCATGGCGTACCTTATAGAAAGCGTGATTCAGATGTTGGCGCTGACAGTCAGAACTCAAGACCGGGGAATGTAAAAAATTTCCACGAGTAATTGATCAACATCGACGAACCAAAGGTGATCTAAAAGAAAACTTCTGTCGGCCTAATGAAAAAAGCCACCCACGGTAGAAACCGCGTGTGGCTTTGCGATTGAAGCCGTTGAATTCTTCTTCTATTGGTTTAGATTGTACCGTCAAGAAACGCGCGCACAAGAGGTTTCGTTGTGTGCGCGCGGCATTATTTTCAGTTTTCGCCCGATGCTTTGGGTGAATCGCTGTAAATGAGCAAAGGTTTGGCGCCATTCGTGATCGTATTTTCATCCACCACGACTTTTTGCACGTTCTGCTGGTTGGGCAATTCAAACATCACGTCCAGCAAAGCGTGCTCGAGAATAGAACGCAGGCCGCGGGCGCCGGTTTTGCGCGCCAGTGCCTTTTTCGCAATCGCATGCAAAGCGGCCGGGCGGATTTCCAGCTCGGTGCCTTCCATATCGAACAACTTGGCATATTGCTTGATCAGCGCGTTCTTCGGCTCGACCAGGATCTGGATCAGCGCCTCTTCGGTCAGCTCGGACAGCGTGGCGACCACCGGCAGGCGGCCGACCAGCTCGGGAATCAGGCCGAACTTGATCAGGTCTTCCGGCTCGGCGTCGTGCAGGATCTCGCTGTTGCTGCGCTCGGTCGGGCTCTTGACCGAGGCCGAGAAGCCGATGCCGGACTTTTCGGAGCGGTTCTGGATGATCTTGGCCAGGCCGTCGAAGGCGCCGCCGCAGATGAACATGATGTTGGTCGTGTCGATCTGGACGAAGTCCTGGTTCGGATGCTTGCGCCCGCCCTGCGGCGGCACCGAGGCCATGGTGCCCTCGATCAGCTTGAGCAGGGCCTGCTGCACGCCTTCGCCGGACACGTCGCGCGTGATCGACGGATTGTCCGATTTACGCGAAATCTTGTCGATCTCGTCGATGTAGACGATGCCGCGCTGGGCCTTTTCGACTTCGTAGTTGCAGCTCTGGAGCAGCTTCTGGATGATGTTCTCGACGTCCTCGCCCACATAGCCGGCTTCCGTCAGCGTGGTCGCGTCGGCGATCACGAACGGCACGTTCAGCATGCGCGCCAGGGTTTGCGCCAGCAGGGTCTTGCCGGAGCCCGTCGGGCCGACCAGCAGGATATTGGACTTGGCCAGTTCGACGTCGTCCTTCTTGCCCAGGTGCTTCAGGCGCTTGTAGTGGTTGTACACCGCCACCGACAGGATGCGCTTGGCCGTCTGCTGGCCGATCACATACTGGTCCAGCAGGTTGCAGATCTCGTGCGGGGTCGGCAGGTCCGATTTGGCGCCCGTGACCGACTCCACGTTCGAGGTTTCGTCGCGGATGATGTCATTGCACAGGTCGATACACTCGTCGCAGATAAAAACCGAGGGTCCGGCGATGAGTTTCTTCACCTCGTGCTGGCTTTTACCGCAGAACGAGCAGTACAGGAGCTTTTCGCCGCTGGAGGATTTTTTGTCAGGCATAGAACGATGACTTCGTTTGGTTGCAAGAATGGTACTGCCTTACGGAGACGCAACGGCGCCCGGATGATTCCCATCCTACCCGAAATAAAAACGAAACGCCCGAACGTTGTCGCGTCCGGGCGTCGCTTTTAACGGACTGTTTGATCCGGCATCAAGCGCGGTTTTTCAGGACCTTGTCGATCAGGCCATATTCCACGGATTCGTCCGCGGACATGAAGCGGTCGCGGTCGGTATCCTTGTGAATTTGCTCCATCGACTGGCCCGTACGTTCCGCCAGGATCCGGTTCAGACGCTCGCGCAGATACAGGATTTCCTTGGCCTGGATTTCGATGTCCGAAGCCTGGCCCTGCGAGCCGCCCGACGGCTGGTGAATCATGATGCGCGACTCCGGCAGCGAGAACCGCTTGCCCTTGGCGCCCGCGGCCAGCAGGAACGCGCCCATGGACGCGGCCAGGCCGGTACACAGGGTGGACACGTCCGGCTTGATGAAGTTCATCGTGTCGAAAATCGCCAGGCCGGCCGAGACCGAACCGCCCGGCGAGTTGATGTAGAGGGAGATGTCCTTGTCAGGATTCTCGCTCTCCAGGAACAGCAGCTGGGCGACGATCAGGTTGGCCATCTGGTCGTTGACCGGGCCGACGCAGAAGATCACGCGCTCCTTCAGCAGGCGCGAGTAGATGTCATACGCGCGCTCGCCGCGGCCGCTCTGCTCGATCACCATCGGCACCAGGCCGAGGGCCTGGGTGTCCAATGCGGGGTTATGGTTCATGCGCTTGTCTCTTTCCTTGTTGAGGTCAGACGCCCAGTGTACTTTACTGCGCGGTCTGGCCCATCAGTTCGTCGAACGGGACCTCTTTCGTGGTCACCTTGGCCTTGCCGAGCACATAGTTAACGACGTTTTCTTCCAAAACAAGGGCTTCGACTTCGGCCAGGCGACGACGGTCAGCGTAATAATACTTCAGCACCTCTTTCGGGTCTTCGTACGATTGCGCGAAGTCCTCGATCTGGGCTTTCACCTGCTCGGAGGTCGCCTGCAGCTTGTGCTCGTTGACCAGTTCGGACAGGATCAGGCCCAGGCGCACGCGGCGCTCAGCCTTCTGGGCGAACAGCTCGGCCGGGAACGGGGCGTTCTTGACGTCCATGCCACGCTGCATCATGTCCTGGCGGGTCATTTCGGCCAGGCGCTCGGAATCCTGGGCGATCAGGGCCTGCGGCACGTCCATTTCGGTGGCCTTGACCAGGGCGTCCATCACGGCGTCCTTGTTGCGGGCCTTGATGCGGCCGCGCACTTCGCGCTCCAGGTTGACCTTGATGTCAGCGCGCATCTTGGCGATGTCGCCGTCTTCCATGCCCAGCGACTTGGCGAACTCGGCGTCGACTTCCGGCAGGTGAGCCCACTCCAGCTTCTTCAGGGTGATGGTGAACTCGGCGGTTTTACCGGCCACGTCCTTGCCGTGGTAGTCCTCGGGGAATGGCAGCGGGAAGGTCTTGGACTCACCCACTTTCAGGCCGACGGTGGCGGCTTCGAATTCCGGCAGCATGCGGCCTTCGCCGAGCACGAACGGGTAGTTCTCGGCCTTGCCGCCGGCGAACTCGACGCCGTCGATGGTGCCGACGAAGTCCACGGTCACGCGGTCGCCATTGGCGGCAACCGCTTCGCCGCCGTCGCCGTGCTCACCAGCCTCGCCCTTGGTGTGGAAATGGACGCGCTGCTTGCGCAGGATGTCGATGGTCTTGTCGATCTCGGCGTCGGTCACGTCGGTCTTGACGGTCTCGATCTCCACGCCGTCCAGGTCGCCGACCTTGACGTCCGGGTACACCTCGAAGGTCGCGTCAAAGGCCAGCTGGCCTTCCGGGGCGTCCTGCTTCGGCTCGATCTTCGGGAAGCCGGCCACGCGCAGCTGGTTTTCGTTCGCTGCTTCGTTGAAGGCGCGGCCGACGCGGTCGTTCAGGACGTCGTTCTCGATCTGGTAGCCGTACTGGGCGGCGACCATCTTCATTGGCACCTTGCCCGGGCGGAAGCCAGGGGCACGGGCGGTCTTGGCCTGAGCTTTCAGGCGCTTTTCAACTTCCGTACGGACGTCCGCGACCGGAAAAGAGATCGTCATGCGACGTTCGAGTTTACCCAGGGATTCGACAGCAGTTGCCATTGTTAAGTTCGTCCAAAAAGTTATCGTATTGGTGCGAGGAGGGGGACTCGAACCCCCACACCATTGCTGGCGTCAGGACCTAAACCTGGTGCGTCTACCAATTTCGCCATCCTCGCGGGAAAACGCAATATTTTAGCGGAAAACTTGTTGGGTTTGGACTTTTTTGAAACTCCCCTGCCCTCTGGGCGCGCCAGGCGCGAGCGGGGAAATGTGAACTGGCATAGAATCGACGGTTTGACATGAGCTTTCGAGCAGGAGCAGGAATGAAGAAGCTGGTAGTGGCGGCCGTGGCAGCGGCCGGAGCAGCAGGCGCGGCGCAGGTGGCGCAGGCCCAGGACGTCGTGAAGATCGCCCACGCGGGCGCGACCTCGGGCGCAAGTGCTTTCTACGGCAAGGACAACGAAAACGGCGCCCGCATGGCGATCGAGGCACTGAACGCCAAGGGCGTGACCATCGGCGGCAAGAAGGTGACCTTCCAGCTGCTGGCGGAAGACGATGCGGGCGATCCGAAGCAGGCCACCGCGGTGGCGCAGAAGTTCGTCGATGCGAAGGTCAGCGGCGTGGTCGGGCACCAGATGTCGGGCACCAGCATCCCGGCCTCCAAGATCTACCACGATGCGGGCATCCCGCAGATTTCGCCCTCCGCCACCAGCGCCAAGTACACGGCGCAGGGCTTCAGGACGGCCTTCCGCATCGTGACCAACGACGAGCAGATTGGCCGGACGCTGGGCAAGTACACGGTGCAATCGATGGCGGGCAAGAAGGTCGCGGTGATCGACGACCGCACCGCCTACGGCCAAGGCATCGCGGCGGAATACGTGAAAGGTGTCCAGCAGGCCGGCGGCACGGTGGTGGCCAAGGAGTTCACCAACGACAAGGCGACCGACTTCGCGGCCATCCTCACCCGCATCCGCGCACAGAAGCCGGACGTGGTGTTCTTTGGCGGGATGGCCGGCGTGGCCGGGCCGATGCTGCGCCAGATGAAGCAGCTGGGCGTGAACGCGAAGTTCGTGGGCGGCGACGGCATCTGCTCGGATGAACTGAGCAAGCTGGCGCAGGGTGCGATGGCCGATGGCCAGGTGGTGTGTGCGGAAGCCGGCGGGGTGGAAGCCTCGGGCAAGGCGGGCCTGGACAAGTTCAAGGCGGCCTACCAGAAGCGCTATGGGCACGAAATGCAGATCTATTCGCCCTACGCCTTCGACGCGGTGATGACCATGGTGACGGCGATGCAGAAGGCCGGGTCGACCGCTCCGGCCAAGTATCTGCCGGAGCTGGCGAAGATCTCCTACAAGGGCATCACCGGCACCATCGCCTTTGATCCGAAAGGCGACATCAAGGACGGTACGCTGACCCTCTACACCTTCAAGGGCGGCCACCGCCAATTGCTGGCGGTGACCCGCTAAGCAGGATCTGTGGCAGCCGCCGCGCCCGCGCGCCGGCTGCCGCTCTCAATTCAAGCCCGCAGTCCAGCGGGCTTCTTCACCCGGAACCAGGCCGCGTACAGCGCGGGCAGGAACAGCAGCGTCAGCGCGGTCGCTACAATCAGGCCACCCATGATGGCGACCGCCATCGGGCCCCAGAACACGGAGCGCGACAAGGGAATCATCGCCAGCGCGGCAGCCGCCGCGGTCAGCACGATCGGCCGCACGCGGCGCACCGCGGCCTCCACAATCGCGTTCCACGGCTCGGCCCCGGCCTTGATGTCCTGCTCGATCTGGTCCACCAGGATCACCGAATTCCGGATGATCATGCCGAATAGCGCGATCACGCCCAGGTTGGCCACGAAGCCGAACGGCCGGTGCAGGATCAGCAGCGCCATCGCGGCCCCCGCCACCCCCAGGGGCCCGGTCAGGAACACCATCACCGCGCGCTGGAAACTGTGCAGCTGGAGCATCAGCAGCGTGAAAACCAGGAAGATCACCAGCGGCACGTTGGCGCTGATCGAGTCCGAGGCCGCCGCGCTGTCCGCCGCGGCACCTGCGAGTTCGATCCGGTAGCCCGGCGGCAGCGAGGCACGCAGACTGGCGAGCTTTTCGCCGATCTGGTCCGACACGGTCGGGCCCTGGATGCCTTCGACCACGTCCGACTGCACGGTGATCGACCATTCGCGGCCCATGCGCCACACCACGCCCGGCTCCCACACGAACTGCACGCGCGCCACCTGCGAGATGGTGACCGCCTTGCCGGATGCTGTCGGCACATTGGTGTCGCTCAGCGCAGAAATGGTCGCGCGCTCGTCCAGCGGCTGGCGTACCACGATGTCGATCAGCTTGTTGTTCTCCCTGAACTGGCCGACCGGCGTACCGGTGAGAACCGTGTTCGCAGCCCGCATCACCGTCTGCGAGGTCACGCCCATGGCGCGCAGCTTGTCCTGGTCCAGGTCCAGTCGCAGCACCTTGACCGACTCGTTCCAGTCATCGTTCACACCCACCGCGTTCGGGTTGGCACGCATGATGTCCTTGACCTTGTCCGCCAGCTGGCGCACCTGGGCGATCTCCGGCCCGCGGACGCGGAACTGCACCGGGTACGGCACTGGCGGGCCGTTGGGCAGCAGCTTTACGCGGCCACGCACCTCGGGGAAGTCGGTCTTGAAAGCGGTCTCGATCTTCTTCTTCAGGACTTCACGCGTCGCCAGGTCCTTGGGCAGCACTACGACCTGCGTGACGTTCGTCTGCGGGAAGATCTGGTCCAGCGGCAGATAGAAGCGCGGCGAACCGGTGCCCACGTAGGACGTGTAGTTGTCCACGCCCGGCTGCTTGGCAATGAAGGCTTCGAACTTCTTGGCCTGCGCCTCAGTGGCCTGGAAGGACGACCCTTCCGGCAGCCACATCTCCACCATCAGCTCCAGGCGCGATGAATCGGGGAAGAACTGGCTCTCGATGAAGCGGAAGCCGAAGATCCCGAGCGCGAACACGCCGAGCGAAATCGCGATGGTGGTCTTGCGCCAGTCCACGCACCAGTTGACGATGGAACGGAATTTTTCGTAGCCGGGTGTATTGAAGACTTCGTGATGGTCTTCGCCGTCCGCGTGCGGCTTCACGCGCAGCAGCAGGAAGCCGATGTAGGGCGTGAACACCACCGCCACCACCCACGACACCAGCAGCGCGATCGCGTTCACCGAGAACATCGAGAAGGTGTATTCGCCCGCCGCCGACTTGGCCAGCCCGATCGGCAGGAAGCCCGCGGCTGTGATCAGGGTCCCGGTCAGCATCGGCATGGCGGTCGAGGTGTAGGCGAAAGTCGCCGCCTCGAAGCGCGACATGCCTTCCTCCATTTTTCGCACCATCATTTCGACTGCGATGATGGCGTCGTCCACCAGCAGGCCAAGCGCGATGATCAGCGCACCGAGCGAGATCTTGTGCAGGTCGATGTCGAAGATCCGCATGAACAGGAAGGTGATCGCCAGCACCAGCGGGATGGTCAGCGCCACCACCAGGCCCGGGCGCACGTCGATGCGCAGCTTGGGCTTGGTGTGGAAGCCCAGCGCGATGAAGCTCACGGCCAGCACGATGATCACCGCTTCCATCAGCGTGTGCATGAACTCACCGACCGACTCGCGCACCACCTTGGGCTGGTTGGACACGCGGTTCAGCTCCAGGCCCACGGGCAGCTTGGCCTTGATCTCGGCGACCTTGGCTTCCAGGTTCTTGCCCATGACGATGATGTTCCCGCCCTTCTCCATCGAGACACCGAGGCCGATCACGTCCTTGCCGTTGAAGCGCATCTTGTCGCTGGGCGGATCCTGGTAGGCGCGGCGGATGGTGGCGAAGTCGCCGAGGCGGAAGGTGGTGGAGCCCGCGCGCAGCTCCAGGTCTTCCAGGTCCTTCACGGTCTTCAGCGCACCGGTCACACGGACCTGCATATTGTCCGAGCTGGTGACGATCACGCCGGACGACTCGATGTTGTTCTGCGTGGAGATCTGGTTGACGATCTGCTCGAAGGGTACGCCCAGCTGCGCGAACTTCTTGTGCGAGAACTCGATGAAGATCTTCTCGTCCTGCACGCCGAACTGTTCGACCTTCGCCACCAGCGGCACCTGCAGGAACTGCTGGCGCACGAAGTCCGCGTAGTCCTTCATCTCGGCATACGTAAAGCCGTCGCCGGACAGGGCGAAAATGGACCCGTAGGTATCCCCGAATTCGTCGTTGAAGAACGGGCCTACCACGCCCTGCGGCAGGGTGCCCGCGATATCGCCGATCTTCTTGCGCACCTGGTACCAGGAGGCCGCGGTTTCCTTGGGCGGCGTGGACTCGCGCAGCTCCAGCGTGATGAGGGTCTCGCCCGGCTTGGAGTAGCTGCGGATCTTGTCGATGTACGGCGTCTCCTGGAGTTTGCGTTCCAGCTTGTCCGTGACCTGCTCGGCCATTTGGACGGCGGTGGCGCCCGGCCAGTAGGCCTGCACCACCATCGCACGGAAGGTGAAGGGCGGGTCTTCGTCCTGCCCGAGGTTCTGGTAGCTAAGGATCCCGCCGATCAGCAGCGCGGCGATCAGGTAGCGCGTGAGCGGGATGTGGTCGAGCGCCCAGCGCGAGAGATTGAAGCCCTTCATCGAGCGCCCTCGCCTGCGGCTGCGGTCACGGAGGCCGGTGCCGCCGTCGGTGCCGGCACGTCCACGCCGAGGATCTTGACCTTCTGGCCCGGCTTGAGCTGGTTGACGCCCGCGGTCACCACGGTCTGGCCGGGCTTGACGCCGGAGGTCAGCAGGATCTCGTTGCCGACCGTGCCGCCCACCTGTACCGGTACCAGCGCCACCACGCCCTTGTCCACCACCCAGACCGCGCTGCGGTTATGGTCCTGGAACAGCGCGGTGAGGGGCACGCGGATCTGCGGCGTCTCGGTGCGCGAGGTGAACTGCACGTTGGCGGTCATGCCCAGCTTCACATCCGCCGGGGCATCGGGCACCGAGACCTTCACGGTGTAGGTCCGCGTTTGCGGATCGGCGATCGGAGAAATCTCGCGGATCTTCCCGTGCAGCGCCTCGTTCGGGTTGGCCCACAGGCGCACAGTCACGTCCTCGAGCTTGCGCAGCTGGTCCACCTTGTCCTCGGGGATGCCGATGACGATTTCCTTCTCGCCCGCGGCGGCCACCTGCACCACCGGCGTACCGGCGGCGACCACCTGGCCGACTTCCGCATTCACGGAGGTGACGACGCCGTTGATGTCCGACGCGAGCGTGGCGTAGCGGGCCTGGTTGGCCGAGCCGCGCAGCGCGGCCTGGGCCTGGTCCACCTGCGCCTGCGCGGACTTGAAGGCCGAGACCTTCGCATCCAGCACCGCGCGGCTGATGAAGGCCTTTTCGTGCAGCTCCATGTAGCGCTTGAGCTCCGCCTTGGCCAGGTCGCGGTTCGTCTCCGCAGCCCGCAGCGCGGCCAGCGACTGTGCCTCGCCGAGCTTGAGATCCTGCGGATCCAGCTGCATCAGCACTTGGCCCTTCCTGACCACGGTGCCGACATCGACCTTGCGCGAGGTGATCTTGCCGCCCACCTGGAAGCCGAGGCGCGATTCCACGCGCGGACGCACCTCGCCCGCGAATTCCGCGTTGACGTCCACATTGTCGGCGGCGATCTTCAGCGCGCGCACCGGCCGTACATCCTCGGCCTTGGGCGCTTCGTTATGACAGCCGGCCAGCGCAAGGGCGGCGGCCAGGGCCAAGCTCGTTAAACGCAGGTTTTTCGGGGCGAACACGTCGGTTTCCTTTACTATGACGGGCTAAATCGTAGCTTTGCGACAACAAATGCTACGCGCTTTTGGAATACTTTGGGTATCTGACTTTCCGGTTAGTAATTATAAACACGGAAACCCCGTTTGCAAATGACTTCAGCGTCATTTATTTTTCATGCCAGTTGAGCATTACGAAAATTTCCCGGTTGCGTCCTTCCTGCTGCCCCGGCGGCTGGTGCCGGCCGTCGAAGCGATTTATGCATTCGCCCGATCTGCCGACGATATCGCCGACGAAGGCGACGCCAGCCCCCCGGAACGGCTCGCCGAGCTGGAGCGCTACGGCGTTCTGCTCGACCAGACCGGACGGCATGAGCCGACCGGGCATCCCATCTTTGACCGCCTGGCGGGCGTATTGACTCAGTATGCGCTGCCGTTGCAGCCTTTTCATGATCTGCTGTCCGCCTTCCGGCAGGATGTGGTGACTACCCGTTACACGGACTTTGCCACCCTGCTCGATTACTGCGCCCACTCCGCCAACCCGGTCGGCCATTTGATGCTCCTACTGTACGGCGCGGCGGATCTGCGCAACCTGCACGACTCGGACGCCATCTGTTCGGCGCTCCAGCTGATCAACTTCTGGCAGGACGTGGCGATCGATTGGGACAAGGGCCGCGTCTACATTCCGCAGGACGACCTGGCGCGCTTCGGCGTGACGGAAGCGCAGATCGCGCGCGGCGAAGTGGATGACGCATGGCGCGCGCTGATGCGCTTCGAACTCCAGCGTGCGCGGGAGATGATGCTGACCGCGGCACCGCTGGCCAAGCGCCTGCCCGGCCGCATCGGCTGGGAACTGCGGCTCGTCGTGCAGGGTGGGCTGCGCATCCTGGAGCGCATCGAACGCGCGGACTACGACGTATTCCGCCACCGCCCTGCCCTCGGCACGCGCGACTGGCTGGCCATGGCGGGGCGCGCACTTCGCATGTGAGGGGCGCCATCGGATAAGATAGCGCCTTTGCCACCGCACCAAGTATCGGGCGCCTGCATGTCCCCAGACGAATACTGCCAACAAAAGACCGCGCAAAGCGGCTCCAGTTTCTATTACAGCTTCCTGTTCCTGCCGCCGGAGCGCCGGCGCGCGATCACGGCGCTGTATGCCTTTTGCCGCGAGGTCGACGACACCGTCGACGAAGCCACCGACCAAGGTGTCGCGCGCATCAAGCTGGCGTGGTGGCGCAACGAGGTGGCGCAGGCCTGGGCCGGGAATCCAACGCACCCGGTGACGCAGGCGCTGGCGCCGCATATCGCGTCGTACGATCTCACGCAGGAGCACATGCAGGCCATCATCGACGGCATGGAGATGGACCTGGACCAGACCCGCTACCTCGACTACGCGAACCTGCAGAAGTACTGCTGGCACGTGGCCAGTGCGGTGGGCATCCTGTCGGCCAAGATTTTCGGTGCGACCGATGCGCGCACGCTGGAGTACGCGGAAAAGCTGGGCCTCGCGTTCCAGCTCACGAACATCATCCGCGACGTGGGCGAGGACGCGCGTAAGGGCCGCATCTATCTGCCCGTCAACGAACTGCAGCAGTTCGACGTGAAGGCGGCCGAGATTCTCAACGCCAAATACAGCGACCGCTTCGAAAAGCTGATGCAGTTCCAGGCCGACCGCGCGCAGCGCGCCTATGACGACGCCTTTGCCCTGCTGCCGAAGCAGGACCGGCGCGCACAGCGTCCTGGCCTGATGATGGCGGCCATCTACCGCACCCTGCTCAACGAAATCGAGCATGACCGCTTCCATGTGCTGAACCAGCGCATCTCGCTCACGCCGCTGCGCAAGCTGTGGCTGGCGTGGAAGACGTATGTGCGCGGCTAAATCCGTCGCGGTTGTCGGCGGTGGGTGGGCTGGGTGCGCGGCGGCGGTGGAGCTGGCGCGCGCGGGGCACAAGGTCACGCTGTTCGAATCGGCACGCACGCTGGGTGGCCGCGCACGGGCGGTGAGTGTGCATGGCGTGCAGGTCGACAATGGGCAGCACATCATGCTCGCTGCTTATGCCGAGACGCTGCGGCTACTGGCGTTGGTCGGCATCGACCGGCAGCGGGCGTTCCTCACGCTGCCGCTGCAAATGATCTATCCGAGTTCCACGCAGGGGATGCTCTTTGCGGCGCCCCGGCTACCGGCGCCGCTGCATCTGGCGGGGGCGCTGCTGCGGGCCAAGGGACTGGCGTGGGCGGACAAGATGGCGCTCGCGCGCTTCTCGACCACCGCACGCTGGATGGGCTGGACGCTGTACAACGACTGCAGCGTGGCCGAACTGCTGGAACGCTTCGACCAGACGCCGCGCCTCGTGCAGCTCATGTGGCGGCCTTTGTGCCTGGCGGCGCTGAATACGCCGCCGGAACGGGCGTCGGCCAAGGTGTTCCTCGCGGTGCTGCGGGATAGCCTGGGGGCGCCCAAACGTGCGGCGTCCGACATGCTTCTGCCCCGGACCGACATGTCCACGCTGTTCCCACAAGCGGCGGCGCGCTACATCGAGGAGCATGGCGGGTCGGTGCGGACTGGCGCCAAGGCCGCACGGCTGGCGCGCTTCCGCGGGCAGTGGCAAGTGGAGGCCAGCGGCGCGGCCGTCGGCGGCAACTGGACGGCTTACTTTGACGGCGTGGTGCTGGCCTGCCCCGCCTCCGCCGCTGCGGCCCTGCTCGAGCCGCTCGCGCTACCCGCGCCATCAGAAGGCCAGCCGATATCCGCCGCTGCCGTCGCCGGCGCCTGGTCCGCCGCCCACGATCTCGCGTCCCGCCATGAGGAGCCGCCCGAGACCGCGCGCGCCGTGGTGGCGCCCGAAGTGGACGAAAACGCTGACACCCTGTCTGCAGTGATCGCCCAGTTGCAGTCGCTGGAGCATGAGCCGATCACCACGATCTACCTGCAATACGACGCCGCGCTGCGCCTCGACCTGCCGTTCTACGCCCTGGTCGACAACCCGGTAACCGGCCACTGGGGGCAGTTCGTGTTCGACCGCGGGCACCTCGAACCCGGACACGCAGGCCTGCTGTCCGTGGTGATCAGCGCATCCGGACAAGCGAGCGCCCTGGACCAGGATGTCCTCGCCATGACCGTGGCCGCCCAGCTGTCCGCCGCCTTTGGCCGCCGCGAGCTGGCCAGCCCCGCCTGGACCCGCGTCATCACCGAAAAGCGCGCCACCTTCGCCTGTACGCCCGGCCTGCAGCGACCCAGCCACGCAACCGGACGCCCTGGCCTCGTCCTGGCCGGCGACTACACGGACGGTGACTATCCGGCAACACTGGAGTCCGCTGTCCGCAGCGGTGTCTCAGCCGCGCGCCAGTTCGGCAGCGCTGCCTGACCGCCAGCCAGCTCGCCATAGTGTCGCCTGTCCCGCCAAACATGCAGCCTGTCGCAATCCGGATGTCCGTATCGTCCGGAATCGATACAGTGTCACCATCGAAACAGGTATTGCAAAAACGGACACATCATGAACCTCTCCCTTGGACTTCGCACCCTGGCCCTGCTGGCCTTCGTGGCCGCGATGACCGCGGTGATCGTCAAACCCGAGCTGATGCCGGGCAGCGCCGGCGCGCCTCATGCGCACGGCTTTACCACGCTGGTGGCACTGGCCCACGCGTAAAGACACAGGATTAAGAGACCCACCATGGGCAAACAGGAATACATCGACGCGCTCCGCCAGGCCCTCGCCGGCCTGCCGCCGGAGACCGTGGCCAAGACCCTGGCCTACTACGAACAGCGCTACGTGGACGGCGTGGCCGCCGGGCGCACCGAGGAAGACGTCGGCCGCGAACTGGACGACCCGCGCAAGATTGCCATGACGCTGCGCGCCAACGCCCACCTGCACGCCTTCCAGGAAAAGCGCACGCCGCTCAACCTGGGCCGCCTGCTGGTCTCCGGCACCGCGCTGACCATCTTCAACCTCTTCATGATCATCCCGGCGATGGTGTTTGCCTCGCTGCTGGCAGCCCTCTTTGCCTGCTCGTTCGCCTTCTACATCGGCGGCGTGGCAGTGACGGCCAGCGGCCTGGCGGGCACCAACGAGATCGTGCTCGATGGCCCGCTCAAGTTCCTGCAAATCGAGACCGACGGCCCGGATGCGGCGCGCGTCACGGTGGGCCCGGGCGGCATCCACATCCAGCAGGACCGCGAGAGCGTCCGCATCGGCCCCGGTGGCATCACCGACGAAAACGAGGACGTGGATGCGGACGCGGACGAACGCGAGCCCGCCGTGGTCCGCAACGCGGAGCGCATCGCTGGCCGCGGCGTGCATATCTACACCGACATGGACAATCACTCCCGCACCACCCAGGCGTTGTCCGGGCTGGGCATGGTGGTCGGCGGCATCGCGCTGTTCCTGCTGGGGATCGTCATCACCCGTATGAGCCTCTCGGCCTTCCGCCGCTACGTTGAAATGAACATCTCGCTGCTCAAGGGCAGCTGAGCGAACCACAGGATCTGGCTATGCGTGCACTTCTCAAACTCGGTTTCGGCCTGCTGGTGCTGGCGTTCTTCCTGATCGGCGCCGCCTACAGCGCGCTCAAGACGCATGGGACGATGGAACCGGCCACTCGCGAATCGCGGGAAGTCGTCACCGATGCCCGTAACGTCGGCAAGGACGTCAAGTCGGTGCAGCTGGACGGCCCGATCGAACTGTACGTGCGCCAGGGCGCCGTGCCTTCGCTGGTCGTGAAAGCGGAGCGCCGCCTGCTCGGCAACGTCGACACGCTGGTCGAAGGTGAACATATCCGGATCGGCACCAGCGGCATGCTGCTGCACCACCGCCAGCCGATCCGCGTGGAGCTGGTGCTGCCGGAACTGGACAACATGGTCCTCAACGGCAGCGGCGACAGCAAGATCGATGGCTTCTCGGGCGAGAACCTGCAGATCGAGATGAACGGCTCCGGTGAAGTGAAATTCACGGGCCGCTACAAGGAACTGATCGCAGCGAACCACAGCAGCGGCGAGATCTATGTGGACATGGACAAGGCCGAGCGCCTGATCGCCCAGCTCAATGGCTCGGGCTCGATCACCCTGGCAGGCAGCACCCGCGAGATGCATGCGGACCTGTCCAGCTCCGGCCAGATCGACGCGGAACACATGACCGCGGAGACGGCGTCGGCGGACCTGCGCGGCTCGGGCTCGATCTCGGTGCACGCGTCGCAGACCGCGATCGCCACGGTGCGTGGCAGCGGCAGTGTCTCCGTCTACGGCAATCCGCAGAACCGCACCATCACCAAGACCGGGTCGGGCGACGTCTCCTTCCCCTGAGCGATCAACCCTTTTCGCTGAGGTAGCGGCTGGCCTGCAGGCCGGCCGCCCTTCCGCTGCCGAAGCAGGCGGTCAGCAGGTAACCGCCGGTCGGTGCTTCCCAGTCGATCATCTCGCCCGCGACGAACAGGCCGGGTATCTCTCTCAGCATCGTTCCATCCAGTGACTCGAAGCGAACGCCACCCGCGCTGCTGATGGCTTCTGCCACCGGGCGTGCTGCGTGCAGCACCAGCGGCAGGCGCTTGATGGCGCGGGCCAGCTTGTCCTTGTCGTTGAAGGTGGCCTTGTCCAGGCATTCGCGCAGCAGCCCGGCCTTGACGCCTTTGAGTGCCAGACGGCTGTGCAGATGGGTCGAGAGCGAGCGTGAGCCACGCGGGTGCGAAACCTCCTCGAACACGCGCTCTTCGGTCAGGTCCGGCAGCAAGTCGAGCCAGATGGTCGCGCTGCCGTCCTGCGCGATGCGGTCCCGCACATCGGCGGAGATGGCGTAAATCAGGCTGCCTTCCACGCCGCTCTGCGTGACCACGAACTGGCCCTTGCGCTTGTGGCGCTTGCCCTGCGGGTCCAGCCATTCGATGGCGGCGGTGGTCAGCGGCTCGCCCGCGTGCCTGCTGGAGAAGTGCTCGGACCACGCGGCGTCAAAGCCGCAGTTGGAAGCGACCAGTGGTGCGCAGTTCACGCCTTTCTCTTCCAATAACGGCACCCATGCCGCATCCGATCCAAGGCGCGGCCAGCTGGCGCCGCCGAGGGCCAGCACGACCGCATCCGCGCTGATGGTCTGCTCGCCATCCGGCGTCAGCATGCGCAGCGCGTCGCCCTCCCACCCAAGCCACTTGTGCCGCATGTGGAAGCGCACGCCCGCCTCGCGCAGGCGGTGCAGCCAGGCGCGCAGCAGCGGCGCGGCCTTCATATCGGTCGGGAAGACGCGGCCAGAGGTCCCGACGAAAGTCTCGATGCCCAGACCGTGAATCCACTCGCGCACCTGGGCGGGCGTGAACGCGTCCAGCCACAGCTGCACCTGCGGCGCGCGGCCGCGATAGCGGGTGATGAAGCTCGCGTAATCCTCGGCGTGCGTGATGTTCATCCCGCCTTTTCCGGCCAGCAGGAACTTGCGGCCCGCCGACGGCATCGCGTCGTACACGTCCACATGCGCGCCCGCTGCGGCCAGCATCTCGGCGGCCATCAGCCCGGCCGGTCCGGCTCCGATGATGGCGGCGTGGCGGGGAGTTTGGGAGGTCATGGGGATACGGCGGGTCGGCTGAAGGAGCCGCATTGTAGACGAAAAACCACGATGTAAAGTTTGCTTGACATGTGGTTCAACGGCGTCTACGATGTCAAGCATACTTTACACCACAACGGGGACGAAATGAAAGAGAAAGAAAAAGCCAAGGTGTACGTGAAGGAGCTGATCGCGTCGCTGGTGCTCTACACGGTCGTGCTGATGGCGGCGGTCCACTTCGGCAAACAGATGGAGGCCGGGAACCTGAAGACGGCCGTCATGGTCAGCCCGATGGTCGGCATGATCGCCGCCTTCTGGGCCATGGCCCGCGCCTACCAGCGCATGGACGAATACATCCGCCGCGTGCTGCTCGAGAACATGGCGATTGCGGCGGTGGCCACTATCGGCTGGACCTTCACCTACGGCTTCATGGAAACGGCGGGCTACCCCAAGCTCTCCATGTTCAGCGTGTGGGTCGGCTTTGGTTCCGTGTGGGGCGCGGTGAGCTGCCTGCGCAACTGGTTCAGCAGGGCCGAAGAATGAACAACATCATCCGCGAACTGCGCGCTGAGCAGGGATGGAGCCAGGCCCACCTGGCCGACCTCCTGGAAGTCTCGCGCCAGACCATCAACGCCATCGAGACCGGCAAGTACGATCCCAGCCTCCCGCTGGCCTTCGCCCTGGCCCGGCTGTTCGGCAAACCGATCGAAGCGATCTTTTCAGAGTAGTTTTACAAACTTAGTTTTCAAACCCAGGAGACTGACATGAAACACAGCCTGCTTTTTGCGGCCGTGCTGGCCCTTGCCGCACCTGCCCTTTCGTTCGCGGCCGATGCTGCCACCACTTCGGCTCCCGCCGCGGCGCCTTTCGCCAACCTGATTGCACCCGCCGAGTCGTTCCAGGCCGGGTCCATGCTGGTGGAGCGCCACGGCGACCATGGCTCGCCGATGGTGCTGATCCCTGGTCTGTCCAGTGGCCCGTGGGCGTGGCAGGAGACCATTCGCCGCTTCAAGGCCGACCATGTGATCTATGTGGTGACGCTGCCGGGCTTTGATGGCCGCCCGGCCATCCAGGGTGACCTGATCGCATCGGCCCTCGACAGCCTGAAGACCCTGATCACCTCCCGCAAGCTGGCCAAGCCCGTGCTGGCCGGGCATAGCCTGGGTGCGACGCTGTCGATCGCCTTCGCGGAGCAGAACCCGGGCCTGGTCGGCGGCGTGGTTGCCATCGACGGCATGCCGGTGTTCCCCGGCACCGAGATGATGCCCGCCGAGCAGCGCCCGCAGATGGCGGCCGGCTTCAAGGCCCGCATGGCGGCGGCCAGCAAGGAGGCGTTTGATGCGCAGCAGGTGGGATACATGCGCACCATCGGCAGCATCGACATGAGCAAGGCGGATGCAATGGCCAGGCTGTCCTCGCGCAGCGACCCGGCTTCCGTCGCCAACTACGCCGGTGCGATCCTGGCGCTGGACCTGCGCGCGGACCTGCCGAAGATCACGGCGCCGGTGCTGGTCATCGCGCCCTACTTCGATGTCGACCACCAGAACGCCGGCATCACGCTGGCGGCCAAGGATGAATACATCCGCAAGCTGATGACCGGGACGCCGAAGCTGCAGGTGGTGACGGTGTCGCCGGCGCGCCACTTCGCGCAGATCGATCAGCCGCAGCAGGTCAATGACGCCATCGCCAAATTCATGGCGGCACTTTAATCAGACGGAAAAAGGATAACGACCATGCAACGCGCCGAACACTTTGTGAAGATGTTCCTGTACACGACCGGTCTTGCCACCCTCGCCATCGCCGGCGGCCAGATGCTGCAGGACCGCGCGCTGGACGATGTCCTGGCACCGTCCTTTGGCTGGGCGCTGGTTGCCGCTGCCGCATTCACCGCGCGCCGCTACTACCTGTGGAAGACCGGCGCGCCGTGCGCCATCTGCGTGGAAGGCGACGAGGTAAAGTAAGTCAGCCGCCCGTCACCGGCGGGAAGAAGGCGACTTCCGCCCCGTCGGTGAGCGGCGCATCCTCGGCGCACATGACCTGGTTGCAGGCCATGCGCAAGGCGCGCCGGGGGTTCAGGGCCTCGGCCCATGTGACGCCACGCTGCATCAGATGCGCGCGCAGGTCACCAACGGTGGCGACGTTCGCCGGCAGCTCGATGGCCTCGGACGACACGCCCAGCTGCTCGCGCACGCTGGCAAAGAACTTCAGCGTCACGGTCATGCCATCAACTCGCTGAACGGGATGAAGCGCACCAGGTCTCCGCGCTGGATGGCCTGGCCGGGCGGATTGTCGATCAACCCATCGGCCCAAACGGTGGATGTGAGTACGCCTGAGCCCTGGTTCGGGAACAGGTCCAGCCCACCGTGGTCGTTGACGCGCGCGCGCAGGAATTCGTTGCGGCGATCCGGCTTGGGCCAGTCGAAGTCCGCCCGCACCTGGAAGGCACGCGGCGCCTTCGCCGCGGCCCCCTGGAGCTTGAGCAGGAAGGGCCGCACAAAGATCAGGAAGGTGATGAAGCTCGATACCGGATTGCCCGGCAGGCCAAGGAAGAAGGCGTTGCCGACCTCCCCGAACGCCAGCGGCTTGCCCGGCTTGACTGCGATCTGCCACATGTTCAGCCGCCCTTCCGCTTCCACGGCGGGCTTGATGTGGTCTTCCTCGCCGACGGAGACGCCGCCGGAGGTGATGATCAGGTCATTCTCCTGTGCCGCGGCCCGCAAGGTAGCGCGCGTGGCGTCCAGCGAATCGGGCACGATGCCGTAGTCGGTCACGTCGCAGCCCAGGTCCTGCAGCAGCGCGCGCAGCGTGAAGCGGTTGGAGTTGTAGATGGCACCCGGAGCGAGCTGGCCGCCCGGGGCTTCGCCCGGCATGGTCAGCTCGTCGCCGGTGAAGAACACGGCCACCCTGGCGCGGCGGCGTACAGACAGCTGCGCCAGGCCGACGGATGCCGCCAGCCCCAGTTCCTGGCTGCGCAGGCGCGTGCCTGCTTCCAGGATCACGCTGTTCTGCACAATGTCTTCGCCGGTGCGGCGGATCCAGTCGCCGGACTTTGGCATGTGCCTTACGGTGACCGACTTGCCATCGGCGGAGGCCTCGCAGACTTCCTGCATCACGACCGCGTCCGCCCCTTCCGGAATCAGCGCCCCGGTGAAGATACGCGCGGCGGTGCCAGGCTGAAGCGGCGCGCCGACCTGGCCCGCCGGGATGCGCTGCGCCACTTCCAGCGTGGTCTCGCCGCTCGTGCAGTCGGCGGCACGCACCGCGTAACCGTCCATCTGCGTGTTGTCCGCCGAGGGCACATTGATGGTCGAGCGCACGGCCTCTGCCAGCACCCGGCCATTCGCTTCGAGCGTGGGCACCACTTCGGTGCCGTCGATGGTGCGGGCGGCCTTCAGCAGGAAGTCCAGCGCGTCCTGCACCGGCATCAGAGGCTTGGGCGTGTAGGCCATGGCTCAGAGCCCGGTGTGTTCAGCGATGTAGGCCTTCATCTTGGCCACGTCCGGCGGCAGCACGATAAAGCGCTGCGGCAGCGCCTCGATGTTCTCGAAACCGGCCGGGCGCTCGGCGTCCGTGCCCAGCGCTTCCAGGATGGTCTCGTTGAACTTGGCCGCCAGCGCGGTCTCCAGCACGATCATCGGCACGCCCTCTTCCAGGTACTCGCGCGCGACCTTGATGCCGTCCGCAGTGTGGGTGTCGATGGTGATGCCGTAGTTGTCCGCCACGTCGCGGATGGTGGCGAGGCGGTCGTCGTGCGTGGACTTGCCGGATTTGAAGCCGTATTCACCCACGCGCTTGACCTCGTCGCCATCGCTGCCCGGCGCGCCGGAAAGGTCGAAGCCGCCGTCGGTTTCCACCTTCGCGAACAGGGCGCGCACGCGCTCCGAATCGCCGCCTACCAGGTCGTAGATGAAGCGCTCGAAGTTGGACGCCTTGGAGATGTCCATCGACGGGCTGCTGGTGTGGAAGGTCTCGGCCGACTTGCGGACCCGGTACACGCCGGTGCGGAAGAATTCGTCCAGCACGTCGTTCTCGTTGGTGGCGACCACCAGCTTGTCGATGGGGAGGCCCATCTGGCGGGCGATGTGGCCCGCGCAGATATTGCCGAAGTTCCCGGAGGGGACAGTGAAGGAGACCTTTTGGTCATTCGAGCTCGTGGCCGCGAGATAGCCGCGGAAGTAATAGACCACCTGCGCCACCACGCGCGCCCAGTTGATCGAATTGACGGTGCCGATCTTGTAGCGGGCCTTGAATTCGAGGTCGTTCGAGACGGCTTTCACCAAATCCTGGCAGTCGTCGAACACGCCCTCGACGGCGATGTTGAAGATGTTCGGGTCCTGCAGGGAGAACATCTGCGCGGTCTGGAAGGCGCTCATCTTCTTGTGCGGCGAGAGCATGAAAACACGGATGCCCTTCTTGCCGCGCATCGCGTATTCAGCGGCGCTGCCGGTGTCGCCCGAGGTGGCGCCGAAGATGTTCAACTGCTGGTCCTTCTTGGCCAGCGCGTATTCGAACAGGTTCCCGAGCAGCTGCATCGCCATGTCCTTGAAGGCCAGCGTGGGGCCGTTGGACAGGGCTTGCAGGACCAGTTTGCGGCGACCTTCGTCCTCCAGCACCCGCAGGGGCGTGATCTCCTCTGCCGATTCGCCGGCGCGCGCGTTGCGGTACACCTGCGCCGTGTAGGTCTTCTCGGCCAGCGCCTTCAGATCCGCCTCCGGGATATCGGTGGCGAACTTCTTCAGCACCTCAAAGGCCAGGTCGGCGTACGACAGCTGGCGCCAGGCGTCGAGCTCCGCGCCGGTCACGCGCGGGTACTCGGCAGGCAGATACAGGCCACCGTCCGGCGCGAGGCCGCCAAGCAGGATGTCAGAGAAGGTGGCGCTTTGGGACGCGCCGGTGGCGCGGGTGGAAACGTATCGCATGGGACTGGCCGCTGGATTCGATGATCGGGAACCAACGATTATAGTGCAGTGCACGATGGACGTCAGAATCAGGCGGCGGTCCTCGACGACGCGTTACTTAACTGATATCGTTGCCAGACCATTACAACAAGGAGATGTCCATGCAGAGCCGCTTTCACACCGCCGTTTTCGCCCTCGCTGTAGTGGCCTCGGCGCCCGCCTTCGCCGGCTCGGCTGCGCCCAAGGCGACCGGCGCGGCGCCCGACACCACCTTCCTGCAGAACGCTTTCGACGGCCGCGCCAAGTGCCTCGCGGCGGACAAGGACGCGGTGCAGATGGCGCAGTGCGACAAGTCGGCTGCCCAGCAGTGGGTGCTGGAGCGCAGTCCCCTGCCCGGCTACTTCCGCGTGCACACCGTCGGCGGTGGCGCGGAGCAGTGCCTGGCCGTGAACACCAGCGCCAATGGCCCGGCGGTGCGCATGGCTGCATGCTCCGACGCGGACAACCAGCAATGGGCAGTGCAGCGCAGCGCCATGCTCGCGCCGGGCCAGACCAGCGGGGAAGCCGGCGGCATCCTGCAGTTCACCAACCAGGCCACGGGCAAGACACGCTGCCTCGAGTCGATGGGATCGGGCCTGAAAATCTCTCCGTGCGACCGCCGCGAGCTCGGTCACCGCTGGCTCGCGCAGTGGTCACCCACCATGTAAACGATTGCGGATACAACTGGATACACAGTCGGGCTGACTGGACACATTGGCAAGCCTGGCGCTTGCCTAAGATGAAATCTCCTACCACCGCAGCACAACAACGAAGGAGACGTCCATGCAACGCCAGTTCCTCGCCATTGCCATCACCATCGCCCTAAGCCTGACCACCCTCTCCGCCTCCGCCGCCTTGCCTGCGGCGGAGCCGACCTACCTGCAGAACGAATGGTCTGGCCGCGGCCAGTGTCTCGATGTAGTCAACGACGGGACCAACAACCAGCTGCACATGGCTGCCTGTGGCCAGGTCTCCGGCCAGCAGTGGACCCTGCGCCGCAGCGAGCAGCCGGGCTACGTGCGCCTTCACAACCAGTTCACCACGGGCGCCCGCTGCCTCGATGTGGTCAACGATGGCCGCAACGACAAGGTGCAGATGGCGGCGTGTGCCAACGCGAGCGGCCAGCTGTGGAAGGTCAGCACCGTGCGCGCGGACCGGCGCTATGTCCGGCTCACCAACCAGTTCACGGGCCGCACGCGCTGCCTGGAGTCGACCGCCACGGGACTGCGGATGAAGTCCTGCAGCGGCGACATCGGCGGCCAGCGCTGGCGCAGCGAGTTCTCGCCGACGATGTAAGCCGCGTTTTTTAGCAGGCCGGGTGATTCACCGTCACCACATGCACGGCCAGGCCGCCAAGGGAGGTTTCCTTGTACTTGGCCTGCATGTCGGCCCCGGTCTGGCGCATGGTCTCGATGACGTTATCGAGGCTGACGAAATGGGTGCCGTCGCCCTTCAACGCCAGTGATGCCGCGGTGATGGCCTTGATGGCGCCCATGCCATTGCGCTCGATGCAGGGAATTTGCACCAGGCCCCCGATCGGGTCGCAGGTCATGCCGAGGTGGTGTTCGATGCCGATTTCCGCCGCGTTTTCAATCTGCGCATTGGAACCACCAAGCGCCGCCACCAGGCCCGCCGCGGCCATCGCGCAAGCCACGCCGACTTCGCCCTGGCAGCCCACTTCCGCGCCCGAGATGGACGCATTCCGCTTGCACAGCATGCCGATCGCCGATGCGGTCAGCAGGAACTTGCGCAGGCCTTCGTCCGGGTCCGCCGATTTGCAGTCCTCCGCAAAGTAGCGCAGCACCGCCGGGATGATGCCCGCGGCGCCATTGGTCGGCGCCGTGACCACGCGGCCACCCGCCGCATTCTCTTCGTTGACCGCCATCGCGTACAGCGTGACGTGATGCAGCGCGTCGTGCGGCAGGCCGTCGGCCTGGCCTGCGGCTTCGGCCTGCTGCCAGAGGCGCGCGGCGCGGCGCTTGACGTTCAGGCCACCGGGCAGCTGGCCTTCCGTCACGAGACCGTGGGCGATACAGTCGCGCATCACGTGCCAGATGCGGTCCAGGCCTTCGTTCAAAGCCTCGCGGCTCATGCGCGCTTCCTCGTTCGCGCGCATCATCGCCGGAATCGACAGGCCGCTCTGCTGGCCGAGCGCCAGCAGCTGCTCCATGGTGTCGAACGGGTACGGGATGGGCGCGCCCGGCGCGTCTTCACCGCCCTGCTCTTCGCCGGCAGCGCGAATGAAGCCGCCGCCGATCGAATAGTATTCGCGCACGAACTCTCGGCCGTCGGCATAGCGCAGGGTGAAGCGCATGCCGTTCGGGTGCTCGGGCAGGGTCTCCTGCTTGTGGAAGGCCAGCGTGAACGGGACTTCCTTCGGGGTGCCGAGCAGTTGGAGCACGCCGTCCAGCTGCGCATTGGCGAATTGATCGTCCGCGCTATCGGGATCGATGTCCTGCGGGGTTTCGCCCATCAGGCCGAGGATCACGGCCTTGTCGGTGCCGTGGCCGACGCCCGTCAGCGCCAGCGAACCATACAGCGCCGCTTCCACGCTGACCGCGTCGTCCAGCGGGCTCGCTTCCAGCAGAAAGCGGCGCGCGGCCACCATCGGGCCGACCGTGTGCGAGCTCGATGGGCCGATACCGATCTTGAAGAGATCGAAAACGCTCATGTCCATGTCTGTGTGTCTCCAGGGGCTATTTATAGTTGTGGTTTGGTGGGTGCTTCTTCAACGGGAAAGCCGCCAGGCCCGCGAATGCAGGCCTGGCGGCGTTCTCTTATTGGTATTGTATTTATGCGGCTTCGGTGATGCTCACGTCGATGTTGGCCAGCATGTCGGTCACCATTTCGTCCACGCCGATGCGTGCCTGCCAGCCCCAGTGCTCGCGGGCGGCGCTGTCGTCGAGGCTCTTCGGCCAGGTGTCGGCGATGGCCTGGCGGCTGTCCGGCGTGTACGCGATCTGGAAGTCCGGGCGCTGCTCCTGGATGGCCGCAGCGAGCTCGCGAGGGTTGAACGAGACGCCGGCCACGTTATACGAGGAGCGGATCTTGATGCTGTCGGCCGGTGCGTCCATCAGTTCGATGGTCGCACGGATCGCGTCCGGCATGTAGATCATCGGCAGCGTGGTCTCGGGGCCGAGGAAGCAATCGTAGCGCTCACCGCGCAGGGCCGCGTGGAAGATCGCGATCGCATAGTCTGTGGTGCCGCCGCCCGGAGGCGACTTGAAGCTGATGATGCCCGGGTAGCGGATGCTGCGTACGTCCACGCCGTACTTGGTGAAGTAGTACTCGCACAGGCGCTCGCCGGCCAGCTTGGAGATGCCGTAGATGGTGGTCGGGTCCATCACGGTGTACTGCGGCGTGTTGGTGGACGGGGTGTTCGGGCCGAAGGCGGCGATCGACGAGGGCCAGAAGATGCGCAGCGGCTTCCCCGCTTCGCCGCGCTCGCGGGCGATCTCCAGGATGTTCAGCAGGCCGTCCATGTTCAGGTCCCAGGCCTTGAGCGGCATCTTTTCGCCGGTGGCCGACAGCAGCGCGGCCAGCTGGTAGACCTGGGTGATGTTCTCGGCCGCGATGAAATCCGCCAGACCCGCCTTGTCCATCACGTCAATGCGCTCGTAACGCTTGGCGTCGTAGACGTTGGTGGGGCTGATGTCCGAGGCGATGACGTTGTCCGCGCCGTGCTGGCGGGCCAGCGCCTCG
Source organism: Zemynaea arenosa (assembly GCF_004614185.1). Taxonomy (GTDB): domain Bacteria; phylum Pseudomonadota; class Gammaproteobacteria; order Burkholderiales; family Burkholderiaceae_D; genus Telluria; species Telluria arenosa. Next base: position 11,209 of record NZ_SPVF01000013.1, on the reverse strand, counting down.
ACCAGTTCACTGCCGATCTGGCCATTGGCGCCGATGATGAGGATACGTTCCATTTCCGAGGTCCTTGCGTTCTTATTTGAGGATGCCCAGTTCGCGGCCGGCCTGCTCGAAGGCGGCCAGCACGCGGTCCAGCTGCTCGCGGGTGTGGGCGGCGGACAGCTGCACGCGCACGCGGGCCTGCCCCATCGGCACCACCGGGTAGAAGAAGCCGGAGAGCAGCACACCGAGGTCGAACATGCGGGCCGCGAATTTCTGCGCCACCGGCGCGTCGAACAGCATCACCGGAACCACCGGGTGGGTGCCCGGCTTGATGGTGAAGCCGATGCGCTCGATCTCCTTGCGGAAGTAGGCGGTGTTCTCGTGCAGGCGATCGCGCAGCTGGGTGGACTTGCTGATCCGGTCCAGCACTGCCAGCGAGGCACCCGCGATCATCGGCGCCAGGGTGTTGGAGAACAGGTAGGGGCGCGACTTCTGGCGCAGCGTTTCGATGACTTCCTTGCGGCCGGAGGTAAAGCCGCCCATCGCACCGCCCAGGGCCTTGCCCAGGGTGCCGGTGATGATGTCGATCTTGCCGATCACGTTGTGGTGCTCGTGGGTGCCGCGGCCGGTCTGGCCCATGAAGCCGGAGGCGTGCGACTCGTCGATCATGGTGAGCGCGTTGTACTTCTGCGCCAGCTCGACGATCTTGTCCAGCTGCGCGATGGTGCCGTCCATGGAGAACACGCCATCGGTCACGATGATCTTGTGGCGCTTGCCGGCTTGTGTGGCCGCTTGCAGCTGCGCTTCCAGGTCGGACATGTCGTTGTTGGCGTAGCGGTAGCGTGCGGCCTTGCACAGGCGGACGCCGTCGATGATGGAAGCGTGGTTCAGGGCGTCCGAGATGATCGCGTCGTTCTCGTCGAACAGCGGCTCGAACACGCCGCCGTTGGCGTCGAAGGCGGCGGCGTAGAGGATGGTGTCTTCGGTGCCGAGGAATTCGGAGAGCTTGCGCTCCAGTTCCTTGTGCACGGTCTGGGTGCCGCAGATGAAGCGCACCGAGGACAGGCCGTAGCCGTACTTCTGCAGCGCGGCTTCCGCAGCCTTCTGCGTTTCCAGGTCGCCGGACAGGCCCAGGTAGTTATTGGCGCACATGTTGATCAGGGTGCGGCCATCTTCGGCCACGACTTCGGCGCCCTGGCGCGAAGCCAGCACGCGTTCGGGCTTGAACAGCCCTTCTTCTTTCAGCGTGCCGAGCTTCTGTTGCAGGCTGCTGTAAAACGCTTGATCGCTCATGTGTCCCTCGTCCCCTGGTTGGACCGGCTTGACCGGTTGTTCACGGATGATGTACCGTTGCCTGTGCGTTCGATGTTTGGAACAGGTTCTGTATTTCGAACGCGAATTCAATATATCGAATCTTACCCCTTGCCATTGAACTTGGCAAGCCAGCTATAAGCTTATGAATAAACCGGTTACCAACCTCGCCCCGCCAGAAGTCGGCGCCACCTTGCAGCGCCTCCGGCTCGCCCGCGGGCTGACGCTGGAGGACCTGTCGCGCATTGCGGGCGTGTCCAAGTCGATGCTCTCGCAGATCGAGCGCGAAAAGGCCAATCCCACCATCGCCATCACGTGGCGGCTGGCCAACGCGCTGGGGGTGCAGATCGGCGAGCTGCTGTCGGCCGAGGTGCGGGCGGTGGAGACGATCCGCGTGATGGACGCGCACGAGACCCCGACCCTGCCGGGCGCGCACGCTGGCTATGCATTGCGCATCCTGGGGCCGATGGACCTCGCCGGCAAGTATGAATGGTATGAGCTGACCCTGGCGCCCGGTGGGGAACTGGCGTCCCAGGCGCACGACCCGGGGACAATCGAGCACCTGACGGTGGTGACCGGCGCGGTCGAGGTGGAAGTCGGCGCCGAGAAGCGCAAGATCAAGCACGGCGGGACCGCCCGCTACCCCGCCGACCAGAACCACACCATCCGCAATCTGGCGAAAACCGAGGCCAAAGCCCTGATGGTCGTGGTCCACCGCTAATTCCCACCTCCGATTATCGAGCCGAAGGCCCCGCTCAGCCTTTTCCTACCCCTCTACTCCGGGGTACGTCCCTTCTCCCAGAGCGGGGTACGTCCCCGATTCCCGGAATACTGCGAGATTAACCCGCGCGCCGCAACCCCTTGATAACTCATCGTTTTTGATTATCTCGGCGGGAGCGAAATAGTAACAAAGCAGTGGATTCCTACGGGTCTAAGGCGGAGTACGTCCCCGGCGTGGGGGCGGGGTACGTCCCCGATTGGGGGAAAGTGGGGGTGGCCGCGCGCGGGGCGCGCGTGCGGCCTTAGCCCGAAACCGGGGACCGGCGCGCTTTGGCGCGGGTCACGAAATAGTGGGCGATGAAGAAGGCACCCAGGCCGGCCAGCAGGTGCTTGAGCGTGTGGCCGGACAGGGGCAACAGTTCGTACAGGCGCACATCGGCCATTTCGCACAGCTTGGCCAGCACGTAACATCCGACGGCGGCACCGAAGGCGCGCCGCTCCTCGCTGGATACGGCAGCGCTTTGCTGGGCCGCCGGAATCACGACCATCGTCGCGAGTTGCAGCAGCAGATAGGGGCGCAAATCGTTCATCAGGCCCCACCAGGCGACACTCAGCAGCGCAAACCCGAGCAGCAGCGGGGAGATGCAGCGCGGCAGATTCAGACATTGGCGCAGCACGATCGACAGCAGCGTGGAACAGGCCACGGCGATCGGTAGCCGGTCCCACAGCAGACGGGCGTCGTCCGGCGCCCAGTGGTACCACGCGGAGCCGGCGGCGGTCGCGATCAGGGTGCAGAAGAACATCCCGTAGCACATGCGCATCGGCCGCAGCACGCGCACCCGCCGCGCGGTCTCCATCGCGCTCAGGCCATACAGGCCAACGAACAGGAAAACGAGATTGGACAGCACGTCCGCTGCCCGCGGAACGCCGAATAGCGTCCGCTGGTCCGCGAGGGCGTGGTATTCGGCCGGTTGCGGGATCGGGCCGATCGCCGCTGCCCCCAGCAGGGTGGCGGCGCCGAAAATGGCCCAGAGCGTGACACGGGTTTTGGAGCGCATTGCATTCCAATCAAGGAGATTGCTGATGCGCAAACTATGCCGTATCTGTACGGCAAGTGGAAGAAACTACGACGAAGTAGCGCAGGAGTCGCCAGAAGTAGTGGAATAAGATACTTCTGGCGCCCCCAATGCACCAGATCAGTGCGCCGCGCCCGCCATCTTGGTGGGTTCAACCGCCATGTTGAGGGTCCGGGTGAGGAAACCCCAGCGGTCCGCCACCTCCTCGATCTGCTTGGTGGTCGGTTTGCCCGCGCCATGTCCCGCCTTGGTGTCGATGCGGATGATGACCGGGGCGCCGCCTGCCTGCGCCGCCTGGGCGGCTGCAGCGAACTTGAAGCTGTGGGCCGGAACCACGCGGTCGTCATGGTCGGCAGTGGTGATCATGGTCGCCGGGTAGCAGGTGCCGGCCTTCAGGTTGTGCAGCGGCGAGTACTTGAGCAGCGCCTTGAACTCGTCCGCGTTCTCGGACGAGCCGTAGTCCGAGGTCCACGCCCAGCCAATGGTGAACTTGTGGAAGCGCAGCATATCCAGCACGCCAACCTGCGGGATCGCAGCCCCGAACAGGTCCGGGCGCTGGGTCAGCGCGGCACCGACCAGCAAGCCGCCGTTCGAGCCGCCGCCGATCGCCAGCTTGGCCGGCGAGGTCACCTTGTTCGCGATAAGCCATTCGGCCGCGCCGATGAAGTCGTCGAACACGTTCTGCTTGTGCAGCTTGGTCCCGGCCTCGTGCCACGCCTCGCCGTATTCGCCGCCGCCGCGCAGGTTGGCCATCACGTACACGCCGCCCATCTCCATCCACGCCAGGTTGGCCGGCGAGAAGCCGGGGGTCATCGAGATATTGAAGCCGCCATAGCCATACAGGTAGGTCGGGTTGGAGCCATCCAGCTTCAGCCCTTTCTTCGACACAATGAACATCGGGACCTTGGTGCCGTCTTTCGAGGTGTAGAACTGCTGGCGGGTCTCGTAGTCGGCCGGGTTGAAGTCGACCTTCGGCTGGCGGAACACGCTGCTCTTGCCGCTCTTGAGGTCATAGCGGTAGATGGTGGTCGGCGTGGTGAAACTGGAGAACGAGTAGAAGGTCTCGGTATCGTGCTTCTTGCCGCCGAAGCCACCGGCCGAGCCGATGCCGGGCAGCGCGATCTCGCGCACCGCCTTGCCCTTCAGGTCGAACACCCTGACCTGGCTCTTGGCGTCGGCCAGGTACTCGACCACCAGCTGGTTGTTGACCAGGTTCGCGCCGGTGAGCGCGTTGGCCGATTCCGGCACGATGGTCTTCCACTGCGCGGCCTGAGGCTGGCGCACGTCAATGGCGACGATGCGCGAGCGCGGGGCGCCGCTGTCGGTGACGAAGTACAGCACCGGGCCATCGTTGTCGATGAAGTCCCACGACGCCGAGAACTCGTCGATCAGCGGCTGCACCTTGGCACCGGGCTTGGTCAGGTCCTTGTAGAACACGCGGTATTTCTGCGCGGTGCCCTTGGTGACTGTGATGAGGAGGTAGCGCCCATCGTCGGTCACGTGGCCGCCGAAGCCCCACTCCTTCTCGTCCGGGCGGTCGTAGACCAGCGTGTCCTCGCTCTGCGGGGTGCCGATCTTGTGGTAATACAGCTTCTGGAAGTAGTTCACGTCGGCCAGCGCGGTGGCGGCCTTCGGCTCGTCGTAGCGGCTGTAGAAGAAGCCCTTGCCGTCATGCGTCCACGCGGCGCCGGAGAACTTGACCCACTTGAGATGATCGGTGAGGTCCTTGCCGGTCTCGATGTCGCGCACATGCCATTCGTTCCAGTCCGAGCCCGAGGCCGCGGTGCCATAGGCCAGCAGCTTGCCGTCCGGGCTCACGGCCATCCCGGCCAGCGCCACCGTGCCGTCGGCGGCCAGGGTGTTCGGGTCGAGCAGCAGGCGCGGGCTGTCGGCCAGCGTCTTCATGGTGTACAGGACTGACTGGTTCTGCAGGCCGTCGTTGCGGCTGTAGAAGTAGCGGCCGCCCTCCTTGAACGGGACGCTGTAACGCTCGTAGTTCCACAGTTTGGTGAGGCGCTGCTTGATCGCCTCGCGCTGCGGGATCTGGCCGAGGTAGGCCTGCGTGACCTTGTTCTGCGCTTCCACCCACTGGTGGGTCTCGTCGCTGTTGGCGTCTTCCAGCCAGCGGTACGGATCGGCGATGACGGTGCCGTGGTAGGTGTCGGTCTGGTCGACCTTCTTCGTTACCGGGTAGGTCAGCGGGGTGCCGCTGGCCGGGCAGGACTGGGCCAGCGCGCTGCCCGCACTGAAGGCGGCGCACAGGCTGGCCACGAGCGTGGCGTGTTTCAGGGACATGGTGGCTTTCCGAGTTTTGGTTGTGATCGCGCGGCCGGGTCACCCCGGCGCCCGACGATCATAGCTGACCTGCCACCGAACTTTGTTCGAAAGAAGATGGGAATGACAGCCCTAGATGGCGACGGCCGCGTCGTCCGCCACGCCGAGCGGCGGCTGCCAGTTGCGCACCCAGTCGGCCAGCTTGTCCGCAGGGAGCGGACGGCTCATGAAGTAGCCCTGCCCCTGGTCGCAGCCCAGGTCCGCAAGCAGGCGCCACACGGCCTCGCTCTCGATGCCCTCGGCGACCACGCGCAGGCCCATGTTGTGCCCCAGGTCGATGGTGGAGCGCACGATCTTGGTGTCGCCGACATCGTTCTCCATATTCAGCACGAAGGACTTGTCGATCTTCAGCTCATTCACTGGCAGGCGCTTGAGGTAGGCCAGCGAAGAATAGCCGGTGCCGAAATCGTCGATCGAGAGGTCCACGCCCATCTGGTGCAGGCGGTACAGGGTCTGTTGCGCGCGCACCGGGTCGTCCATGATGGCGCTCTCGGTGATCTCGAGGCAGAACGAGGACGGCGACAGGCCATGGCGCGCCAGCACGTCGTTGAACTTGGCCGGCAGGTCCTGGTCCAGCAGGTCGCGGGTGGACAGGTTCACCGAGCACTTGATGTGGATGCCCTGCTGCTGCAGTTCGCGGCACAGCGCGGCCGAGCGGTCGAGCACCCAACGCGTGAGGACGCGGATGAAGCCCGTCTGCTCGGCGAAGGGGATGAATTCGTCGGGGAAGACGTTGCCGCGTACCGGGTGATGCCAGCGCACCAGCGATTCGATGCCGACCACCGCGCCGGTGGAGAGCGAAATCTTGGGCTGCACATGCAGGCGGAATTCGTCGTTCTCGGCGGCGGTGCGCAGCTCCGTGAGCAGGGACAGGCTTTGTTCGCTGGCCTTGTCGAAGACGGCGTCGTAGACCACCGCGCCTTCGCTGCGCTGCTTGGCGGCGTACATCGCCACTTCGGCCATGGACATCAAGGTCTCCGCATCGCGGGCGTGCGCGGGGCAGGCGGCGATGCCGATGCCGGCGCCAATGTCCACGGTCTGGTCTTCCAGCGACAGCGGCTGCTCCAGCGCGCGCAGGACGCCATCGGCCAGCAGGCGGGCCTGCTCCAGGCCTGCGGGCAGCAGCACGGCGAATTCGTCGCCACCAAGGCGGGCCAATTGAGCGTCGGCGTGGGCCGCAGCCACCTGTCCGCGCACGCGCTCGGCCACGGTGCGCAGCAGCGCGTCGCCAAAGCTGTGGCCCATCACGTCGTTCACGTGCTTGAAGCGGTCCAGGTCCATCATCAGCACGGAGACGTCCTGGCCGGACGACGAGGCCTGCTTCAAGGAAGCGTCCAGCAGCTGCACGAATTGCGCGCGGTTCGGCAGGTCGGTCAGCGGGTCCCAGTACGCCAGCCGGGTGATCTCGCGTTCGCGCCGCGCGATCCCGTCCCGCATGCTGTCGAAGGCCTTGGCCAGCGCGCCGATTTCGTCGTCGCGCGCGAAGCCCACCACGTCGCGGTAGTCGCCGCGCTCGAAGCGGCGCGCGGTTCCGGCCAGCTGCGCCAGCGGCTGGGCAATGCGCTTGGCGGTGAAAATAGCGGCGACGGCGGCGACCAGGATGCCCACCACGGTCAGGGCCATCAGGCGGTGTTCGAGACGGGTATATTCGGAGGTGGCTTCATCGAAGGAGCGCACCAGGACCGCGCTGGCACGGTTGTCGCGGCCCACGGGGACGATGCGTGCGCTGTACTTGCCGCCCCCGATGCGCAGGTCGCTCAGCTGCACGGGGCCACCCACGCGCCCCAGCTGCCCGGCCACTTCGGCCATATGATTGGCGCCCAGGGTGCCATCCACTGGCAGGTAGCGGCCATCCTCGGCGTGCGCCACGATCACCACGTCGAGGGCGGACAGCTCCTTCATGTCCTGCGCCAGCTGGCGGTCGACGGCAAAGCCCATCACGACCCAGCCGATGGTGATCGGCGCCTTCACGGGCGTGACCACCAGCTGATACGGTTTGCCGCCAACGACTGCGGTACCGGCGGCACCATCGGCCTGCTCCGCCTGGTCGAGCAGCCGCATGACCAGCGCTTCCAGCGGCGCGCTGTGCATCGGGCCCGCGGGGACGATGACTTTGTGCTCCGCGTCCACCAGCATGCTGAAGTCGGCGCGCGCGCGGCTGGTGGAGTTGCTGAGGGCCGATTCGATGGTGGGACGGTCGTCGTCCGCGTGGTTGCCGATGGCCTGCACGAAGCCGGTGTCGCGCGCCAGGATCTGGGCCGAGAAGCGGCGCTTCTGCGCGTTCTGCTCCATCAGCTTGCGGAAGACTTTTTCGCCGTTGGCCAGTTCGGCCCCGATGGCACTGCGCGCGTTGCTGACGATGCCCTGCTGGATGAAGGCGAGGCCCGCCACCTGCACCACCAGGATCAGGAGCAGGAACAGCGTGGCGATGCGCCCTTCCAGGCTTTTGAATCGGAAGGTCATCGGCTTAGAAGTCGCTCGACTCCGCGGCGGGGGCCGCAGGCTTGAGGGTCAGCGCGAACGCCGCGGCGGTGGGTGCGTCACCCGGCTTGACCTGCACCTGCTGGAGCTGGTCGGCGCTGGTGCTGGCGCCCATCTGGTAGTGCCAGGCGTGCAGCGCGTATTGGCCCGCCACAGGGACGTCGATTTGCGCGACGCCGCGGGCATCGGTCTTGGCAAAGAACGGCGTGTCGACCACCTTCACGTAGGCCAGCATCGTGTCGTGGATGTTGCAGCCAAGGACCACGGTCCCCGCCTTTTCGAACACCTGCGGGGCGGCGGCGGTCCCCGAATACAGCTTCTGGTCGAACTTGTGCGCGGGCGAGAACGAGTAGATGTGGTGCCGCACCTTGTCGTTGTTCGGGAAGGTGATGCGGCTGCCGGTCTGGATCACCGTCACCATAGGGAGAAACTTGAGGCCCTTCTGCTCGATCTCGGCGGGCTTCAGGACCTTGGGCAGCGTGCCATTCGGCTCGGCCCAGACCACGGCATCGGCCAGTGGCTTGCCGGCGGCATCGGTCACCGTGACAGCGAGGCTCGCCGCCGCTGCGGCGCCGGACAGGCCGCCCAGGATCGGAAAAGCAAGGAGAAATCGGGCGTGTACTTGCATGTATGGAACGCCGGGCGCCAAAAGTGTGACGATTATTGTAGCCCTTGCATAAAAGTTCCTGAAAGAACTTTTTCGTCCCGCAGGCCAAAGTGTGCGCTGTGTGCCATTTCATCAACTGGTCACAAACGGTCGATACCATCAGGAAACAATTCACCCGCCGCCCGTCCCGATGCCGCTCGACCGCATGCCTTCCGAAGCCCACCTCGCCGACCATCTGCACGACATCGTGGCGCGGCGCCAGTTGACCGCCCTGCTCCAGCCGCTGGTGCGTATGGACAGCGCCAGCATCATGGGCTACGAGGGGCTGATCCGCGGGCCGTCGGACAGTCCGCTGCATTCGCCGCTCAAGCTGTTCAAGGTGGCCCGTGCCTGCGGCATGACCGTGGAGGTCGAGCACCTGTGCCGCCGTGTGGTGCTGGAGCGCTTTGCCGAGCTGCGGCTGGACGGGAACCTGTTCCTCAACGTGAGCCCGGAAAGCCTGCTGCAGGACGATGCGCGGCATGGGGAGACCATCGGGATGATCCACGCCGTCGGCATCAGCCCGGACCGGGTCATCATCGAGCTGACCGAAAACCAGCCGACCTATGACTATGAGCTGATGCGCGAGGCGGTGCTGCACTACCGGCGCATGGGCTTCCGCATCGCGATCGACGACCTGGGCGAAGGCTTTTCGAGCCTGCGCCTGTGGTCCGAGCTGCGGCCGGAATACGTCAAGATCGACATGCACTTCATCCAGGGGATCAACCACGATCCTGTCAAGCTGCAGTTCGTGCGCTCGATCCAGCAGATCGCCGAGGAATCGGACACCCTGGTCATCGCCGAGGGGATCGAGACCCAGGCCGAACTGCTCGTGCTGCGCGACCTGGGCGTGCGCTATGGCCAGGGCTATCACCTGGGCCGCCCCAACGCCAGCCCGGCCACGGCCCTGCCGGCGGAGGTGGTGAAGGCGCTGCGGCGCGACGGCGTCGCGGTCTATCCGCAGCACGGCGCCGACAAGCGCCAGCCCACGGTCGAACGACTGGCCCTGCACGTGACCCCGGTCGGGCCGGAAGTCACCAACAACGCGCTGTACGAACGCTTCGCGGCCGACCGCGCGCTGCAGATCGTACCGGTCGTGAATGCGGAAGGCGGCCGCTGGGCCTCGTCAACCGCTTTGACATGATCGAGCACTTCGCCCGGCCCTACGAGCGCGAACTGCACGGCAGGAAGCCCTGCACCGCCTTCATGGACGCCACACCCGTGGTCGCGGACAAGGACGATTCGCTGCAGGCCGTGAGCGTGAAGCTGGTGCAGGGCGGCGCGCAGCACATGCTCAATGGCTTCATCGTCACCGACCGCGGGGTCTACGTGGGTATGGGCACGGGCCATGACCTGATGCGCGAGATCACCCAGATGCAGATGCACGCGGCGCGCTACGCGAATCCGCTCACCCAGCTGCCGGGGAATGTGCCGATCAACGAGCACGTAGAGCGGCTGATCGCCAGCGGCGCACGGTTCTGGGCCTGCTACTGCGACCTCGATCACTTCAAGCCGTTCAACGACGTCTATGGCTACCGCAAGGGCGACGACGTGATCCAGCTGGCGGGCGGCATCCTGTCAGCGCATGCGGATCCGGAGCGTGACTTCGTGGGCCATATCGGCGGGGACGACTTCATCGTCGTGTTCCAGAGCGAGGACTGGGAGGCGCGCTGCCACGGCATGCTGGCCGATTTCGCGGCCCAGGTGGCCGGCTTCCATTCCCCGGACGACCGGGAGCGCGGCGGCTACCTGAGCGAAGACCGGCAGGGGAAGAAGGTGTTCCACGCGCTGATGTCGCTGTCGATCGGCGCGGTGCGCGTGGAGCCGCAGCAGTTCGCGAACCACCACCTGGTGGCGACGGCGGCCAGCGAAGCGAAGAAGCAGGCCAAGAAGATCTTCGGGAACGCGCTCTTTGTCGACCGCCGCGGCGCAGGCCCGGCGTAGAAAGGACCGGAAGAGGAGGCTGCGCGCGGGGAAGTGGGCGCGGCGGCGGGATTCGATCGGCTTCGGGCGGCGAGGCCTACAGCACCCGCCCGGACTGCCAGCGGCGGGCCAAGTCCAGGGCGTTGCCGATCTGCTCAGGGGTGAGGTGGCGGGCGGTGCGGCTTTTGGCGGCGGCGGCAGTCTCGTCGCCGGCTTCGGCGGCGAGGAGCATCCACATGTAGCCGCGCACCGGGTCGGCCGCGCAACCGCGCCCGCTCATCACCATGCCGCCCAGGTTGTACTGCGCCAGCGCGTGGCCCTGGCGGGCGGCGCGGTCGTAGCAGTCGAGCGCCATGCCGTCGTCCTGCGGCACGCCCTGGCCGTTGGCGTACATGACACCGAGGTTGTTCTGCGCGCTGGCGTCCCCTTGCTCGGCAGCGCGGCGGTACCAGTGGACGGCGGCCTCGTCGTTGCGCTCGACGCCGCTGCCGGTGGCGTACATCACGCCCAAGCTGAACTGCGCGTTGGCGGCGCCCTGCTCCGCCGCACGGCGGTACCACTGGACGGCGCGCTGCGGATCGTGAGCGGTGCCGCTGCCGCTGCAGTACATATTGCCGAGGTTGTACTGGGCCAGTGCGTGGCCCTGCTCGGCGGCGCGGATGAACCAGGCCAGGGCGCGCGCTTCGTCGCGCTCGACGCCGCTGCCGCTGGCCAGCTGCAGGGCCAGCTGGAACTGGGC
>NZ_SPVF01000123.1 GCF_004614185.1 Zemynaea arenosa | reverse complement strand
GCCCATGGCGGACGCGCCACCGCCGGGCGGCCGGCGCGGGCTGTGGCGCTCAGGCGGCGCGGTCGAGGAGGCGCAGGGACAGGCCGCGGGAGACGGCCTGGGTGCGGTTGCTGACGCCGAGGGTGCGGTAGATCCGCTGGAGGTGATTCTTGACGGTCAGGTCGCTGATCCCGAGGATGCAGGCGATCTCGTAATTGCTCTTGCCCTCCCTGACCCAGCGCAGGATTTCCAGCTCGCGCCCGCTCATCGGCCGCGCCAGGTCGGCCGCCACCGGCGTGCCCTGCCCCAGCCGCAGCAAGGCCAGATGCAAATGGGGCAACAGCAGTTCCAGGAAATACCCGTGCCGCGCCCCCGGCCGCAGCGGCAGGCGCAGCAGGACAAACACGGTCTCGCCGCCGCCGGTTTCCCCGGTGCCGTGCACCAGCACGTTGCCGTACCCTTCCCGCTCCAGCTCGGCCTGGAAGCCACCCAGCACGCCATCCCGTTCCGAGCAGCCCAGGTCGCTGACCGCCGGGCGCGCCGGTCCCTGGCGCCAGGCACGCGCCAGCCGCAGCGCCAGGCCCTCCGCCCGGCTGCACAGGTGGTCGAGCGCGGGCGCCGCCAGCACCGTCCCGTGCCAGCATTCCAGCCGCTCCAGCTCGCCGTGCGGGCCAAACTGCAGGCCGACCATCACATCGTGGGGCAGCAGTGCCTGCAGCTGGCCCTGGGTCCAGAGGAAGAACGAACGCGGATCGTGCACCTTGAGCGACGCCTCGATGCCGCGCAACAGGTATTCCTGCTCAAGCTGCGACAGGATGACCAGCGGTTCCACGATTCACTCCGGAAGATGAAAGCGGGCGCAGCTCAGGCGTTGGCCGCCTGCCGGCGCAGCGCGCGGTCCCACGCGACGAAGCGGTAGCCGCTCCCGCGCACGGTCTCGATGTGCTCCTGGTGCCCGGTCGGCTGCAGCGCGCTGCGCAGGCGGCCGACGTGGGTGTCCACGGTGCGCTCGTCCAGGTAGACGGCGTTGCCCCACACCTTGTCCAGCAGCTGGGAGCGGGTGTGGACGCGGTCCGGATGGTGCATCAGGAAATTCAGCAGGCGGAATTCGACGCGGCCCAGCGTCACCTGCCGCGAGCCGGCGGTCACGCGGTGGGTGGCCGGGTCCAGCTGGAGCCCGGCCAGCTGGATGGTCTCGGCACTGGCGGCGGGCGCGCGGCGGCGCAGCAGCGCATGCACGCGGGCGATCAGCTCGCGGGTGCCAAAGGGTTTGGTGATGTAGTCGTCGGCGCCGGTCTCCAGCGCCAGCACCTTGTCGGCTTCGGTGGCGCGGGCGCTGACCATGATGACCGGCAGCTCACGGGTGCGGGGGGAGGCCCGCAGGCGCCGCAGCAGCGCGATGCCGGGCTGGCCCGGCAGGTCCCACTCGGCCAGCAGGATATCGGGCACCTGCTCCTCCAGCCGCAGCAGCGCGGTCTCGGCGTCCCCGGCGCAGCTGACCGCGTGGCCGGCCCGGCTCAGATTCAGTCCGAGGAGGTCCTGGGTGGCCTGGTCCGGTTCGACGACGAGTATCTCTGCTGACATCTGTTCATCCGTGGTGCGGGGAGTACAAGGGTCCTGCCAACTCTGCTGCTCACTATGCATCAAGCCCCCGGGGCTGACCAATACGATTTATTTTACGCACTTATTCGTTCGCCGAATAAATGGAAATTGTAGATTGGAAAGAAATTGGGCGCGAAGGTGCTTATTCTAAACACAAGCGGGCGGGGGCCCAAAAGAAAAAAGACACTTGTTGTTCGTAGCGAACACAAGTGTCTTTTTGGTGCGCAGGCCGGGCGGCCCGCGGCGGAGGCTTAGCGCTGCTGGCGGCGGCGCACGGTCCAGGCCATCAAGCTCAGGCCTGTCAAGAAGATCGCCCACTGCGAGGCTTCCGGCACGTCCACGGTGGGGCCGTCGGTGACGCGGACCACCAATTCGGCCGGCACCGCATAGCTCACCGAGGCCGCCGACTCGTCGCCTGCGGGCACCAGATCGAAGGTCACCGCCGGTCCTTGGGCGCCCAGGGTCTCGTAGTTCTCGTTCAGCAGGGTCAGCCAGAACGACGAGCCGTCCAGGCTGGACGACGGCATCTCGAAGTCGCCGCCGAAGGTCACGTCGAAACCGAAGGTGCCACCGAACGTTACCCATTGCAGCACTTCGTCCATGCCACTGGCGTTGTACAGCGTGTAGCCCGCGGCCGGGGTGCCGGTCGCGTCGGCGTACAGCTCGGTCGCTCCGAAGGAACCGCCGGTCACGTGGCTGATGGTCGCGGTCGCGCCCGGCGCGCCTGGGACCGCGCCAAACATGAAGTCCAGCGCGCCGGTCTGACCGATCCAGTCATTGGTGTTGACGCTGACGTGGTAGGTCGGACCGGCCAGGGCGCCGGCGGACAGGCCTGCCAGGGCCAGGGCAAGCGCCGCGCGGCGCAGGTAAGAAGCAAATTGCAGCATGATGAGGATCCTTAAGGCTTAGAAAGTACCGGAGAACACGGACGAGGTGTAGCCAATGCTGACCTTGCCCGGGTTATCGAATTGCGTCGAGACACTGGCGCTCGCGCCCGGTGCGAGATTACCGCCCGTGACAGTGATGTACGGAACGCCATTGTGCGAGCCGCTCGCGTTGCTGAGCGTGACGCCTGCCGGCAGGCCGTTGAGCTGCAACTGGACCGGACCGGTGATCGGGGCGCTGCTCACGTTCTTGATCGTCACGGTACCGGTGTACTTGCCGGTGGCACGGTTCAGCAGGATGCCGCTACGGGCCACTTGGACCGCCGAGGTCACGTCGGTGAACGTCGCGGCCAGGTTCAGGCTGACCACGACCGGATCATGGTCCGAAGCGCGGTAGGCGTTGGCTTCGTAGAAGTCCTGCGGACGGCCATCGTTCAAGTTGTAGTCCAGCACTTCCGGCTCGTCGGCGTTGTTGTGGAACTCCGCCACGTCCGCCACCTGCGGGGCCAGCGCGGCCGAGACCAGCGCGTGGTCCAGGTAGCCCGCGGTGTGGCCGAACACGTACGAGTGCGGCAGCTCGCGCGGGCGGATGAAGCGCTCGATCTGGTTCTGCAGGCCGGCGGCTTCCAGCGCCAGGATCGGGTCTTCCTTGCCGTAGGCGTTCAGGTCGCCGACCACCAGCACGTTGTCCGAACCGGCGCTGGACTTCACCAGCGGCAGGAAGTAGCTGGTCAGGCGGTTGGCCTGGTTGATGCGGGTCTGGTTCCAGCAGCCTTCGCCGAAGTCGACTTCAGCGGCGGGCGCATTGGCGCCGCTCGGGCAGCTGCCCTTGGCGCGGAAGTGGTTGACCACCAGCGAGAACTTGCCGCCATTCGAGGCCTTGAAGGTGGCCGCGACGGGCGCGCGGTTGTTCATCGGATCCTTGTCGGTCAGCGCGGCACCCACCAGGGTCAGCTTGCCCGGCTTGTAGATGATGGCCACGCGGATCGCATCGGTGCCGGTGGTGCGCAGCGGATTGCCGTTGGCGTCCTTGCCATCCAGGTCGGACCCGGCCACCGGCACGGCCGCGTAGGCGGTGTAGCCGGCGGCGGCGTTCAGGGACTCAACCAGGTAGTTGACCGATTTCTCGCCGTTGTTCTGCATTTCCATCAGGCCGTAGGCGTCGGCGTCAATGGTCAGCAGCGCACGCACGATCTTGTCGCGCTGGCGGATGAACTCATCCAGGTTGTCGGCGCCGCGGCAGTTGCTCGGCTTGATGCCGGAACCGATGTAGCAGCCGGTGGTGGTGTTGCCCCACACATCGGTCAGGTTGGTGAACTCGGTGAAGAAGTTCAGCACGTTGGCGCTGGCCACCCGCACGTTGCCCGGAGCCAGTTCCGGCTCCAGCGGACGCGGGTTGGCGCTGCCGAATACCGGCGCCTCGGTCGGCTGGACCTTGTAGCCCACGCCGCTGCCGCCGTAGGTGCCGTAGTCGAGCACGCCGGTCAGGCTGGTGACCATGTCGCCGGCGCGGCGGGTGTTCTGCGCGTCCAGGTAGGGGATGCTGTCCGGGGTGACGAACAGGCCGTCATCGAGCACGATCAGGTTCTTGGCGTTGGCCGCGACCATGGCGGTGTACTCGGCCGAACCGAACGGGTAGCGGTTGGTCGGCTGCTCCAGGCGGCTGCCGGACGAGAGCGACAGTTCGCCGCGCGACCCCAGGTAGTCCGACTGCGAGATGTACAGCGGGTTGTTGAAGTGGACCAGCATGCCCTGGTATTTGGACAGGTTCAGGTCCGGCAGGTCGCCCAGGTTGCTGGCGGCGATGCTGTGGCCGCTGGACTGCACGGTCACCACGTCCACCGCGGACAGCTCGGTCACGCTGGCGGTGCCGGCCGGGACGTATTCCTGGACTTTGGCATAGACGGTGGCTTCGTCGCCGACATTGACTTCGTCGCGATGCAGGGTCGAGAACACGAACACGCCGTCCGAGGTGGACGGGTCGCCGTCGCCGTTGGCGTCCTGCAGGAAGAAGCCGGAGCCGACCTTGGCGGTCACGACGCCGGTCGCCTTGACGAACTGGTTTTCGTACGGGCTCTTGTCGCCGCTGCCCTGGATCGCGGGAATCGCGTAGGCCGGGTAGGTGCGTACGTTGACGCTGACGGTACAGGTCTTGGTCTGCGCCTGGTCGTTGCCGAACTGGATGGTCACCGGGTAGGTGCCTTCGGCGGCGGCGGCGGTGGCGACCAGGGTGGCCGAGGCGGCGTCGCCTTCGTTGGCGGCCGGGGTCACGTTCTGCAGGCTCAGGCCCGGCACGGCGGCCGAGGTGATCACGGCGCTGGTGACGCGGCCGTCCAGGTCGTAGGCGGCGATGTCGGCGCTGTTGCCCACCGTGACCGGCGCGTTGAAGCTGGCCGGGCACTGGGCCACGATCGGCGCGTTGAAATTCGAGCAGGTCACCGGGGCGTCGGCCATGCTGTGCGGGGCCGGGGTGCCGATGGTGAAGTCGGTGCCGTTGACGTCGGTGTCGTTGCAGACCGGGGTGCGGATCGCGGCGGTGTTCACCGCGGTGCCGCCGGCCACCGTGCCTTCGGTCGGATTGACGGCGGTCCCGCCGCCGTAGGACACCATGTCCAGGATATCGGCGTCGGTCGCGATGGTCGCGGACGCGGCAATCGCGGAGGCGTTGGACACCAGGGCCACGCGGCCGGCGCTGCCGCTCATGGCGATGCCACCAGTGTGGTCATACGCGAAGTCGCCGCCCTTGATGGTGTCGCTGATCGACCCGAGACGGAGCATGAAGTACTGGCCGGCCTGCAGCGTTACGGCTGGCAGCGTGGCCACCGAGTAGGCGTTGGTGCCCTTGGCGCTGTTGTACTGGACGGACATGCCTTCCAGCGAGATCGGACCGGTGCTGCCGTTGTGCAGCTCGACGAAGTCGTACTTGTAGCTGGCGCTGGTGCTGGTGCTGCCGCCGCCGCCATAGACCTGGGAGATCACCAGGCCATTGGGGCTGGCGAGCGCCGGGGACAGGACGGCCGCCAGGGCCGCTGCCAGCACGGTTTGGCGCAAGGTCGCGCCGCGAACAACGTGTGTTTTCATGTGTGATCCGTCACGGGTGAGGGTTTTAATTGCTTTATAGAAATTCAACGCTTGTTGATACAAAGTATTGAACTTTAGCAAATTGGATACTAGTAAGACAACGTGACGGGATGATGACGAACAATTAGTCCGAACGGACTAACGCGACGCAAATCCCGCCCAGTTGGGGGGAAAGCTCTCAGCGCCGGTACGGCGCCGAGAGAGGATCGCCAAGGATCAGGCCCTGGGCGGGCCAGGCCACGCTTTTCCAATAGGCTTCGATGGCGGTTTCCCCCGCAACGTAGTGTTTCAACAACACTGTCGGGTGCGGGAACTTTTGCCAATAGTTGCACGGCTCGGTGACGCTGCCGTAGGTGGCGGTGGCGCCGGCATCCAGCCAGCGCAGCGCGCTCATCTGCGTGGTGCCGAGCAGGTCGCCGCCGATGGAGGTCAGGTGGTCGGCCAGGGCGCCCGGCAGGAAGGTGACGGTCTCCAGCTTGGCCACGCTGGCGACGCCGGTTTCGTAGACCATGACATCGTCCACATTCTCCAGTGCGTTGCGGGCCTGGCGCTTGACCGCCAGGCCGCGGCTGACGATGCGGCCGGCAGGCGGGAACAGGTGGGCGCGGCTGTTGCGGGCGGTCTCGCTGGTGGTCAGGTAGTAGGCGGTGGCGGGCCCGGCCTTCCCTTTGGCGGCCGCCACGCCGCGTTCGATCAGGGCCTTGGCGCGCTCCAGGTCGTCGGTGGGAAACAGCATCGCCAGCCGCAGATGATTCGTGGTGTACGGCTGGCGGCCGCGCGCGTCGAAGTAGGGGTTGAACTGGCCCGGGCCGCAGGTCTTGGCGCACAGGGTGTGGTCGAGGCCGAGCGTGTAGGCGGAGGTGATCGAGTTGCATTCGACCGCGTAGGGGGCGGTCCAGGCCAGCAGCACGGCCTGGATTCCGGGCGGGAGCTGCGCGTCGATGTCCTGCTTGAGCAGGCGAAACTGGGCGGCGTCCAGGGTGCGCGGGGGCTGGCCGCCCTGCGCCCGGATCTTCACGTGCACCAGGTTTTGCCTGGGGAGCCCGTGCGCTTTGCGGTACAGCTCGCCGACGGTCACGCTGTTGGCGTCTTCGTCGTTGACCACGATGGCCAGCTGGCCGGCGCCGAAGGTCACCTGTGCGTGGGCTTGCCAAGGCAGGCCCAGCAGCAGCGCGGACAGGATGGGCAGCAGGCGCAGGACAAAGGGACGCATCGATTCTCCACAAAAAAACGGAAGCCGGTCGAGCTTCCGTTTCCGATTATAGCCAGCGCGGCAACACGGTCAGGTTCGCTTGCGGCGCCGCGCCGCCCCCGCCGTCACCAGCAGGCCGGCGCCCAGCATGGCCCAGGTGGACGGTTCCGGCACCACGGCCACGGTGAACACTTCCATGCCTTCCAGCTGCAGCATGGTGGGCAGCGGATCGGGCCGGGAACCGTCGATCAGGCTGGTGCCCTGCTCGGCCGGGTCGCCGTAGGTGAACAGCCAGGAATAGGCACTCTGCATGTCGCCAGTCACCCACAGGTCGCCGCCCTCCCCGAACGCCGGGCCGTGCTCGGCGCTGTTCCAGGTCTGCTTCTGCCCTTGGCTGGGCAGGATGTAGGTGGACGGGATCTGGTGGTAGACCTTGTCCGCGGTCAGGTTGAAGATGAAACCGACCCGGTCCGCGTCCAGCGGAGTCTCGTGCCAGGTGTCGTTCGATTCCCAGCTTTGCGGGTTATAGCCGCCCACCAGCCAGTGGTCGGTGCCGTTGGTCACCTGCATCAAGGTGAAGGTCTTGCCCTTGTAGTCCGCCGCGGCGTGGAAGTCGAGCGAGGTGTCACCCGCGTCGCGCGCGTAGATGTTGGTGAGATTGAATTCGCCCTGCCCCAGCCAGCTTTCGAGCTGGGCCTGCTGGGCGGGGTTGAGCAGCGCCGAGCCGCCTATGATGTCGCCTGCGTGGGCTGCAGGGACGAGGCCTGCCAGCAGGACTGCGGCAGTACCGAGGGCCTGAGCGATTGCTTTCATGGGTGCACCTTTTGGGAATCGTTACGGATGGGTATGGACGATTTTAGAACACCCCCGGCCGCGCACCACAGAAACTTTATAATTTTTATACGAAATCCGCCCGATTCCGTTATTGCAGAAGAAACAAACGGGGCCGCAGCCCCGTTTTTGTTACCGTCGAGCCAGATCAGGCGCGCTTGTAGATGTCCTCGAAGCGGACGATGTCGTCCTCGCCCAGGTAGCTGCCGGACTGCACCTCGATGATGTGCAGCGGCACCTTGCCCGGATTCTCGAGCCGGTGGTTCATGCCGATCGGGATGTAGGTCGACTCGTTCTCGGCCAGCAGCTTGATGGTCTCGCCGCAGGTCACGCGGGCGGTGCCGGACACCACCACCCAGTGCTCGGCGCGGTGGTGGTGCATCTGCAGGGACAGCTTCTCGCCCGGCTTGACGCAGATGCGCTTGACCTGGAAGCGCTCGCCCGCATCCGTCCCCTCGTACCAGCCCCAGGGGCGGTAGACGCGGGTGTGGTGCACGTGCTCGGTGCGGTCCTGCGATTTCAGGTGATCCACCACCTGCTTGACGCGCTGGACCTGGTCCTTGTGGGCGACCAGCACGGCGTCGTTGGTCTCGACCACCACCAGGTCTTCCACGCCGACCACCGCGACGATGCGGCTCTCGGCGCGCACCAGCGAGTTGGTCACGCCATCGAGATACACGTCGCCGCGGGTCACGTTGCCGCGTTCATCGCCCTGCTGGACTTCCCACAGCGCCGACCAGGAGCCGACGTCGCTCCAGCCGATGTCGGCCGGGACCACCACGGCGTGCTTGGTCTTCTCCATCACCGCGTAGTCGATCGAGTCCGACGGGCAGGCGGCGAAGCTGGCTTCGTCCAGGCGGCAGAAGTCGAGGTCGCGGTAGCCCTTCTGCATCGCGGTCTCGGCGGCGGCGGCAATGCCGGGGTTGAACTGGACCAGCTCGCTCAGGTAGCGCTCGGCCTTGAACAGGAACATGCCGCTGTTCCAGTAGTAGCCGCCGTCGGCCAGGAACTGTTCGGCGGTGTCCTTGTTGGGCTTCTCGACGAAACGGTCGACGCGGTAGCAATCGGCGCAGGCCGACATCTCGGCGCCGCGGTGGATGTAGCCGTAGCCGGTCTCGGGCGCCGTCGGCACGATGCCGAAGGTCGCCAGGCCGCCGTCCTCGACCATCCTGGCGGCGCGCGTGACGGCCTCCTTGAAGGCCGGGATGTTCTTGATCACGTGGTCGGCCGGCAGCACCAGCATCACGGCGTCCGGATCGACGCCCTTCAGGTAGTGCGCGGCGGCGGCCACGGCGGGGGCGGTGTTGCGCCCGACCGGCTCCAGCAGGATGCCGAGCGGGGTGATGCCGCATTCGCGCAGCTGTTCGGCGACCAGGAAGCGGTGCTCGTTGCCGCACACGACCAGCGGCGGCATGAGGTCGGGCCAGTCGGCCACGCGCAGGGCGGTGTCCTGCAGCATGGTCTTGTCCGACACCAGCGGCAGCAGCTGCTTGGGCAGGACTGCCCGCGACAGCGGCCACAGGCGGGTCCCGGCGCCGCCGGAAAGGATGACTGGGTAGATTTTCATGAAGGTAGGTCCTGTGTGTGTCACTTTTTTGGGTGTTCGTTTACGTCGGCAGGGGCTCATGGCCCCTGCTTCCCTCTTATTTCATCGCCAGCGCGGCGGCATCGACGCTGTCGGTGCCGGCCCGCCGCTTGTTGCGCCGGTCGCGCGCATTGATCCATTCGTCGGACGGCATGTCCGCGGCCAGTTTCATCTGCCCTTCCCGATCCACGCCATAGTCCTTGAAAACTATCATTTCATGCAAGTTTACATCATGCAAGACCCGGGTGTATTCGAACAGGACGCTGCGGGTGATCTCCGCGCCTGCGCAGATGTGGCTGCCGTGCCCGATCCAGGTCGGGCCCACGATCTTCACGCCCGCCTCGATCCGGGTGCCGGAGCCGATGTAGACCGGGCCTTCGATGGTGGTGCCTTCCCAGTCAATGCTGGTGTTCAGGCCGACCCACACGCCGTCCTCGATCTGGCGGCCCGGCACCTTGAGGTTGGCGACGTCGCCCGCCAGCACGTTCTGCAGCACCTCCCAGTAATCGGTCACGCTGCCGATGTCCAGCCACTCGAACGGCCGGGTCTGGGCGTAGAACGGCAGGCCGCGCTTGGCCAGCAGCGGGAACAGCTCGGAGCCGATGTCGAACACCTGGTTCGAAGGGATCAGCTCGATCACCTCCGGCTCGAAGATGTAGATGCCGGTGCTGATGTAGTTCGACTTGGCCGCTTCGCGGCTGGGCTTTTCCTGGAACTCGGTGATGCGGCCATCGGCATCGGTCACCACCACGCCGTAGCTCGATACCTTGTCCCACGGGACTTCCTTGGTGATCACGGTCGCCAATGCGCCCTTGCGGCGGTGCTCTTCCAGCGCCGCGCCGAGGTCCAAGTCGATCAGCGCGTCGCCGCACAGGACGATGGTGGTCTCGTCGAAGAAGCCGCCGAAGTCCTGGATCTTCTTGATCCCGCCGGCCGACCCGATCGGTTCGGGCATGACCTCGCCCGCGTCGTTGGTGTAGCCCTCGAACGAGTAGCCGATCTGCACGCCGAAGCGCTCGCCTTCACCGAAATACTCTTCGATCTTCTCGTGCAGGTAGGCCACGTTGACCATGATCTGCCGGACGCCATGCTTGGCCAGGTGCTCGATGAGGTAGGCCATCACCGGCTTGCCGAGGATAGGGATCATGGGTTTCGGTACTTCGTAGGTCAGCGGGCGTACGCGGGTGCCTTTGCCTGCTGCCAGAATCATTGCTTTCATATGATCTCCTTGTCCTGTGCGGCAGCGAGCCGCCCCTCAGGGAGGCTGGCCCCGGCCGCGCTTGATTGAATGAAGTAAATTCATTTGGGCATGGACTGCCATCTCCATGCATCTGCACACATCTGTTCCACGTTGCGCTCGGCCTTCCAGCCGAGCTCCTTTTCGGCCAGCGCCGGATCGGCGTAGCACTGCGCGATGTCGCCGGGGCGGCGCGCCACGATCTGGTAGGGAATCGGCTTGCCGCAGGCCTTCTCGAAGGCGCGCACCATCTCCAGCACGCTGCTGGCGCGGCCGGTGCCGAGGTTGTAGGTCACCACCCCCGGGCCCTTGGCGAGCTTGTCCAGGGTCTTGACGTGGCCGATGGCCAGGTCTACCACGTGGATGTAGTCGCGCATGCCGGTGCCGTCCGGGGTCGGGTAATCGTTGCCGTACACGGACAGCTTCTCGCGCCGCCCTTCCGCCACCTGCGCGATGTAGGGCAGCAGGTTGTTCGGGATACCGTTCGGGTCCTCGCCGATCAGGCCGCTGGCATGTGCACCGACCGGGTTGAAGTAGCGCAGCAGCGCGATGCGCCAGGAGTTGTCGCCCACGAACACATCGCGCAGGATCTCTTCGATCATCAGCTTGCTGCGCCCGTAGGGGTTGGTCGCGTGCAGTGGGAAGTCTTCCTTGATCGGCACCGCGTGCGGGTCGCCGTAGACGGTGGCCGAGGACGAGAACACCAAGGTCTTGCAGCCGTACTTGGCCATGGTCTCGAACAGCACCACGCTGCCCGAGATGTTGTTGTCGTAGTAGCGCAGCGGCTGCTCCACCGATTCGCCGACCGCCTTCAGCCCCGCGAAGTGGATCACCGCATCGACCTTGTGCGCACCGAACGCGGCTTCCATGCCGGCGCGGTCGCGGATGTCGGTCTCGATGAGGTCGAAGCGCTTGCCCGTGATCTTCTGCACGCGGTCTTGCACTTCGCGCTTTGCATTGCACAGGTTGTCGACCACCACCACTTCGTAATCCGCGTTGAGCAGTTCAACGACGGTGTGCGAACCGATGTAGCCAAGGCCGCCTGTTACCAGAATCTTCATTGTCCGTTCCTATCAAGTGGGTTGCATCGGGGCCGGACGCGCCGCATTGGGCTCGCCGAACAGGCGGTCGTAGGCAGCCAGCAGCTTCGGCTCCTCGTACACCCACTCCAGTTCGTTGATCACCCGGTTGCGGCCGAATTCGCCCATGCGCCTGCGCGCCTCGGGGTCGTCCAGCAATTCCGCGATTTTACGCGCCATGTCGACCGGGTCGTTCTTGTTGGCGTACAGCGAGGCTTGCTGGGCCGAGAACTTGCCCTCGACCAGATCGAACTGCACGATCGGTTTGCCCAGCGCCATGTACTCCATGATCTTGTTCATGGTGGACTTGTCGTTCATGTCGTTGGCCACGTCCGGGTTCACGCACACGTCCGAGGTGTTCAACATTTCGAGCAGGTCCTGGTCCGGCACGCGGCCGGTGAAGGTGACGTGCTCGGCGATGCCGAGGTCGGCCGCCATCTGCTTCATCTGCTCCAGCGAGGTGCCGCCGCCGACCAGGCCGAAATGCACGTCTTTGCGGCCCATGTCCACGATCAGGTGGCGCGCACTTTGCAGCAGCAGGTCGATGCCTTCCTGCGCTCCCATCACGCCGACGTAGCCGACCAGGTACTGCGCGCCCTTCTTCAGCTCCGGCTTGGGCGGCAGCTGGCGCAGGCGGTCCAGCTTGGGACCGCTGCGCACCACGTAGACCTTGTCCGGATCCATCCCGCCGCGCTCGATGGCGATGCGCTTGTACGACTCGTTGGTGGCGATCGACACGTCGGCCGTCTTGAAGGACCAGCGTTCGAACAGCACCATCAGCTTGTAGAAGAAGTCGCGCTTGCCGAACTTGGCTTCGTACAGTTCGGGGTTAATGTCGTGGTGGTCGAACAGGAAGCGCTTGCCCGCGAACAGCTTGAAGAAGCCGCCAATCAGGAACAGCAGGTCAGGCGGGTTGCAGGCATGGATCGCGTCGAAGCCGTGCCGGAACAGCACCTTCCACGCCAGGCGGAAGGTGTGGAACAGCGCGGCCGAATACTCGACCAGGTAGCCCTTGGCGCCCTCGGCCTCCAGCGGCAGGTCGTAGCGGTAGATGTGGATGCCGTCGATCTCTTCGTAGTGCTTTTCGTAGCCCTTGCCGGTCGGGCAGATGATCGAGACCTCATAGCCGTGGGCGTGCAGGGTCGTCGACTCTTGCCAGACGCGGCGGTCGAAGGGCGACGGGAGATTTTCGACGAGGACGAGGACCTTCCGCTTTTTCTCAGCCTTACCAGCAGATGCCATCGTACTGCTCTCCGCTCTGTTTCTGGGAAATGCGGACGAGGTCGACGACTTGCTGGCCCGGCTTCAGGCGCTCGAGCACGGTCTTGAACTCTTCCGCGCCGTTGCCGATCACGATGGTTTCCGCGAACTCCAGCACGGCGTCCATGTTGTCCACCATGAGCTTGGAGATGTGCGGGATGTGGTTCAGGATGTAGTCCTGGTTGGCGCCGGTCAGCGCGGCCAGGTTGACGTTGCGGTCGTACAGGCGCAGCTCGTAGCCCTTGCCGATCAGGTGCTCGATCACGTCCACCAGCGGCGACTCGCGCAGGTCGTCGGTACCGGCCTTGAACGAGAAGCCGAGGATGCCGACCTTGTGGCGGCCCTTGTCCATGATCATCTTGAGGCCCTTCTGCACCTGCTGCTGGTTGGACGGCAGCACCGAGTTCAGCAGCGGCAGTTCCAGGTCCAGGGTGCGCGCCTTGTAGGTCAGTGCGCGCACGTCTTTCGGCAGGCACGAGCCGCCGAAGGCAAAGCCCGGCTTCATGTAGTAGGGCGACAGGTTCAGCTTGGTGTCCTTGCAGAAGATCTCCATCACCTTGTGGCCGTCGATGCCGACCGCTTTCGACAGGTTGCCGATCTCGTTGGCGAAGGCGACCTTGACGGCGTGCCAGGCGTTGTCCGTGTACTTGACCATCTCGGCCGTTTCCACGTCGGTGCGCACCAGCGGCGCGTCCATCTTTTCGTACAGCGCGACCAGCATCTCGCCGGCCTTGGTGTCGGACTCGCCAATCACGGTTTTCGGCGGGTGGTAGTAGTCGTAGACCGCGGTGCCTTCGCGCAGGAATTCCGGGTTGTTGCAGACGCCAAAGTCGACGCCGGCCTTCTTGCCGGAGGCTTGTTCGAGCGTCGGGATCACGACGTTGCGCATCGAGCCGGGCAGCATGGTGGAGCGCGCGACCACCACATGGAAGGAATCCTTGTCGCGCATCGCGAAGCCGATCTGTTCGCATACCTTGCGCACCGCGGACAGGTCCAGGTTACCGTTCAGCTGGGACGGCGTGCCCACGCAAATCAGCGACATTTCCGAGCTCATCACGGCATCGCGCACGTCCACGGTGGCGCGCAGCAGGCCGTCCTTGACGGTCTGGCTGATCATCTCGCCGATGTCCTTTTCGATGATCGGGGTCTTGCCCTCGTTGATGAGGTCCACCTTGGTCTGGTTCGGGTCGACCCCGATGACCTGGTGGCCATCCGATGCCAGGCAACCGGCCGACACTGCCCCCACATAGCCCAGGCCGAAAATGCTGATGTTCACGACGTTCTCCTTAAATCGGTGCGATTCCGGCCCGGCCTTGTGCGAGCCCCTGAATCGAAATGGTAGTGACGATGCTGGCGCTGCCTTTGATCCGTCCCCGCCAGCGGGCGGTGGTGGTGGTGGCTTTCACGTCGAAGCTGCGGGAGATCCAGCCGCCGAAGGGCGCCTCCTCGCCGGCGCGCAGGAGCGCCAGTTCTAAGCCGGGCGCCGCGCAGGAAAACTCCAGCGTCACGTCCTGGGCGCTGACCGTGAAGCCATCTTTTGTAGTGGCAACGGAGCATGTTTCGCTCATGTGCCAATGTAGCAAAACCTCGTGTTCTGCGATGCACGATAGAAAGTCAGTGACGACGATCCGGTTGGCCTCCGCGTCGAAGGCAATGCGGCGCTTGTGCAGCACGGGATCGGGCAGGCGCGTGTAG
This sequence comes from Zemynaea arenosa, assembly GCF_004614185.1. Lineage (GTDB taxonomy): Bacteria > Pseudomonadota > Gammaproteobacteria > Burkholderiales > Burkholderiaceae_D > Telluria > Telluria arenosa. The sequence goes on along the minus strand of NZ_SPVF01000123.1, from coordinate 25,843 downwards.
CCATCGTGCTCGCCTTCGAACACCTGCACGGCGTCCAGCGGGCGATGCAGCAAGGCGCGCGCGTTGGCCTTGCGCATCCACATGAAGGCGCCCGCGATCTCGGACTGGTCGACGCCGTCGACGGTCACGGTGTTGTGGGCGGGCGTGCTGCGGAAATAGTCGCGCCACTGCTTCTGCGTGTGATAGGCGTAGGTCCCGGGGTCGATCAAGATCTCCTGGCCCTTGACGGACAGGGTGAACGAGAGCGCGTCCGCATGGCCGTGCGCAGCGATCGACAGGAAGCCGAGCGGGGCGCAATCGGCGACCAGGCGCACCTCGTTCTCCTGGCCGAAGTTCTTGCCGAGGAGGTAGTAGCCGCCCTGCGGAAAGGCCGTCACGGGATGCTCGGGTTGCTCCTGCAGCGTGGCCCAGGCGCGCTCGCCTTCGGCCCCAAACAACCAGCGGTTCTTGTCGTCGAAGCCGCCGGCCTTGGCCTTCAAGTCACCGCGCTTGAACAGGATGGCGCAGCTGGCCAGCAGCGAACGGTAGGGGCACCAGCCGGCGCCGTAGGCCAGGCGCACCATTTGGGCATCGTCGGCGTCGCCAGTCATCGGCACGTGGCCATTGCGGTCCATGATGGCGGCCACGAAGTCGGCCAGTTTTTCCAGCCGCGCCATGTAGGGCTGCGAGAACGAGGAGCCGTTGGCCTGCGCCACGAGCTGGCACAGCAGCATCATGTCCATCACTTCGTGCTGGTAGTAGATGGCCTGTTCCTTGTTCACGCCGTCCGCGTGGTTCTGCTCGATGGCCTGCTCTTCCAGGCCGTGGCGCGCGATGTCCAGCCAGCGGCGGCTGGCCTGCCAGCAGGGCCAGGTCTGGCAGGCGACGAACAGGCCCATGTACTCGCCGAACAGGTGGTTGTTGGCGGACGAATGGCGCGAAAAGTAGCCGCTGATGAAGTGGCAGTGCTGATAGACGTTATCGAGCCAGCGGCGCTGGAAGCGCTGGCCGCCCTCCCCCGCGAACAGCGGGCTGTCGGCGCCGCCGAGCAGGTGCCAGGCGCAGGCCCAGTTGAGCAAGCGCACCGCCAGTTCGAGCGAGCTGGTCCAGTGCACGCCCTGCGGATAGGGGCACTGGTCGAACCACGACGCCAGCAGCGTGCGCGCACCTTCTAGATAGCGCGGGTCATTGGTGCTGCGCCAGGCCGCGGCCAGCGTGACCAATTCGAGGTGGCGGCTGGGCTCCCACAGGTACTTGATGTCGCCGACCACCTTTTCGCTGCGGTAGTCGATGGCCTTGCCGAGCACCATGGGCGCATCGGTGCCGGTCTTGGGGTCGCGGTTCCAGCGCGGCGGAAAGCCGAGGGGGATGGCGTGCAGCGCAAACACGTTCCAGAAGCCGGCGAGGATGGCGTCCGCTGCGGCGGTCAGGGCCGGCACGTCGACGCCCGCGCCATCGTGCAGGAAGCTGCGGCCGAAGCGGCTGGTGTCGGGCGCGGGGGGCTCTGACGCGAGGCCGATGCCCAGCTTGGTCACCTTCTTCTGCGCGACCTGCTGCACGCGCCACAGCACCTCGGGCACGCCCATCAGCTTGATACGGTTGATTTTCCAGGCGAGCGAAGTCATGCGGAGCGAATTCCTAAATCCTTGTAGATCTTTTCGAGGCGCGGCACCACGGCGTCCGTGGAGTACGCGGCTTCCACCTTGCGGCGCGCGGCGGCGCCCATGCGGTGCGCGAGCGCGGGGTCGTTGGCGAGCAGGGCCAGGCGGTCCGCCAGGGCGCGCACGTCGCCGGGCTGGACGAGGAAGCCTTCCACGCCGTCGGACACCGCCTCGGGGATGCCACCGACCGGGGTGCTGACGATGGGCAGGCCGTTGGCCATCGCCTCCAGCACGCTCATCGGCAAGCCTTCGTTGTACGACGGCAGCACGAAGATGCTGGCCTCGGCCAGCTCCTTCTGTTTGGCATCGGCGCGCACCCAGCCCAGCACATGGACGTGGGGCGCGATGCCGAGTTCCTGCGCACGCTGCTGGACCTGGGCCGTTTCGCCGTCGCCGCCGAGATGCAGCTGGATCGGCGTCTTCGGCACGATATCGGCAGCGGCCTGCAGCAGGTCGTACGAACCCTTGCCCTTGTTCATGCGGCCCAGGCACAGCACCACGCCCTGCTTGCGCGCGGTCCAGTCGGGCACGGTGGCAGGCATCAACACCGGGTTGCAGATTACGTCCACGTTGGGGTTGGAGGAGATGCTCATCACCCAGCGCTTCCATGCTTCCGACAGCACGATCACGTGCGCGGCGCGGTTGTAGATCCAGGAGATGAAGCGGCGCTTCAGAGGCCCCGATTCCTGTTCGTAGAAAATCTTGAACTCGCCGCCATGCAGGTGCAGAACGGCCGGTTTGCGAAACAAAAAGGCCAGCAGGAAGATCACGGACTTGCGCCAGAAGCTGGCGCGCGAGGCCACGTGGATATGGGCCAACCCGACCTGCCCGCTCACCAGCAGCCACAGGAAGCGCGCGTAGCCGCTCAGCATGGCGCGCAGCTTGGCCAGCGCGCCGCCATCGCAATGCGTGGCCACATAGGTCACCGGCAGGCGGTCGAACAGGCCGGACTGCGCGTACACATTGACCACCGAGGCGATCCCGCCCATGGTGTTCAGGCCAGTGCCGACCATGACGATTTTCTTGCTCATGTCGTCTCGTTGACCACCCAGCGGAACTTGCCCGCGGCGGTGTTGGGCAGGTCGTCCTTGTACACGAGGTCCACGTCGACTTCGGCATCGACCATGGTGCGCAGGTTGTGCATCAGGAGCTCGCGGTCGGCCTCGGACCAGCCGGTGTCCGGCACCAGCCGCACCTCCCACTTGCCCTGCCCCACCTGCGCCACCTGCGAGCGCTTGATGTTGCGGGCGTACTTGAAGGCGAAGGTCAGCACCGACGGGCTGACCGCCATGCCATTCGAGCCGGTGATGAAGTCCTCGTACTTGCCGGTGACTTCCTCGATCATCGGAAACGGGCGGCCGCAGGCGCAGCGGCCCGGCTTCCACCTGGTGCGGTCGGACAGGCGGTAGCGCACCAGCGGCTGCGCGTGGTTGTGGTAGGTGGTGCCGACCACGAAACCGTAATCGTCGGTCGGGTTGCCGTTGTCGTCCAGGATTTCGACGTGCGAATAGTCCTGGTTCAGGTGCATGTTGCCGTGCTCGCACTGGGTCGCGAAGGCGACGCGTTCGGCCATGCCGTACATGTCCATGATCTTATGGGCCAGGGTGCCGACGATGGCGTCGTGCTGGTGGCCGTAGACGGGCTCGGAGCCGGTGAAGACGACCGGGATGTCCAGCTTGCGGCCGCGCTTGGCAAGATACAGCGCCAGCGTGTACGCGGCGGACGGATAGGCCTGCAGCATGTCCGCCTTGTACTCGGCCAGGCGATCGATGATGGCATCCACGCAGCGGTCGTTCAGGTGGCGCGAGGACAAGATCAGCTGGCGGTTGTAGCGGTTGAAGAACCAGTATGGCGGCTGCTTGCGGTCGATCGGCACGGCCAGGTCGCCGCGCAGGGTGGCGCGGTTCATGCCCTGGCGGTAGCCGCCCCAGCTCCAGTGGCGCTTGATGAATTCCTGTTCGTACAGCACCGAGGTGGGGCTGCGGTAGATGGTCAGCGGTGCGCCCGAGGTGCCGCTGGTCTTGCCGATCGCTTCCCACGGCTTTTTGGCGCCGCCATGCGGGTACAGGGTGGTGGGGTTGGCGACCAGCGTGGCCTTCTCGACGATGGGGAACTGGCGCAGCGCATCGCGCGCCTCGGCCACGGAAAAGTCGCGCGACAGGTTGCGGTAGTACGGCAGCACCTGGATCGCGCGCTGCAGGGTCGCGTGCAGCTTGCGCTGGCCGATGGCGTCCAGCTCCTCCGGGCTGCGGCGCTCGTTGGCCGCCAGCTCGGCCGCCACCCGGCCGACCAGCAGCGGGTTGTCGCGGAACAGGTAGCGCCCCGCGTAGGTCAGTTCGTTCTTGAGCTCAAGGGTCATGATGGATCAGGCAAGCAGGAATTGTTCGATTTCCTGGCCGGGACTGCCGCGCTGCTCCAGCCGCTGGCCCGCCTTGCGGATGGTGTCGGCCAGGGTGGCGCGGAAGCTGTCGTCGGACAGGGCGCGCTGCAAGGTGGCGCGCATGGCGGCCACGTCGTCGTGGTCGACGAAGCCTGGGTAGTCGCGGCCGAGGTATTCCTCGATCGATTCGTGGCGCGTGGCGACCAGCGGCTTGCCGTTGCGCAGCACGCGCAGCAGCACGCTCTGCCCGCAGGCTTCGCCCTGGCTCTTGAGCGGCATGGCGACCACGCGGCTCTTCGCCAGCAGCTGCTCGAATTCGGTCTCGGGCAGGTCGCGCAGGATGGTGGTGCGCGCGGTGACGGGCGCGCTGATCTGGTTGCGGCTGGAGGCCACGATCACCAGCGGGGCCGGCACGTCGGCGGCGGCGGACAGCAGCAGGTCGTAGTCGCGGTTGGAATAGCCGCCGGTGAAGATGGAGCCATCGTCGGTCTGCTGGTCGACGCGGCCGTTCAGTTCCTGGCGCCACAGGTGCTGGTAGATCGAGGCGGCCGGGATGCCAACGTTGTCGACCAGGTTGCGCGCCTCGCCGGGCGAGAAGGTGATGAAGCCCAGCTCGGGAAAGCGCAGCCCCTTCCACACCACATTGATGATGCGGCGCGCCTTGGCGCTGTGGACGAAGCAGGCCATCACGAGGATCTTGTGCGGGCGCGGCAGGATGCCGAGCTTGATGGCGGCCAGCACAGGCAGCGCCTGCCATCCGATCACGAGCACGCGGTCGGCGCGCGTCCACAGGGTACGCGCGCGCCAGATCTTGCGGGAGAACATCGACGCCAGGATGGCGAACTTGCCGCGGAACTGGGAGGGGGACACATCGTCCGGCCCCAGGTTGGTCACCTTTGCTCCGCTTGCTACCAAATGTTCAATGACGTCGCGATATCCGCCTGGTTGAGACAGCAAAATATGGATCATTGACAAGCTTTCAAAAAGATAAATTCATTATTGCATTTATCCTCGAAAAGCCGAGTTCAATTGGCGCTGAAACGTGCGGGCTACCTCATCTGTCGATAACGCTCGGCGAGGCCGGCGGCCAGCACGCGGTAGCTGCGGTTCTGCTCGATGAACTGCGGTCCTTTCGCGGCTTTGGCACGGGCGGCGGGGCGGTCGGCGAAGATCGCGGCCACGCCCTCGGCCATGGCTTGCGGCGTGCTTTCAGTGAGCCAGCCGGCCTGGCTTTTCGACAACACATGCACCTGGTCCGGCGTGTCGTTGCCCACGCAGGGCATAGCCAGAGCAAGGTACTCCAGCAGTTTGGTGGGAGAGCTGATGTCAAACAGGTCGCCGCGCGGAATATAGGAAATCGCCGCGTCAGCGCCTGCCAGCAGGGGTAAGGCTTGTTCCGATGGCAACCAGCCGGTGATGTGGATCGCGTCTGCAAGGCCGAGCGCGGCAGCGTGGGCGCGCAGCGTGACCACGTCCGACGGCGTGGGGGAGTCGCCGATCAGCAGCAGGCGCGCGGTGGGCCAGTTCAACTGGGTGCGCAGAAGGTGCAGCGCGTCCAGCACCTTGTCGATGTGGCGCGAGCTGTCCAGGGTGCCCAGGTAGGCCAGTACGGGGATGCCGTCCCAGCCGTCCCGGCGCCGACCCTGCACGGTGGCCAGGCCCAGCTTTTCCGTGTCGACGCCCATCGGGACGGCGTACATCTTGCTGCGGGCGATGCCGCGCGCGGCCATGCGGTCCAGCATGGCGTCGCTTTGCACGAACACGGCGTCGGCGCGTGGCAAAACAATCTTGTAGAGGAGCCAGCGCTCCACCAGTCCCTTCCACAGCACCAGCGTGTAGTGCAGGCTGCGGCGGCGCGCCAGCTCGCTGCGGGCGCGCTCGATGCGGCCCTCGCTGATGAGGAAGGAGACCCAATAGGCGAAACGCATCCCGCGCAGGCGGGCGATCAGCAGCACCAGCAGGCCGATGGAGACCATGTCGCGCACCTGGAGCACGTCGCAGGCGCGCTTGTCGGCGGTCCAGGCGGCGCGCAGGCAGAGCCCGGCGAAGGCCAGCTCATTGCGCCAGCGTTTGCCGTGTTTGGGGGGACGGCGCGCGCTGGCAAAAGCGTGCCCGTCAAGCTCGCCCTGCCCTGCCTTGCCGACGATGTCGCACAGCACGGCGTGGCGCGGCAGGTATTTGCCGAACAGCGTCGCCACGTCCGCACGGAACGAGGGCAAGGCTTCGGGGACGAGTTGCAGCAGGCGGAAGGGGCGCGGTTCTGTCACGGCTGGGTTAGCTGAACAAAAAACGCGCCGATTCTACTATCTGGGCACCGAAATCGACTGGGACCCGACCACAATCGTGCGCGTAGTGCTGCCATCGGTGATCTTGATGTTGGGTTTGCGGCAGCCCACGTCCACCAGCATCAGGAACTCCCCCTTGGTCGAGGACGGCGTGGTCCAGGCGCCGTGGTACTCCGCGGTGCCCGGTTTCGGGGCCGGCCCCTGGCGCACGCCGAACCTGATCTGGTAGGCGGTGTCGTTGATCAGCGGACGCACGCACACCTTGGCAGTGCCATTGGTCACGGTGATGGAGGCGGCCGCGCCCTGCACCATCGGCGTGGGCGTGTGCACGTTCCATTCCCACACGTGCGCGGCCGGAGCGCGGATCGCGTCCTGGATCACGTAGGCGTCCTGGCTGCGCAGGTACCACACGCGGCGCACGGCGGAATTGACCACGGAGCCGTAGGCGGCGGTGGCGTCGCCCTCGGTGTAGTCCAGCGTGGCGGTGCTGGAGAACGCCGTGATGCGGCCGTTGCGGCCCAGGTTGATCGTGTTGCCGTCCACCAGCTGGCCCTTGCCGCCATCGTAGGTGATGGTGTTGTGGGCCTTGCTCTGGCGGTACCAGTCCTTGAACAGCGGCGAGCCGTAGTAGTCCTCGTAGCCGGCCTCGATCAGCAGCGGCTGGCCATCGGCGTTCAGCACGAAGCCGTTCTGGTCGCCATGGCTGTGGTTGTACGAGCCGTAGGGGCTGGACTTGAACAGCAGCGAGGTGCGGCCCAGGTCGCTGATGCTGCTGTGCATGGCCACCCAGCCGATGCTGGGGAACAGCGCGGCATTGGGCGGCGCGGTGCTGCCCTTGGCGGTCTTGTACGGCAGCGGGTACGGGGCTTGCAACAGGGTCAGCGTGTCTTCGTCGCCGGTGATGGCGTTGGCGTACCAGGCGGCCTGCGGGCTGGCGAAGCGCGAGGCGTAGGCCTTCATCATGCGCCAGTCGGGTGCGGTCTCGTGCTCGTCGCCGAACACGTGGCGCGTGGAACCCGGCGGCAGGAACTCGGCGAAGAACTGCAGGAAGCCGGTGGCCCAGGGCTTGGTGAACAGGTTCACGCCGGTGGCCTGCGTCAGCGGCTGCCAGATCTGGAGCGCGTAGTCGGCGGTGTACTGGGCATAGGCAGTGCCGTTGGCGAAGCCGCCTTCCGGGCCGCTCCAGGCATACACGGAGTTGATGTAGGCGCGCACCGAGAAGTCGAACCATTTCGAGGCGTCCGGAATGTCGCCCACGGCCAGCGCCGAGATCACGGCCAGGAAGCCGAGGTTGGTGCCGCCATGGGAATCGAACGGGTACTGGTCTATGCGGCCATTGCTGCCGGACAGGTCGGCGTAGATGGCGTTGGTGCGGGTGGCCACCGTGGCGAGCCATTTCGCGCGCCGGGTGCTGTCCAGGTCGCTCCACAGCAGGTCGGCGGCCTTGATCAGGGACAGCGCGATCACGCGGGTGCCCTGGTCCTGGTTGGCGTAGCTGGTGGGGCCGGTCGGGCTCAGCGCAGCGAGCTGGTCGCCGCGGGCGATGGCTTCGTTCAGGTACTTCCTGTCCAGCGTCAGGCGGTACAGCAGGGCCGCGCCTTCCAGCTGGCGGCCGCTGGTATTGATGCGGGTGCGCACGTCCGCGTTCTGGCTGTTGGCGGCAGCGGTGTTGACGCCCGCGGTGACGAGGGGCCAGTCGGCATCCCTGACCGCCTTCATGGTCGGGATCTTGTAGTCGATCTCGCTCTTCAGGGTGGCCAGGGCCTTGGCCCGTTCGGCCTTGATGTCGGCGGTCCAGCTGGCCGACGGGCTGAAGCCGGCCGGCAACTCGCGCGGGCGCTTGCGGGCGCTGGCGGCGGACTTCAGGGCGGCGTTGTCGGGCACTTCGAAATGGGCGGAGGCGGTGCCGATGTCGAACTCGCGCAGGTCGGACCAGGCCGAGGCCGCCGTGGAATTCGAGGGGCGCACGCGCCACTGGTAGTGGCCGGGCGCGAAGGCCTTGGATGGCAGGTACCAGTTGCGGTCGGTGGTGAAGGTGTAGACCGTGCTGCCGTTCTGGCGCACTTCCACCACGTAGCCGGGCGGATTGGCGCTGTGGCGCGACCACGAGAAGGCGGGCGGATTCTGGGGCTGGACCTGGAAATTGGCGGGGGCGGGACGCACCGCTTCCAGCTGGGTGGAGACGACCCAGTCGGCGCGGGCGGCGCCGGACAGGGCCAGGCACGAGAGCAGCAGCGTGTGCATCGTGCCGGACAGACGGGACTGCATGAGAACCTCCGGAATTGAACTGGCGACTTACATTGGTCCAAATATACGCTGCTGGACCGGTCGCCAAAAAGGCGTAATACAGAATTATTTGTCGTCTTCTTGCCGCTTTGTCACAGGAACTGTCGCTATTTCGGCACAAACATGTCAGACCCATCACGCCTTTTGTCAGTGTGATCAGGCCACCGAGAACGGCCGGATCAGCTTGGCGAGACGGGGTGACACCCCCTGGATGGAGGTCACTTCTGCCGCATGGAACAGCCCGGTCACGCGCAGGGCCGCGACGAACACCAGCGCGGTGAACAGCGCGGCGGCCAGGGTCAGCGCGTGGCTGGGCGGGAGCAGCAGGAGCACCCGTCCCGCCAATGCCGCCGCGGCTGTCGCGCCCGCCAGGCGCAGCCACATGCCGGAGTTCAGGCCGAGGCCATGCTGCAGGATCGGTTCGCGGCTCACCCGCCGCAGCCACAAGTAGACCGCGAAGTACGGCAGGGTCGCGGCCAGCACCAGCAGATAGGTATTGCGGCTCCAGGCGGCCAGCGCCAGCACGCCCAGGAACGGCAACGCCATGCGCATCCACAGCTTGTTGTGGGGGCCGATGCGGCCGACCGGATTGAGCACGAAGAACAGCGATTCGCCCAGGGTCAGGCCGGTGATCTGCAGGGCGATCAGGGCGGCCAGGATCACCTGGCTGCCGTAGCGGTCATGGGTGATCCAGTCGATCAGCGGCTGTCCGGCGCCGAGCAGGATGGCGATGCCGAGGAACACGATGCTGTAGTTCACGCGGATCAGCAGGGTCACCGTCATGCGCACCCGTTCGGCGTTCTGGCGCACCGCGTAGTCGCGCGCCAGCGCCGGTTCCAGAATGCCCTTGAGCAGGAACACGGGCATGAACATGTAGGCGCGGTCCGAAAGCGTCTGGAAGAAGCCGAAAGCGGCCACCATCACCGGCGTGGCCACCGCGCCCACGATCAGCTTGAGCAGCGCGCCCTTGAACGGCAGGCTGAGCAGGTAGGCGGCCTGGGTGCCGAGCGCGTCGTGGCACAGCTCGCGCCAGGTGAAGCCGAAAGCCCACGGCGTGCGGCCGGACGGCCCTTCGCGCTGGCGCCGCATGTGGCGCAGTTCCAGCGCCAGCACCAGGGCCATGCCGGTGGCCTGGGCCAGCTCGGTGTACGAGAACACGCGCGCCACGTCCAGCGCCGTCAGCGAGCCGTGCAGCATGATGCCGAACACGCAGGCGAGGCGCACCGCGCCCGCCACCATGAAGAAGGCGGCCTGGGTGCGCTGCTGGCCCACGCTGTTGCAGAAGATGAGGAGGCTGTCGGTGCAGGCTTGGGCGATGGCGTACAGCGCCGTCTGCATCTTGATTTCCTGCAGCTGGGCCACGAGCTGGGACGGCAGCAGATGCCAGGAGGCCAGCGCCAGGATCGCCAGCAGGGTCGCCATCAGCAGCAGGCGCGCGCCCAGCATCGCGCCCATCAGGGCCGCCGCCTCGCGCCAGCGCAAATGCTCGCGCAGGGGCGGCATGAAGCGGTAGATCACGCGGTCCATGCCGAACATGGTGACGAACACCAGTACCGCCGTGCCCGCGACAAAGATGGTGTAGGACGCGTAGTGGTCCACGCTCAGGTGGCGCACCAGCACGAACTGGGTCAGCAGCGAGACAATCGCCACCCCGACCTTGGCGATGGCAAACCACTTGGCTTGCAGCACCACGCGCGAGGCGGCATAGGGGTTGCCGCTCATACCGCCCCCGCCCTCAAGGATGGCCCACGTAGACCGGGGTCGCCATCCGCGTCGGGCGGCGCGCCGGGCGGCGTGGTGCGTCCTCCTCGACCACCACCGCATCCGGCAGCGGAGCGTTGGTGTCCGGCACGCGGAAGCGCGCCATCTGCACGATGCAGCCGAGGCAGAACATCAGGAACAGCTGGGCCGTGGGCTCGTCGAGCTGGGTCCGGTTGTAGATCAGCAGGGTCGCGTAGATGCACAGCACGGCAGTACAGGTTTCGACGATGGCCTTCTGACGCGCACTGCCCTCCCCGCGCCTCAGGTACCTGAAGCCGGTCCAGATCCCGCACAGCAGGATGCCGGTGTAGAACACGGCGCCGACGATGCCTTCGTCCCACAGCAGCACGGCCATGGCGGTGGCGTCGATGGCCAGCGGCTGGTGGCGCTTGGCGACCGAACCGCCGCCGCCGACCAGGCCGCCGGACTTGGAGGCGCCGGGGCCATAGCCCATCAGGCGGTGCGGCAAGGTGGCCTGCGGATCGCGCCACCAGATCGCCAGCGAAGCGCCGCGGCCGACCTCGCCCGTTTTGTAGTCCACGTTGTTGGCGTCGAAGAAGTAATTGGAGGCGCGCTGCTGCTCCTGGTAGGTGCGCATCTTGGCCAGCGGGTCGTTCCAGTACAGCTGGTCGTAGGCGTAGTAGATACTCCCCAGGAGTATCGAGGCCAGGGTGCCGTACACCAGAACGGAGACCACGTTCTTCAGGATCCGCTTGCGCAGCACCACGAAGGTGCAGATCGGCAGCCACAGGAAGGACGCCTTGACCTCGCCCAGCATGATGATGGCCAGCGCCACGCCGCAGATCAGCAGCATGGTGCGGCGCTTCATGATGCCGTGGTTCCAGCGTGCCAGCGCATAGCCGATCACGGCCACGGTGAACAGCACCAGCATCGAGGACAGGCCGCCCGCCAGCGGGGTGCCGCCGAAGGTCCCGACCACCGAGTCGAAGCCGTTGTGGCGCTGGCTGGCGATGAAGAAGTGCTGGTAGATGGTGACCGGCAGCTGCAGGATCACGATGCCGATCGCGATCTTCCACAGGCGGTCGATGCGCTCCGGGGCCCAGTAGAACCACAGGAAGGACGCCAGCACCCCGAACATCACGAGATTCGACTTGACGGCCGAGATCAGCTGGCCGAGGCCGGGCCGGTTCAGCAGCACGCTGGCGCCGTAGCAGATGAAGTACAGCACCGCACACGCGATCACGCCGGTGGCGGCCTTGCCGGGCTTGATGACCTGCCGGGTGCGGCGCAGGAACACCATGTCCATCAGCACGCGGAAGATGAACAGGCCGCCGAGGCCGGTCGCGACCCAGACCGCGGCGTGGATGCCGCCGAAGTACAGCGCCGAGCCCTGGATCAGGAAGGTGACCACGAACATCACCTGCAGGAACACGTTGGCGTCCACCACGAAGGTGGCCAGCATGGCGAACAGCGCGCCGGCCACGATGGCCAGCAGGATCGGGGCGTCCAGCCCGGCCACGGCGCCGATCACGAAGGCGGCGAAGGTGAGCGGCAGCAGCATCAGCGCCGACAGGCGCCGGCCCCGCGCCGCGTCGCGCTGGGCAAAATGGGGATTGGTGGCGCGGACGCTCGGCGGCTTGCGCTTGAATGAGGGGAACTTCATACCAAGTGCTACGTCAGGCGTCCTTGAATACGCCGATCAGGCGGGTGCGGCCGGGCGCCTGCATGGCCTGCAACAGCTCGCCGATGAAGCGGTCGTGCACCTTGTAGGCGCTGTCCGGATCGCGGTCGATGTTGGAGATCCGCACCAGCATGCCGTCCGGGATGGTGCCCGTCAGCCCGTATTTGAGTTCGGTGAGGCGCTGGTCCATGCCCGGCTTCACGGCCTTGTTGCCGATCGTGATCCAGTAGCTGATCGGCTCGTAGCGTGCGCCGTTCACGGCCATCAGGCGCTTGACCGGCAGCTCGCCGTAGGGGGTGTGCAGCGCGTCGTTGCCCTGGCGCGTGATCTCGAAGCCTTGGGCGGCATAGCAGATCTCGGGCTTGTGCACGCCCATGTTGTCGCCCTGGTCGCCGCCATAGGCCAGCGACAGCATGATGCGCTCGCCTTCGCGGTTGATGTAGGTGCGCGCCAGCACCTGGTTGTAGATGCGGTTCAGCTTGGCCTGGGTCTCGGGGTCGACCTGCAGCGGGACGATGGTCTCGTCCACGCGCCATTCGCCGAACTGGCGCGGGACCATGTCCTCCAGGTTGAACTTGGCCTGCATGTCGGCGATCTTGACATGCGGCGTGAGCGCGGCCGCCACAACGGCCGAGCCGGCCATGGTGGCGCCGAGCACCAGGGATACGATCAGGGACTTTTTCATTTGGCGTTGACTTCACGGACGTCCTGCACGGCCGGCGCCGCCCGCCGGCGCGCCCGGCGCCGGGCGTACCACTGGAGGGCGGAGTCCATCGACAGGATCAGGACCAGGGCGGTCACGAACAGGACCATGCCGGCGAAGCCATGCAGGAAGCCCTGCCCGGCAGCGTCGCCGAGGTAGTAGGTGACGAGGGTCAGCACGATCACGCGGATCACGTTGGCCGTGAACGAGATCGGCACGATGGCCAGCGCCAGGCCAACGTTGCGGAACACCGAGGTGTGGCGCACCACGTTCAGGTAGAACAGGCCCAGCGCTTCCAGGGTCAGCAGGGTCTGCAACCCGGCGCAGGCGTCGGCCACCATCAGCTGGTACTGCCCGATCTGCAGGATCACGCCGTTGCGCGCGATCGGCAGGCCGGCCCAGTACAGCAGGTGTTCGGTGACGTAGGACACCGCCATCTTCATCGGCATGGTGAGCGTGCTGACCACCGGGGCCGGCAGCGGAATCATGAACAGCATGAAGAAAAACGGGAACCACTGGGCCTTGAGCGCGGTGCGCCCGAACTTGAGCAGCACCACCGAAGCCAGGATCACGATGAAGGAGCCGATCTCGAAGGCCAGGATGTTCTGCGAGCGGCCCAGCACGTACAGCAGCAGGCCGAAGGCGAACAGCGGCCAGGCGCCCGGCGACGCCGGGGTGCCGGCGCACTTGGCCAGCATCTCCGGCCACTGGCGGTACAGCAGCCACAGCGACAGGGCCAGGATGATCGGCCCGTGTGCCTGCTCCTCGGTGGCCCACAGGCCATGGAACAGGCCCCAGAAAGTCGGCACGAACAGCACCAGCAGGCCGGCCACCACCGGCCACCACTCGGGCAGCTGCTGCTTCAGCACGTCCAGGCTGAGGGGCGAGCGGCGCATGGCGATGGTCTGGCCCATTTAGAAGTCCACCAGGACCGACCCGACCACCTGCGCGCCCAGCGAGTTGACCTGTTCGGCCACGTAGCTGATGTCGTCGATGTGGGTCCGGTTGCGGCGCGCCACCAGCAGCACCCCGCCGACGCGGCCGGCCAGCGCCAGCGCATCGGCGCCATGGGCGAAGGCGGCGGCGTCGTACAGCACCACGTCGTAGCGCTCGGCCAGCCGGTTGTTCAGCTCGCCAAAACCGTGGCGGCTCAGCAGCTCCTGCGGGTTGGGCGGCAGGGTGCCGGACGGCAGCACCGACAGGTCCACGAACTCGTCGATGCGGGCCACGGCCTCCAGGTCGGCGCGGCCGGCCAGCACGTCGGACAGGCCGTGGTGGCCCTGCAGGCCGAAGATCTCCTGCTGGCCCGGGTTGCGCAGGTTGGCGTCCACCAGCAGGGTGTGCTCGCCGAGCTGGGAGAACACCACCGCCAGGTTGGCCGCGAACAGGCTGGTGCCGTCGCCGGAATCGACACCGACGATCACCAGGGCCTTGTGGCGCGAGAACCAGCGCAGCATCAGCTGGCTGCGGATGGCGCGCAGGGTCTCCACCTGGCGCGAGAACGGCTGGTAGGCCGCCACCAGCTGGGGCGAGTACTTGCCCTCGCCTTTCAGCAGGTAGGGATAGTCGAACTGGCGCGCCAGCACCTGCTGGATGTCGGCCTCGGTGATCAGGCCCAGGCGCTGGGCCGCCTCGCCGAAGCGGATCCCGAGTTCCTTCTGCATGCGCAGCACGGTCTCGGCGTTCTCCGGCGTGATCTTCCCCTGTTCCAGCAACAGGCCGCCGATCGACGAATCGTTGTTGCGCGCGGCCGCGGGCTGCGGCGGCGCGACATGCAGTGCGGGTTGGGTCATGTTCGTATCCATGTCATTGCAGCCGCAGGCGGCGCGGCGTCAGGGGGTTGGGCAGGTGGAAGCGGCGGCGGGTCGGCGGCGTCCAGTCGATCACGCCGAGCACCGGCACCTGCGCGATCTCGACCAGGTCGCCTTCCGAACGGACGCGGCGGTCCAGCATCTCGGCCAGCAGCGCCAGGCCCAGGCCCAGCATCCCGCCCAGGAACACCGACAGCACCGTGTTCAGGAGGATGCGCGGGCTGGACGGCTCGGTCGGCGCGGTCGCCGGATTCAGGATGGCGATGTCGGACTGGTCGGACGAACCTTCCAGCCGGGTCTGCGACTGGCGCTGGGTGGCGGCGTCGAAGGCATGCTGGGCCGATTCGACATCCTTGACCAGCACATTCATCTCGTCGCGGGCGCGGTTCAGGGCCAGGACCTTGGTCTTCTGCTCGGCCAGCGCTTCCTTCAGCACGGCTTCGCGCGCGCCCAGGATGCTGGCGTTGTTGGACACGCTGTTCGAAGTTACCCGGGTTTGGGTGGCCAGCTCGGAGCGCAGGCGCGCCACCTCGGCCGACTGGCTCTGGTACAGCGGATGGTTGCGGCCCAGGCGGGCGCCGGCCTCGGCCAGCTTGGACTCGGCCTGCGCCAGGTTCGACTTGAGATTCTGGATCAGCGGGCTCTGGGTCACGTCGGGCATCTCGGCGTAGTTCGCGCCGCGCGCCATGTTGCCGCGCGACTGGGCCTCGGCCAGCTGGCTCTGCACGCCGACCAGCTGCACCGACAGGTCGTTCAGGCGGGTGGTCTCGACGTCCAGGCGGCTGTCGACGTTGACGATGCCGTGGTCCTGCTGGTACTTGGAGAGCTTGGATTGCGCCGTCTCCAGGTTGTCGCGCAGCTGCTTGGTCTGCTCGTTGAAATAGGACGAAGCTTTCTTCATCGGCTCGGTCTTGAGCGCGACGTTGAGCTTCTGGTACTCGTCGGCGAAGGTGTTGGCGACGTTGGCGGCGAAGTTCGGATCGCTGCCCTTGAACGACACCTCGATCACGCTCGACTCGCGCGAGGGGTTGACCTCGAGGCGCTTCATCAGCGCCTCGGCCAGCCAGTCCTCGACGCGGCCCTTGCCGCCGGTGGCCTCGGCGAACTGCTGGCGCACCGCCGGGTTATTGGCCAGGTGCAGCGCCTCGACCACGCGCAGCGCCACGTTCTTGCTGCTGAGGATGTCGATTTGGGTCGCCATGTAGCCGGGCATGAGCTGGCCGGGCATCATCACGCCAGTCAGCGGATCCACGCCCTTGTAGTTGATGACGACGCTGGTCGAAGCCTTGTACGACTTCGGCAGCAGCAGGCTGACCACGAGCGTGGTGACGACCGTGACCAGCAGCGTCATCAGGATGATGCGCTTGCGGGCCTTGAGGATCAGGAGAAACTGGGCGAAATTCATGGCATACCTCGGTTTAGAACCAGCTTTCCTTCACGTACACGACGTCGTCGGTCTGGAGCAGGTCATTCTGTTTGGCGTCGATGGTGCGCAGGCCGCCGCTGCCGTCGCGGCGCTTGATCTGCAGGCCGCGCTCGGTACCGCGCAGGGTCAGGCCGCCGCCGGCCGATAGCGCCTGGGTGACCGTCATGCCGCGTTCGAGGCGGAAGGCGCCGGGGCGCTGCACTTCACCGTAGATGTAGAACTTGGGCGCGCGTTCGACGTAGATCACATCGTTGGCCGCCAGGTCGTAGTCCTTGGTCAGCTGGCCGGTACGGACCATCTCGATCACGTCAACCTGCTCGGTGGTGGTCTGGCCGTTGCGGGTGCGGATCACGTTGACCACGTCGCCGCCGTCCTGGGCGATGCCGCCGGCCTGGGCCAGCAGGTCCATCAGGCTGCGCTTGCCGCCTTCGAGCGGGTAACGGCCCGGGCGGTTCACCTGGCCCAGCACCGACACCTGCTGGCTCTGCACCTGCGTGACGTTGATCGTCACGGCCGGCTTCTTCAGGTAGCCGCCGGATTCGAGCATGGAGGCGATCTTCTTCTCCGCGGCGGGCACCGACAGCCCGCCCACGGTGACCTGGCCGATCAGCGGAAAGGTGATCGAGCCGGCGTCGGTGATGCGGGTTTCGATGGCCATGTCCGGGTTGCCGTAGACGCTGACCTTGATGACGTCGCCGGGGCCGAGGGTGTCGGCGGCGGATGCGAAGTTGAACGTGAGCAGCAGCAGGGCTGCCATGGCGATATGCAGTAAGCGTTTCATGTGAGGTTCAATCCTGTGAGAGGTTGAAAGTGACCGAAGGACGGCGCCAGAGGCGCGTCACTTCAGGCCGGCCACGCCGCGTTCGGTGGAGCCGTCGGCAGCTGCGGTGGTCGTCGCTTCCGGAGCGGCGGCCGTGGCGGCTGCGCCCGGTGCGCCCGGACCGGTGGTCGCCGGGGCTGTCTGGCCGTTCAGGTATTCGATCTTGGCGGTCGAACGCAGGCGGGCCAGTTCAGCTTCCGCAGCTTCCTTGTTTTTCTTATTTAACAGGAATTGTTCAATTTGCGGCGCAGCGGTGGCGAGCGTGACCGGAGCGTCCTTGACCTCGCTGACGGCCAGGAACAGCGCGCGCTGCGGCTCGCGCACGACGAACAGCTGGCCCTTCGGCGTGGACGCCAGCTTGTTGGACAGCTCAACCGGCATGTCCGACGTCGAGCGCGTCACTTGGCCGCGCTGGTAGGGAATCTTGTGCGAGTCCAGCCACGCGGCCAGCTCGTCCAGCCCATGCGCGCTGTCGGACGCGGCCTTCAGTTCGTCCGTCATGTTGGCGCCCGACACGAGCAGCTCGTTCATGACGTACTGCTTGCGGTTGGAGAAGAACTGCGGGTTCTTGTTGAAGTAGTCCTCGACCTCCTGCTTGCCCGGCTTGGCGACGTTGCCGATGTGCTTTTGCAGATAGGCCTGGGCGATGATCAGCGACTTGGCGCGCTCCACGGCCTGCACGACCTTGGGATCGCGGTCCAGCTTTTCCTTCTCCGCTTCGGTTTGCAGCAGCTGGCGGTCGACCAGCACCTGCAGCAGCTGCTTGCGCGCGGCCTCCTGCTGGGCGGGCTGGACATTGGCCCGCGCCATCTCCTCGTTCAGCTGCAGGACCGTGATTTCCTGGCCGTTGACGCTGGCGAGCGCTTGCCCGGGCTTGTGCTCCTGGGTGCTCTTGCTGCAGCCGGCCAGCGTGGCCAGGGCCACCATCACAGCCGCGCTCACCAGGGTTTTGGAGTGAATGAACTTGTTCAAGATGTCCTCGTGTCGGTTGTCGTGAGTGAGACTTTATTAGTGAAAGTGCAATGGCTTGAAGTTATCACACGTAAAAAAAAACTGGCCACACGAATTGCAATCGTGCACGGGTATGCACTGGGTCAAGACGAACGAGGTATCCCGGCGGGCTTGCCTCGCCACAGCGTACGAGTCATTGATGAGAACAAGTTTGCTCGTGATCAAACGCGCCCCCTTGACAGGGCGCGCAACCGAGCACGACAGCGGTAAGCCGACGCGCGTTTTTAGTAGGCGTTCTCGCGCTTGAGCACGACCTGGATGGTCTTCAGGATGATCCACAGGTCGAGCCACAGCGACCAGCTGCGCAGATAGTCAAGGTCGAAGCGGATCCGCGCTTCCATCTTGTCCAGCGTGTTGGTCTCGCCGCGCATGCCGTTCACCTGGGCCCAGCCGGTGATGCCGGGCTTGACCTTGTGGCGCAGCATGTAACCCTTGATCAGCTTGCGGTACTGCTCGTTGTGCGCCACCGCATGCGGGCGTGGCCCCACGATGCTCATCCGCCCCTGCAGCACGTTGACGAACTGCGGCAGCTCGTCCAGCGAAGTGCGGCGCAGGAACGCGCCGACTTTCGTGATGCGCGGATCGTCCTTGGTGGCCTGGGTGACCACCCCGCCGTTCTCCATCACCCGCATGGAGCGGAATTTGTAGACCATGATCTCCTCGCCGTACAGCCCGTAGCGGCGCTGCGAGAAGATCACCGGCCCCGGCGACGACACCCGCACCGCAATCGCCACCAGCAGCATCACCGGCGCCAGCAGGATCAGGATCAGCGAGGCCAGCACGATGTCGCTGATCCGCTTGATCATCGAATTGAGGCCCATGAATGGCGTCTCGCAGATCGCGATCACCGGCATGCCGCCCACGTTGTCGAAACGGGCCTGCATCAGGTCGAAGATGTAGATGTCCGGCAGGAAGTAGACCGAGGCCGTGGTGTCCTGGAGTTCATCGAGCAGCTTGCGGATGCGCGGCTGCGCCGAGATCGGCTGCGAGATGAAGATCATCTTGGTCGCATGCGCGCGCACGTAGGGCGCGATGTCCTTCATGTTGCCCAGCATCGGGTAGCTCAGCCCGGCCGGATGGCGCTCGTCCGCGCGGTCGTCGAAGAAGCCCTCGACCTTCATGAACAGGTTCGGATGCCGCTCGCACACCTTGGCGAACTTGATGCCGACATCGTTGGCGCCCACGATCAGCACCGAGCGCACCTCGCTGTTGGCCTGCCCCTTGCCGAGGCTCGCCGAGCGCACCACCATGTGGCTGAGCAGCAAGGCGATCGGCGTGGCGACGAACCAGGTCAGCATCACCTTCTCGTCGTAGTAATAGTGCAGCCCGCTCGCATTGCCGAGGAAGATCAGCACCGCCACCGTGACCGCCCACCCGAACACAGTGTCGCGCACGTAGGCGAGCATGCGCCCGCTGCGCCAGGTGCGGTAGGGGTCGATGTGCTGGTACACCGCCGACGAGATGAAGAACGCCAGGATCATCAGGACGAGCGCGTAGCCGCTGAACGGCTCGCCGAACACCATCGAGCAGATATACAGGCTGCCCATGATGATGATCGGGTCCAGCACCCGCTGAAAAAACGAGATGATCGGGATGTCGATCACAGTCATGCAGTTCCTTTGCTTACTTTGTCATGCCGGCCGCGGGATCAGAACTGCGCATTGGCGCTGAACGTGGCTCCGTTGGCCTTGAAGCTGCCCAGCCCCAGCACATTGCTGCCGCTGCGCGTCTGCCGGTAGGCGGACAGGTTCAGCTGGATATGGCGGGTCGGGTTGTAGGTCACGCCCACGGACGAATTGCGCAGCGAGTCGCTGAAGTCGCCCGGGAGGTTCACGCGGACGTCGTACGCGCGCTTCTGGTAGCTGGTCGAGGCGGTGAGCTGGGTCTTGGCGCCGGCGTCGTACTTGGCCTGCAGGCTGGCCCCCTTGTTCAGGCTGTAGCTGACCAGCGAGCTTTCCACCGGCGCGAATTCGCGGAACACCGAGGCCACCAGCGTGGTCTTCCCGCGCGGCGTGTAGGTCACGGTGACGCGGCCATTGGCGCCCGATGCGTCGCGCTCGGTGAACAGCGCGTGCTTGCGGCGCGCCCAGCCGGCCAGCACGTCGACCTGGGTGATGCCGCTGCCCTTCCAGTTGACGCGCGCCTTCAGCTCGTCCTGGCTGAAGTCCTGGTCGTCCACGAAGTTGCCGACCCGGCGCTTGTTCGGGAAATTGCCCTTGAACTTGCGCACCACCAGGCCCGCGTAATTGCCGCTGCGCGCCAGATAGTCGATGCCGGCCTCGGCCAGCTTCTCGGTGCGGTTATTGAACTGCTGGCTGGGCAGCTCGTAATCGAACTTGTCCTGCGTGAACGCGCTGCGCACCCGCCACGCGGAGTGGAAGCGCCACATGGCCTCGAAGAACACGCGGTGTTCGTCGCGCAGGTTGCGCTCGTTGCTGTGGAAGTCGGTGTACGGCGCCAGGGTCTGCTGGTACTCGCCTTCCAGCGTGCCCTCAATATGCGGCCCGACCGCCCACTTCCAGCGCGCCAGCGCGTCCTTGCCGTCATAGTCCAGCTGCTTGAAGTGGTCGAAGCTAACCTTGTTCACCTTCAGATGGGCGTAGATGTCCTGCAGACTGTACTGGTGCTGGAACAGGATGCCGGCGATCGCCGAGCGCATCGCATCGCTGCGCTGGCCGTCGAAGCTGACCCCGTCAGGCAGGCGCAGCAGGTTGTCGTCGTAGGTGTAGCCCACGCCGACGAAAGGATGGAGGGCGTCGCCGTCGCCAGCGAACGCGGGCAGGCCCAGGGCGGCCAGCACCAGCAGCGCCGCTCGCAGGCGCCGCGGGGCACGGAAGGAGGTGGTATGCATTTTGTTCTTGGTCGGCATAGGGATTTCGCTTGTGGGTTGGACGCGAGCAGGCGGTCTCACCAGTAATGCCAATGACCGGTGTGGACCACCCAGATTCCGAGCAGAAAATTGGTGACAGCATGCGCCAAAATGGGAATCCACAACGTACGGTAGCGAACATAAAGCCAGCTATACGCGGCCCCGGCCACGATGCCCGCCAGCCAGAGGTTATGTTCGAAGCCGAACAGGAGCACGGTAACCGCAATGCTCTTGAGGGTTGCTTGCGCGGGATCAACATTTCGGAAATCGGGAGCCACGATCCAGCGCATCAGGAAGGAGCGCCAGAACAGTTCTTCCATGAGGGGAACAATGGCCGCAGCGCCGAAGATGCGCACGGTCACCAGCAGCCAGTCGATCTGGCCGCTGTCGGCGGAGGTGGGATTGAAGCCGCTGGGCGAACCGACCTGCATCCAGGACGCGTTCAGGCTGACCCAGAGAACGAGCACGACGATGCCGGTGGCCACGGCCACGCCGAGCGCGGTGGGCGTGAGAGCTCCGCGTTCGCCGCGCAGCTCGTCATAGTCGCGCCAGAACACGGCCAGCAGGGCCATGACCACGGCGATGCGTACCGCATACAGCCAGCGCAGCTCCTGCAGCGGCACGCCGAAACGTTCGAGGAGGTCGGTCACGGCGATAAAGCCGATGTAGGCGACGAAGGGCGCGATGCGCGCCAGCGACGCCCGGCTGAACATGGCGCCGCCCGTCGGGGGCGGCAGCGCGGTGCCCAGTTGCTCGTGATCCGGCATAGTCCTCCTTACATCATGTGCGCCCCTCGAAGTCTTCCCAGCGCTCGAGGGCCCGCATCAGCTCGTCTTCAATCTGCGCGAAGCGCTCGTTCAAGCGCTTGGCGTCACCCGGGTTGGTGCGGTAGAAGTCGGCGGAGTTCAACTGCGCCGTGATGGCCGACTGCTCATCTTCCAGGCTTGCGATGAGATTCGGCAGCTCTTCCAGCTCGCGTTGCTCTTTATAACTTAATTTCTTTTTTTGCGGCGCAACGGACGAGCTGTTGGCGGGCGCGGGGGCGGCCGGTTTGGACGCAATCGGTTTCGCCGCAACGGCGGGCTGGGCGGACGCCGCGATCGCCGCCTGGGTGCACTCCCAATCGGTGTAGCCGCCCACGAATTCGCGCCAGCGGCCCTCCCCTTCGGCCACGATCACCTGGGTCACCACGTTGTCCAGGAAGGTGCGGTCGTGGCTGACCAGGAACACGGTGCCGGGATAGTCTTCGAGCAGCTCTTCGAGCAGCTCCAGGGTGTCGATGTCGAGGTCGTTGGTGGGCTCGTCCAGCACCAGGCAATTGGCCGGCTTGGCGAACAGGCGCGCCAGCAGCAGGCGATTGCGCTCGCCGCCGGACAGCGACTTGACCGGCGAGCGCGCGCGCTCGGGCGCGAACAGGAAGTCGTTCAGGTAGCTCATCACGTGCTTCTTGGCACCGTCGATTTCCACCCAATCGCTGCCGGGCGAGATGGTGTCCATCAGGCTCGCTTCCTCGTTGAGCTGGGCCCGCATCTGGTCGAAATACGCCACCTGCAGCTTGGTACCCAGGCGCGCGCGGCCGCTGTCCGGCGCTTCCTCCCCCAGGATCATCTTGAGCAGCGTGGTCTTGCCGGCCCCGTTCGGACCGATCAGGCCCACCTTGTCTCCCCGCAGGATGGTGGCCGAGAAGTCCCGCACGATCACTTTCTCGCCATAGCTCTTGTTGATGCCCTCCAGTTCCGCCACGATCTTGCCGGACCGGTCGCCGGTCGCCACGGCCAGCGTCACCTGTCCTTGCTGCTCGCGCCGCGCCGCGCGCTGCAGGCGCAGCGCTTCCAGCCGCCGCACGCGGCCTTCGTCGCGCACCCGGCGCGCTTTCACGCCCTTGCGGATCCACACTTCTTCCTGTGCCAGCACCTTGTCGAACTTGGCCGCCTCGACCTCCTCGATCTCCAGCAGCTCGGCCTTGCGCTGCTGGTAAGTCGAGAAGTTGCCGGGGAAGGACAGCAGCTTGCCGCGGTCCAGCTCGATGATGCGGGTGGCCACGTTGTCCAGGAAGCGGCGGTCGTGGGTGATGAACAGGACCGAGCCCTTGAATTCGCGCAGCAGGCTTTCCAGCCACATGATGGCGCGGAAGTCCAGGTGGTTGGTGGGCTCGTCCAGCAGCAGCACATCGGGGCTGGCGACCAGGGCGACGGCCAGCGCCACCTTCTTCTGCATGCCGCCGGACAGGGTGCCCATCAGGGCATCCTTGTTCAGGCTGAGGCGGTCGAGGGCCGTCTCGACCTTGTTGGCCAGGCTCCAGCCGTCCATCGCGTCGAGCTGGGTTTGCAGCTCGTGCATGCGCTCCATCAGCGCGTCATCATTGCCTTGGCCGAACTGGCCGGTGAGCTGTTCGTATTCCGCCAGCATGGCCTGCTGTGCGCCCATGCCCTGCGCGACGGCGTCGAACACCGTCATCTGCGGGTCGAACTGCGGTTCCTGTTCCACGTAGGCGATGCGCAGGCCCTGCTGCATGACGAGCAGGCCGTCGTCCATCTTCTGGCGTCCAGACAGGATCTTGAGGAGCGAGGATTTGCCGGTGCCGTTCCGGCCGATCAGGCCGACGCGTTCGCCGGCTTCGAGCGAGAACTCCGCGTGGTCGAGCAGCGCGACGTGGCCGAAGGCCAGCTGCGCCGAGGTAAGAGCAATGACAGCCATGATGATCCGCTGAAAACGAGGCGGCTGCGCGAAGGCAGCCGCTGGTGTGGGTAAAGCGTCATTGTACCGCGCGCGGTCGGCTATAATTGCGGCGCTTCAGAGTGTCCTCCCCGTAGCACAATGGATAGTGCACATGCCTCCTAAGCGTGGGATACTGGTTCGATTCCAGTCGGGGGGACCAAACGCCACTCTGCCGTTCTCGCCTTCACCTCCCGGCTATAAAAAAATCGTAGCAAGCATGGCGGCCATGCGCCGGCGATTCCACGTGACGGCATGCAGCTCGCGGTGCAGGTCCGCTTTGGTCAGATGGTCATGCCCGATGAACGCGAGGTCCCGTTCGATCACGGCCAACAGCCTCGCGATTTGCTCAGCCCGCGCCTCACAGCACTGTGAACTCGCTTCCATGGACACATCATTGGTTATTGCCGGAGGTAGCGGGCCAGGGATTCGATCTGCTCGGCCGAGAGGCCCTGCGCCATCGGCTTCATGACGCCGGCGGTGAGAGCGTCGAGGATGCGGGCGTGGGAGCGCGTCTTCAGCAACGTGCGCGGGGGGATGTTGCCGACGGCGTTGTCGTGGCAGGCTGCACACCTCTGCTGGTAGAGAGTGGCGCCGTCAGTGGCTGTCGTCGCAGGCCCTGACGCTGCCGCAGTCATGACGGGTTGGGCTGGCGCCGCAGTGCGTGGCGTGGCGACGAACGGCTTGCCGCCGGGGCCGAAGGCCTGGATGCGGTCGGTGCCGACGAAGACCTGGCCGCCGCCGAACGCGGGTTCGTTGTATTTGCCGCTGGTGGCGAGCTGGCCGGGGGCGCTGCGCCACAGGATGTCGAGCGTGGTGCCGTCCAGCGCGTACAAGACGGGCTGCGGGGCGTCGGACCCGCTCAGCAAGGCGGAGCGGCGGGCGTTTTCGTCGAGGATCCAGACGATGGCATCGCGCGCGCCGTTGCTCGTCACGACCGGCGAACCGGGGTTGCCGAGCACGAGGTCCTTGTTCACGCGGTCAACGCGCAGGTATGGCCTGCCTGGGCGAACCTGTCCGGTTCGCGACGGACGCACCACCTGCAAGCGTGCGACTGATGGCGGAACACTGACCGACGAGCCCAATGCCTGCTTGGTATTCCCGGTGACGTACACAAAATCGTTACGCCCATCGCGATAGGCGGCGGGTACGGAGCGCGCCCGCGCCAGGTCGAGCGCAGCGTCTTCTTCCGAGTACGGGCCGAACACGCTGAGCGGCCCGCGCGTCCCGAACTGCGGCTGCGGCTGCGGTGGCAGCAGCGAGCCGTCGGAGGCCGCGTCCGTGCTGCATGCAGGCCGCCGCTCCAGTCCACCCGGCAGATGATCGCGATCGAGCAGGTAGACGTTGCCCTGCTTCCCGCCCACCGCCATCAAGCGCGGCCCGCCACGGACGGCATCGGGCAGCAGCATCGCCCCACCTGCCCCCAGGTCGATATCGTTCTTCGCCGTGACGCAGTAATTGAATGGCGTGTACGTCCCCTGCAGCACCAGGCCCCTGTCGCGCTGATGCCCCAGCTGGAGCACCGACTGCGTCCAGTCGTGGTCCGAGTTCTGATAGCCCTCGAAGCCGCTGCCCGTCACAACATACACACTGCCCTGCGCATCCACCGCCGGCCCGCCCGCGCCCCAGATCCCGCCGCTGCCCCGGTGCGGCATCGCCACCGCCGCGAACGCACCGCTGACGCGCGGTTGCTGCGTGTCGACCGATACCAGCCACCCGGTCTCCGTCTCGCCAAACACCACATACAGCTGCAACCCGTCGGGACTCAGGTTGAGCGCCCCCCGCTGCACACGGAAATCGAACTTGCGCTTGGGCGGCACACGCTGCGGTCCCGCGTTGGTATTCAGCGTGTTGAAGGTCTCTTCGTCCAGCCGCACCGGCCAGCCGGGAAGCAGCTCACCGCTGCCGATATCGAGCGCGTAGGCCTGCCAGCGGTTCTTCGGATCGCAATGCGTCACATACAGGCGCGCGCGTTCCACGTCGATCACCGGAGTGCTGAGGATCCCTGTCGGCACGCCATCCAGCGGCGCGGGTTGCAGCCTGCATGGCTCACCGAGCCGAGTGCGCCACAGGATGCGCCCCGCCGCGAGATCGCCCTTGCGTGCCGCGTTGATGGCATAGACGTAGCCATTGCTGCTGGCCGCAAACACCACGTTGAAGTCGAGGCCACGATGCGGGCCTTTGGTCATCGCGACCTGATCGAGATACAGCGGCGAGGCATACAGCCGCGCGGGCTGCCCCTCGAAGGCATCCAGTGCGGGCGACTCCCACACCGCGCCGAAGTCCTTGCGCAGCGCAGCGGGCGTGAGCACGGACTCGTTCGCGCGCCAGCCGCTACGCCCCGCGTCCACGTGGAAGGTCACGCGCGCCGGGCGCTGCACCGCAGAGGCCGAAGTCCCCTCCCCGCTGCCGCGCACCTCTCCGGGAGAACGCCCAACGCCGTCCATAACCGCTGCACGCGCCACGCGGCCCGCGCGCACCGGCACGGCCGCAC
>NZ_SPVF01000148.1 GCF_004614185.1 Zemynaea arenosa | reverse complement strand
GCCCATGCCGCCGGAGGATCCGCCCATGCCGCCGGACGAACCACCCATGCCGCCGCCGGTCTGCGACCGTCCGCCGTTGCCGGCCGAGCCCATGCCTGACCCGCTCATGCCGCTACCGCCGCTGCCCGACTGGGACGACGCGCTGCCTGCGCCACCGGCACCCGCGGCCGAGCCAACTCCCGATCCACCCATGTTGCCCGACTGCGAAGAACCGAGGCCCGTGCCGCTCTGCGACGAGCCGCCACCGAGGCTGCCTGAATCCGGCGCGCCGCCGCGGCTCATGCCGCCCACGCTTGACTGGCTGGACGATTCACCGCCGCCGCCGGCGAGCGGCGAACGCACATTGCTGCCGCGCGTTTCGACCGACGACTGGTTGCCGCCTTCACCCGACTGCGAGCTGCCCAGCGTCGACTGTCCCGGCACGCCGGATTGCGACTGCTGGCCCAGCATCCCGCCGCGCTGCGACGACTGCGACGATTGCGACGACTGCGATGATTGGGATGATTGCGATGCTTGTGACGAACCGCCCGACTGCGACTGTTCCGATCCATCCCAGCCGCGCTCCGACATCTGCCGATTGCCCTGTTCCCAGGACTGCCCCATGCCGCCGCTGCCCTGCTCACCGGAAGAGCCACGCTGCTGGCTGTCCGAGCGGCGCACCAGGTCATCGCTGCCCAGCGACTGGCCTTCGCCTTCCAGGTCACTGCCCGCGAGCTGGGAATTTCCACCCGTGATCTCGCCCATCTGCTGGCCCACGCCGGTGCCTTCGCTGGCGCCGCCGCTCTGCTGGTGCTCACCGCCAAAGCTGCCGGTCACGCGCGACTGGCCCTGCACCGAGTCGCTGCTGCTCCCCGCCGCCGACTGCTGGCCCAGGCCCGCGCCTTCGCCACCGCCGCTGCTCTGCGCATGCTGGCCCTGGCCGCTACCCATGCGGGTCGGGGTCAGAGTATCGTCGCCGAGGCTTTCACCCGACGGCCCGCGCGTGCCCGACTGCTTGTTGCCACCACCTGGCAGACCCGTGCCCTCGGCGCTCGACTGCTGGCTGTAGTTCTCCGTGGTGCCGCCGCGCGACGAGCTCACGCTCTTTTCGTTGCCACCATTGCTGGTCTGCTTGTTCCCCTGGCTGCGCTGGTTCGAATTCATGATTCGCCCTCCTTGTGTGTAAGACGGCGCCGCGTGGCGCCTGACACAGCCATGATGCGCGTCCGGCTTGTCATTCTGTATCGGCACACGCACCCCACCCTTGTAGGACAAGGCCGATGTTCTTGCCCTAGGAAATCTTCTGAAAGCCGGGTTTTCTCAACGCATGAAAACCCGTCCACTAGTCCTACAAACTCCTATCCGCTCGTCCTATACCTCGGCCGCTCCGACGATCCTAAGATGACTCCTACCTGATCAACTGGCGCCGTAGACGCGTCGGGGATTGGCACATTGACAAAGGAGATACGACCATGGCTAACCAGAGTGGTAACAAACAGGGCAGCAACCAGGGTAGCAACCAGAGCAGCAGCCAAAGCAGCAATCAGGGCAACAAGCAGAGCGGCACCAGCAACCGCGGTTTCGCGTCCATGGACCCGCAGCGCCAGCGTGAGATCGCGTCCGAAGGCGGACGCGCCGCCCACGCCAAGGGCACTGCGCACGAATTCACCTCGGAAGAGGCACGCCGCGCTGGCTCCCTGAGCCACGGCGGCGGCAACCAGCAAAGCGGCCGCGGCGGTTCGTCCGGCGGCGGCAACAAGGGCAACCGCTGACAGAAAGCGGTGAACGGCCGAGGTCCCTGAAGGATGTCGGCTGACGCCACAGTAGCAGGGGAGCGCAGGCTCCCCTTTTTGTTTTGGGCATCTTTTTCGACAAAATGCCGACCCGGATGCGGTAGAATCCCAGCGCATTTTCTCGCTTATTCCTACCAATCCCGAAGGACCCCAAAGTGGCAAAGCAAGCAGTTTTCCGTCAAGTCAAGAGCCTGAATGTCGGATGCGATGCGGTCGGCAATCTCCTGCTGGTCAAATACGCGCATCACGGCGGCACTTATTCGACCGCGTTTTTCCCGGCGTCGGTCGTGTTCTGGATGCTCGAGCACATCCCGGTGAACCAGGACCCGAACCTGGAACCGCCGGCCGGCATCCCGCCGTTCACCCAGATGGACTGGGACATCCGCTTCACCCCGCGCGTGGTGTCGGTGAACTGCAAGCAGTTCCCCGATGCGCTGCGCATCCGCATGGAGCTGGAGAACACGCCCGAGCAGACCGTCCTGCTGGACCGTTCCAACGTCGAACTGCTGCGCCACTTCTTCTCGGTGTACGCCAAGGACCTCATCAACCTGGACGCCGCGTAAGCGCGAAAGGCCCGTCATGACCATCAAGATCAGCCAGCAGTTCGACTCCGGCGCCATCGTCGTCGTCCAGGCGGAGCAGGCCAGCCAGATCGACCTGAAGCTGCGCGACGATTCGCACGCCGACATCCGCCAGTGGTTCCACTTCCGCTTGCAGGGCGCGCGTGGGCAGGCGTGCACGATCCGCTTCCTCAACGCCGGGCAGGCCACCTACGCCAAGGGCTATGAGGGCTACAGCGCGTGCGCCAGCTACGACATGGAGAACTGGTTCCGCGTGCCGACCAGCTTCGATGGCCAGGTCATGACGATCCACTTCACGCCGGAGCTGGACAGCGTCTACTTCGCCTACTTCGAGCCGTATTCGTGGGAGCGGCACCTGCGCGTGCTGGGTGAGGTGGCCGAGAACCCGATCGCGCGCGTGCTCGATATCGGCAGCACGGTCGATGGCCGCGACATGAACCTGGTCGTCATCGGCAATCCGCAGGCCGAGAAGAAGATCTGGGTGATCGCCCGCCAGCACCCGGGCGAGACGATGGCCGAGTGGTACGTGGAAGGCATGATGGATGCGCTGCTGGACAGCTCGAACCCGATCGCGCGCAAGCTGCTGCAGCGCTGCGTGTTCTACGTGGTGCCCAACATGAACCCGGACGGCTCCGTGCGCGGCAACCTGCGCACCAACGCGGCCGGCGCCAACCTCAATCGCGAGTGGATGACGCCCACGCTGGAGCGCAGCCCCGAGGTCCTGTGCGTGAAGAACAAGATCCACGAGACCGGCGTCGACATGTTCTTCGACATCCACGGCGACGAGAACCTGCCGTACAACTTCGTGGCCGGGAACGAGATGCTGCAGGACTTCACGCCCGAGCGCATGGCCAGGCAGAAGGCGTTCGTGGATCAGTACATGCTTGCGAGCCCGGACTTCCAGAACGTGTACGGCTACGAGGCCAGCAAATACAACGAGGAGCTTTTGACTTTGGCTTCGAAGTACATCGGCCATACGTTCAAGTGCCTGTCGCTGACGCTGGAGATGCCGTTCAAGGACAATGCGGATCTGCCGGACGCGCACGTGGGCTGGAATGGCGCCCGCTCGATCGAATTGGGCAAGGCGATCCTGCAGCCGATCCTGGCCTCGCTGGATTAAGGGTCGAGGGCGCGCGATGGGCGTCGAAATCGAGCGCAAGTTCCTGCTGACGAGCGACGCCTGGCGTGCGCTGGGTGAGCCGGTGCTGCTCCGGCAGGGCTACATCTCGACCGACCCTGAGCGCGTGGTGCGCGTGCGAGTGGAAGGCACGCGCGGCGTGTTGACCCTCAAGAGCAAGAGCACGGGCGCCACGCGCGGCGAGTGGGAATACGAGATCCCGCTGGCCGACGCCAACGAGCTGCTGGACCGCCTGTGCGACAAGCCGCTGATCGAGAAGTACCGCCGCCGCATCCCGCATGCCGGCAAGGTCTGGGAGGTCGACGAATTCCTCGGCGAGAACGCCGGCTTGCTGGTCGCTGAAATCGAACTCGCCAGCGAGACCGAAGCCTTCGACAAGCCCACCTGGATTGGCGCCGAGGTCACCTTCGACCCCCGCTACTACAACTCCCACCTCGTCCGCCACCCCTTCACCCGCTGGTAACGTTCCCCCTCTGACCTCCGTCAACCCCGGGGTCAGGCCTGCCTTCCCCCTTGGGGTCTGACCCCAGAGACTTTTCCACAGCCGCCTTCATTCGGCGCCGCAGTTATTCACACCCCGGGGTGCCTGACCCCATGGGTTTTAGGCGAGGCCTGACCCCTGTGGGATGTAGACAACGAAAAGGGCACCGCCGGCGGGGGAGGCGGCGACGGTGACGCGGCCGCAGAGGCGGGCGGCGGCTTCGCGGACGATGGCGAGGCCGAGACCCGTGCCGGCAACATCGGCGCTGGCGCGGTAAAAGCGCTCGAAGACCAGGTCGCGCAGCTCGGGCGGGATCCCGGGGCCGGTGTCGCTCACCGTCAGCGTCGTTTCGGTGGCCGACGCTTGCACCGTCGCGGTGACGTGGCCGCCCGGCGGTGTGTAGCGCAGGGCGTTGGAGAGCAGGTTGCTGATGATGGCGGTGGCGGAGGCGCGGTCGCCCAGCAGCGGCACACGCTCGTCACCGTCCACCGTCAGTTCGATATCGCGCTGGATCGCGAGGGGTGCGACCATGGCGGCTTCGTCGCGCACCAGTTCCGCCAGATCGAAGCTGGTGCTGCTGCTCTTGTCGTTGCCAAGGCGCGCGAGTTCCAGCAGCTGGTCGATCAAGTGCGAGGCGCGGCGAATCACGGCGTCCAGCTGGCGCGCGGCTTGGGCGCGTTCGGACTTGTCGTCCAGTGCAGCGACGGCGTGGGCTTGCACGGAGATGGCGGCCAAGGGTGTGCGCAGTTCGTGCGCGGCGTCCTGCACGAAGGCGTGTTCGCGCTCGACCTTGCGGCGCAGTTGCGCGAGCAGCGCGTCCAGCGCGTCGGTCAGCGGAGTCAGTTCGGCGTAGCTGGCCGGCGCGCGCAGAGGCTGCAGGTCGTCCGGACTGCGCGCGGCGATGCGGTCGGACAGGGCGCGCAACGGCCGCAGTCCGCGCGCGACCGCCCACCAAATCGGGATCAGGATGATGATGAAAGATGCGATCAGATAGGGTGCGAGCGTCTGGTTGATGCGGCTGAACAGCCAACCCTTGCTGCGCTGTTCGACCGCCAGCGAAAGAGTCCACCGCCCGCGTTTGCGCGTCACCGCGACATAGCTTTTCTCACCCACCTGCAGCACGCCGTCCGTCCCTGGCTTCACGGGCCAGCCGGGCGTCGCGCACTGTTCGGGGCCGCTCAATGCGCCGTAGGTGTTGCGCGTCATGCCGCGGTCCTGGTTGAGCATCTCGACGGCGGCCATCGCGATCGAACACGCGGCGCCCGTCGTGCGGGCGCTGGCAATCGACGCGAGCAGGTTGTCCGCGCGCGTGGTGGACATGGACACCGTCTCCTCCGGCGCGCTGGCCTGGCGCAAGATGAGCCCCATGTAGGCGACATACACCACGCCGAACGACAGCATTAGCGTGAGGGACACGCGCCGCACCAGCGTGCGGCGGAAGATGGCCGGCGCCTGCATCACGCGGCGCACAGCATATAGCCCACGCCGCGTACGGTGCGGATGCGCTGTGCGCCGATCTTGCGGCGCAGGTTGGAGACGTGAACTTCGAGCGCGCCAAAGTCCAGGGCCTCGCCATGCGGCGCGAGACGCTGCGCCAGCGCGGCCTTGGCCACCACGGCGTGCGGCTGCTTGGCCAGTTCCAGCAGCAGGCTGAATTCGCGTGGGGACAGGTCGAGTTCAGCGCCGCCGACGGTGGCACGGTGGGCGCGCGGTTCGACCACCAAATCGCCGACGGTCCAGACGTCGGTGGCCTGCTGCGCGTAGCGGCGCATCACGGCGCGAATGCGCGACAGCAGCTCGGGCACGGCAAAGGGCTTGGCGATGTAGTCGTCGGCGCCGCCATCGAGGCCGGCCAGGCGGTCATCCAGTCCGGCGCGTGCAGTCACCATGATGATCGGCAGGCCCGCACCCTCGGCGCGCCAGCGCAGCAGCAGGTCGGTGCCCGAACCATCGGGCAGCGCGATGTCGAGCAGGGCGCAGTCGTACTCGTGCAGGTCGCACGGCTGCGGGGCATCGGCGGCGCGGCGCAGCCAGGTGCTGGCGATGCCCTCCGCCTTCAGGGCCTGCTGCAGCCCGTGTCCGAGATCGAGGTCGTCTTCGATGATGAGAATGTGCATGCGTTAGCGGCGACAGTGGATGAGCATGAGCCGGATTATAGGCGCGCCGACCTTAAGCTGGCCCAAAGGTCCACCGGCGCACAATGCGCTCCGTTCGATCAGGAGCCCATCATGTCCGCCGCCTACACCAGCTCACATCTCGCCAACCTGGCGCTGCACGTCGCGGCGGGTGGCATCGGCATCGCTTTCGGATTGGCGGTGCTATGGCGTCCGAAGGGCACGCTCGCGCACAAGGCGGCCGGTCGCTGGTTCGCGCTATGCGTCGGTGTGGTATGCGCCACGGCGGCGCTGGGGAATATGCTGTTCGGCTTTCGACCCCTGTTCGCAACATTGGCACTGCTGGTCGGGTACCAGCTGGTGAGCGGCCTGCGCGTCGCGCGCACCAGGGAGCAGGGGCCGGACGTGGGTGACGCGCTGCTGACGGTGCTGACCTGCGGCGCCGCTGCGTGGTTGTCCACGATGATCGGGATGGCGCAGGCCCCGGTCGCCCGGTCCACGCTTGCGGCGCTGTTCGTGCTGCTGGCCTACGACACGCTGCGCCTGTTCTTTCCGCACCGCTGGCGCGGCACGCTGTGGCGCTATGAGCACGTCTACAAGATGGTGGCCTGCCTGTTTGGGATGATCTCGGCCGCCAGCGGCAATCTGCTGGCGGCCTGGCAGCCGTGGTCTCAGCTGCTCCCTTCAGTCGCCGGTATGGGCGTCATCATTGCGCAGTGGTGGGGGCTGCGGAGGCGGGCGAAAAGCGGATCGCCTGGCCACCACCCGGCGCCAGCTTCAGCGCCAGCGTATCCGCAGCCGTCACCGTCTTCTTCTCGATGACGATGTCGAAGCGGTGCTCGTTGCGGTAGTCTGCCGTATCGCCATCGCGGTAGATCTCGGCCACATACGAGCGCCCCGCATCGAGGAACGACAGCGGCAGCGCCAGCGTGCGTGCATTCCCGTCCGTGACCGAGCCGACGTACCAGTCGTCCGAGCGGCGGTCCTTGCGGGCGATGGTCGCGTACTCGCCCATTTGTCCATGCAGCACGCGCGTGTCCGCCCAATCGGCCGGCACGTCCTTGATGAATTTGAAGGGGCCAGGGTACTTCTCGTAGTTCTCGATCAGGTCCGCCGCCATCACCACCGGCGAATAGATCACCACGAAGCTCGCGAGCTGCTTGGCCTGCGTGGAGTTGAGTGGCTTGCCCTTCTGGCCCGCGAGGCTCAGGATGCCCGGTGTGTAGTCCATCGGTCCACTGAGCATGCGGGTGAAGACGAGGTTGACCTCATGGTCGACACCGTTGATCGGATTGCCCCAGGCGTTGAACTCCATTCCGCGTGCGCCTTCGCGCGACAGCCAGTTCGGGTAGGTCCGGCGCAGGCCCGTGTCCTTGATCGGCTCGTGGGTGTCGATGGCGATGCGGTAGCGCGCTGCCTCGGTCACGGCCTTCAGGTAGTGGCGCGAGCCTTCCTGCGAATCGGTAAAGCCGAAGTGGGTCTTGCCGTTCTTTTCGGGGAAGAGGGCCGTGCCGGCGTCGGTCACGTAGCCGGACTTGATGCTGTCCACGCCCAGCGACGCGTACAGCTTGTAGCCCGCGTCCATCTGCTTTTCGTAATTGGCGATATTCCCGCCCGTCTCGTGGTGGCCGATCAGGCGAACGCCCTTGGATTTGGCGTAGGCCGTGACAGCCTTCAGGTCGAAGTCCGGGTAAGCCTGGGTGTAGCTGAAGTTGGACTGGTAGCCGACCCAGTTGCCATCCCAGCCCTTGTTCCAGCCTTCCACCAGCACGCCGCCGAAACCGTTCTTCGCTGCGAAGTCGATATAGCGCTTGGTGTTGGCGGTGGTCGCGCCATGGCGTTTGCCGGAGGCCCAGGTGGTCTGGTCCAGGTGCATCTCCCACCACACGCCCACGAACTTGGTCGGCTTGACCCACGAGACGTTCCCCAACTTGTTCGGCTCATTCAGGTTGAGGATGAGGTCCGACATGTACAGGTCCGCGGCGTTGTCCGCGATCTGCAAGGTGCGCCAGGGCGTGGTGAAGGCGCCGTGGCGCTCCACCGCCGGGCCGGTGCTCGATGGTGCCAGGTGGGCGCGCAGCTTTTGCCCTTCCACCTTGCGCAGCCACATGGACGCATAGTCGACCAACGCCGCCTCATGGAAGGCGACGTGCGTACCGTCCTCGGTGCGGATGGTCATCGGCGTGTTGGCCATGCCGACTTCGCGCAGCGGCGTCTTCGTGATCGGGTATTCGAGGGCCAGCAGCTCGCCGGCAGGCTGCCACCAGGCGGTGGCCGGCGGCGCCACCACGAACTCGGTCAGCTCGTCCGCGATCTTGACGTCGCCGAGCTGCGGCTGGTTCGGAAATTCGTAGCGGAATCCGATGCCATCGTCGAACACGCGGAACACCACGGCCAGCTTGCGGCCATTGACGCTGCGCTGGGCCACGTCCACGCGCAGCTCCTTGTAGTGGTTGCGCACGTAGCGGCGCTCGCCCCAGGGCTGCTCCCAGGTGTCGTCATGTTCGCTGACCGACTGGCCAGCGAGACTGAAGCCGCCGTCCAGCGCGGGCGCGTTGGTGAGGATGAAGCCGAGGCGCGACGGCGCGATCAGCGGCTTGCCCTTGCGCTGGACCTCGTAGGCCAGGCGTCCATCGCCGGTCAGCTGCACGGTCACGTCCAGCACATGGCCGGGCGAGGAGACGGCGGCGAGGATATTGTCGGCGAGCGCGGAACCGGCGGTGCAGGCATACACGCCTGCGGCCATCACGGCGGTGGAGACCCAGCGGATCTGGAAGGTGGAGATGTGCACGTGGATCCTCGTTTTTGGGCGTTATTGGGTAAAGAGTTTGTAGCTCCAGGGAGCCAGGTCGAAGGTGGTGGCGCTGTCCACGCGCACGGTGGCGTTGGTGGTGAAATCGCGCCAGGTGCCGATCTGCGGGCCGTCTTTGAATGACGCATGCACCGGCTGGGCCGAGAAGTTAAAGACGGCGAAAACCTTTTGCGAGCCCTGCGCGCGCACGAAGCTGAAGATCTTCTTTTCGTCGCTGTTCTTTACCTGCTCCATGCGGCCACCGGCCGCGCCGTTCCACAGTGCGCGGTTGTGCTTCTTCAGCGCGATCAGCCTGCGGTACAGGTCCGCATAGGGCGATGGCTGCCACACAATCGGGTCGCGCTCGAAGAAGGCGAGGCGCTTGCGGTTGCCCGCTTCCTGGCCATTGTAGAGCATGGGGATGCCTGCGCTGACGAAGGAAAACACGATGGTGGAATCGGTGGCGGGGCCGAAGATGTCGAATTCCGTGCCCTCCCACGAGTTCTTGTCATGGTTGCTGGTGCCGAGCAGGCGATAGGCTTCGCGCGGGTAGAACTTGTCGTTCCACGCGTAGTAGGCGTGCAGCGAGGTGGCATCCGCGCGGCCTTCGGCGAGATTCTTCATCGCGTCGAACCAGGACCACGAATAGGTGGCGTCGAAAGCCTTGGCGTGCATGTCCCGGCTCTCCCATTCGGCCAGCATGAAGACCGGCTTGATGACGCGCAGTTCGCGGCTGGCGTTGTCCCAGAAGTCCTGCGGCACCAGGCCTGCGGCATCGACGCGGTAGCCATCGACGCCGACATCGCGTACCCAGTACGCCATCGATTCGGTCATGTACTTGCGCAGCGCGGGTTGGGAGTAATCGAGGTCGATGATGTCGTCCCAGTCGTACCACGGGGTGGGGCGCGGCTGGCCCTTGGCATCGTTGTCGTACCACTCGGGGTGGGTGGTGCGCAGCACGTTGTCCCATGAGGTGTGGTTGCCGACCCAGTCCAGGATGACGTGCATGCCCAGCGCATGGGCGCGGTCGACGAAGTGCTTGAGGTCCGCCAGCGTGCCCAGTTCCGGGTTCACAGCGCGGTAGTCCCGCACGGCGTACGGGCTGCCGAGCGGGCCTTTGCGGTTCTTTTCGCCGATCGGGTGGATCGGCATGAGCCAGAGGATGCCGACGCCCAGTTTCTTCAGGCGGGGCAGCTCCTTTTCAGCGGCGCGGAAGCTGCCTTCCGCAGTGAACTGGCGCGTATTGATTTGATAGATGGTGGCGTCCTGGCTCCATTCCGGGTGCTGGAACTGGACGTAGGGGACGGGCTGGTACGGGTTCGCGGCATGCGCTGTCACGGCCAGGGCGGCGAGCCCCAGCAGGACAGCGAGCACGCCGCGACGTGCTCGGTGATGAATCATGTATCAGGCTTGGTGAAAAACTCAGAATTTGTAGTTCAGGCCAAACGAGTAGGTGCGTCCATATTTGACCTCATTCGTGATGATATCCGGATCCTTGGTGTATTCGCGGAACGGCTGGTTGGTCCAGTTGTGGGCCTGGAGCAGGACCGTCAGGCCCTTCATCCAGCCCTGCTGGAATTCATACGCCGCCTGCAGGTCCACGATGGTCTCGCCCTTGATGAAGGTGAACTGCGAGTCGCTGCGGTAGTCGAGGATCTGGCCGATGAAGTTGGAGCGGCGGTACGCGGCCGCAGCCAGCTGGATGCCGTGGTTCTCGTAGTACAGGCGCATGCTGGACACGTTCTTCGAGAGACCCGGCAGGCCGATCTCGGACACCGCGCCGTTGAACACCGGGGCATTGTTCTTGGTGACGAAGGCAGACGTCGGCAGCTTGACCGCGCTGTCGGTGTACGAGTAGTTGGCCTGCACGCCAAAGCCGTCCAGCCACGGGGTGACGAGCGAGAACGGGATGTTCACGGCCAGCTCGTAGCCGTGCATGTTGCCGCCCTGGCCGTTCTCCGGCTTGGTCAGGAAGCCGATCGCGGAATCCTTGTAGGGGCCCGTCTGCGGCAGCGGCGTGTTGGCGCTGGTGTAGGGCGTGAAGTCGAATTCGCGCGGCGCGTTGATGACGTAGTTATCGAGCTTCTTGTAGAACACCGCGGCGCTCACGTAGGCGCGCTTGCCGAAGTATTTTTCGTACGAGAGGTCGACCGAGCGCGCGGAGTAGGGCTTCAGTTCCGGATTGCCCGCGTAGCCGGTGAGCGCCGGTGCGGTGGCGGTGGCGCTTTGCAGGCCGAAGTCCATGCTCGCCTTCAGGTTATCCAGGTTGGCGCGCGAGATCTGCTTGCCGGCGCCGAAGCGCAGGTACTGTTCGCGACCCAGGTCAAAGGCCAGGTTCACGCTGGGCAGCACGTCGGTGTAGCTGGTGCCGCCGGTGCGCACGGAGTACGGGCAGGTGTCGACCGTGATGCCGGTGCAGCGCGCCAGGTCCACCTGGTTGCCGCTCGCGCTTTGCTTGGTGTGGACGACCTGCAGGCCGATGTTGCCGGTGTAGGGAATCGAGAACAGCTTGCTGTCCAGGTCCGCCATCGCGTACAGGGTGCTGACCTTCTCGCTGACCGACCAGGCGCGCGACAGGACGGTCGCATCGACCCAGCGATTCAGGTTGTAGATGGTGCCCAGGGTGCCGGTCGGGTCGAACGACACGACCGGGATGCCGGTGCCGCCGGCCATGGCGACGTCAGTGCCCGGGACTGCGACGCTGGCGAAGCCGTCGCCGTTGATGATCGAGAGGCGGCCTTCGTCGCCGCTGCGGGACTTGTCGCGCTTCGTGAAGTTGCCACCGAAGTGGAGGTTGGTCACCGGACCCCATTCGAGTTCGCGGTGGCCCGCGAGGCGCACGCTGTCCACCTGGTCTTCGATGTTCGGCAGCGAGACGTAGCCCGCCTGCGGCGTGTTGGGGCCACCGCCCCAGCCATCGACGTCGGTCAGCACGGCCACCTTGCGGTCGCTGTAGTTCAGGCTCGGGGTGTACTTCACCTGGTCGAAGTGGACGCCGTCGAAGTTGGTGTACGAGATGGAGCCCAGCTGGCTGGCCGGCACATTGCCCGGCTGGCCGGCGGTGGTCTCGTAGTTGGACATGTTCTTGACGCCGCGCGAGTGCGACAGGTCGCCCTCGATGCGCCATTCGTTCACCCGCAGCTCGCTGTTCACGCCGATCGAGAACAGGCGGTCCTTGTTGGAGAACATGTGGTTGCGCACGTCCGCCTTATAGTTGGAGAGCGTGCCGCTGGTGGCGATGCCATTGGCGACGGTGGCGTTGGACAGTTCGCCGTCTGGATCGTAGATGCCGGTGCTGCCGCCGACGGCGCCTTCGATGCCCGTCTTTTTGGTCGCTTCCGAACCGCGCGAGTAGAACACGTCGACCATGGTCTTGAAGGTCTGGCTGGGGCGGAACTGCAGGCCGAGGGAGATGGCGTCACGGTCGTTCTTGCGGCGCGAGGTCTCGGCCAGGAAACCGCCCGGGACCTTCACGGTCTGGCCCTGGTACTGCTTGTCGACCATGAAGCCGCCCCAGGAATCGAATTTCAATTCGCCGCCGTTGTCCTGCTCGAAGGAGGTCAGGCCGAGCGACAGGCCGAAGGTGCGGTCCGCGAACTGGTCGACGTAGGTGAGGGTGGTGCGGTGGCCTTCGCCCAGGTCCGAGCCGGAGTCGTAGCCGATGCGCTCCTTGCGCGCGCTGGCCGCGATCACGCGCTTGCCGAAGTCCAGCGGGCGCAGGGTGCGCAGGTCGATGGTGGAGGCCAGGCCCTGGCCCATCAGGCTTGCGTCAGGGGTTTTGTAGATCACGACGGAGCCGGTCAGCTCGGACGGGAACAGGTCGAACTCCGGGCTGCGGGCGTCGCTGGTGGAAGCCTGTTCGCGGCCGTTCAGCAGCGAGCCGTTGAAGCTCGGCGAGAGACCGCGCACGCTCACGTCGGTGGCTTTGCCGTTGGTCTTGTTGCGCTGGGTCGTCACGCCGGGCAGGCGCGAGACCGATTCGGCCACGCTGGTATCGGGCAGCTTGCCGATGTCCTCGGCCGAAATGGCTTCCACGATCGAGGTGGCGTTTTTTTTGATCGAGATAGCGGCCTCGATGCCGGTGCGGATGCCGGAGACGGTGACCTGGGCGATGTCCGGCTGGGCGGGGGCCTGGCCACCCGGTTTGATCTCGGGTTCCTGCGTGGTCTGCGCGTGGGCGCCGAGCGCAAGGCCCGAGAGCATCAGCGCGCAGGCCGTGGCGACAGGGTGGAGGGCGAACCGGCGGTTCTTGGGGGCGTGATTTTTCATGCGGTGTCTCTGGTGTTGTTGTAGTGGACCGCATGATGTGGCGGGCGCGATGGTGGGTCAAAACCCATCTGTGGCGGTTCTGAATCTGGCCTGAAGATTGGGACGGCGCTGCATACATACGGGAATGAATGTTATTTGCACGCGCGGCGCGAACGGCAGACAAAATGGCTTACTAAAGGTGCATGTGCAACGCTTGTTTGCACTGTGGGAGAAAATGGCAAAGAATATTTGCTTCAATTGTGAGCCCGCCGGCACGCGCCCGCGCCTGAAGAAAACCTGAAGATTGCGCGCGGCCCCGCTGCTACACTGCTGCACCATGAAGATTTTTATGATCGAGGATGACCTGTCGATCGGGCGCGCGCTGCTGTCCGTGTTCCAGGACGAAGGGCACACTGTGGTCTGGTGCCGGCTCGCGGAGAACGCGGTCGAGCGGATCAAGGCCGAGCAGTTCGACGCGGTGTTGCTGGACCTGGGCCTGCCCGACGGCGACGGCACCGTCGTGCTGCGCGACCTGCGCGCCCAGGGCTTGACCCTGCCGGTGCTGATCATCACCGCGCGCGACAGCCTGCAGGACCGGCTGAATGGCTTCAACATCGGGGCCGACGACTATCTCATCAAACCGTTCGAGATTCCCGAGCTGCTGGTGCGGCTGAAGGCCATCGTACGGCGCGCCAGCGGCACCACGGACAAGCGCGACCAGCTCTGGACCTTCGGTGACCTGGTGCTGGACGAAGGCAGCATGCAGGTGACGCGTGGCGGGGCCGAGGTCTCGCTGTCGCGCACCGAATATGCGCTGCTGCTCACGCTCATGAAGCAGTCCGGCCGCGTGCTCACGCGCGCGGAGCTGGAGCGCCGCGTGCTGCCGCACAGCGAAGGGCAGACGCTGGACGTCCACATCTACAACCTGCGGCGCAAGATCGGCGAGCGCTTCATCCGCACCGTGCGCGGGGTCGGCTACATGGTGCCGAGGGACGCGGCATGAGGCGCGCGTTGCGGCCATCGTCGCTGTTCCGCCGTCTGATGCTGGGCTTTTCCAGCGTGGTGGTGATCGTGTTCGTTCTCGGGCTGTGGTACGTGATCAAGGACGCGCAGATCACCCAGCGCGCGCGGACAGCGGCCGAGAACCGGGCGCACACGCGGGAGGCATTGCTGCACCTGTCGCTGCTGGCCGCGCAGCCGGAACG
Source organism: Zemynaea arenosa (assembly GCF_004614185.1). GTDB lineage: Bacteria > Pseudomonadota > Gammaproteobacteria > Burkholderiales > Burkholderiaceae_D > Telluria > Telluria arenosa. The sequence goes on along the minus strand of NZ_SPVF01000148.1, from coordinate 29,597 downwards.
CATGGTGGCGGCGGCGCAGGAGCTGGAGCGGGTGCGCAAGCACATGTTTCAGGTGCTGGACTATCACTCTATGGTGCGGCTGAAGGTGTGGAAGGACGGGCGACTGGTCTACAACTCGCTGCCCGCGCTGCCGGAAGCGCTGCCCATGCCCACCGATCCCCGGCCGTCCAACGTCAACGGGTGGGTGAGGGCGGTGGAGCGCGACGACGCGGCAGGGCTGGTGGTGGAGCGCAGTCACGAGGTGGACGATCTGTGGATGCTGTCGATGTCCGGCATCAGCTTCCTCGCCTCGTCGACGGTTTTCAGTTTGCCTCTGCTGCTGCTGCCGGCGTGGCTGATCGTGAAGATCGGTCTGCGGCCCGTCGGGTCGATCGCGGACCAGATCGAGCAGCGTTCGGTGTCCGACCTGACGGCGCTGCCGGAGTCGAAGTACCGCGAATTGTCGCCGTTGGTGGATGCGATCAATAGGCTCATGAAACGCCTGTCCGAACGCATCGAGCGCGAACACGAATTCCTGACCGATGCCGCGCACGAGCTCAAGACGCCGCTGGCCGCGATCCAGGTGAATGCGCACCTGCTGGTCTCGCGGGTGGGCCCGGAGGCGGCGGCGCGCTGCGCAGAAGCCGTCGATGGCCTGCGCGATGGCGTCAGCCGCGCGACGCACATGGTGCACCAGCTGCTGGCGCTGGAGCGCGCGCATACCGAACCGAGTGCGGAGCCGATGCCGCTGTCCGACCTCGGAACTTTGGTGCGCGACCGTCTCGCCGCCGCTGCGCCGCTGGCCTTACAGCGCAACGTGGAAATCGAATTCCAGGCCGATGCCGAATGCCCGCTGCCGCTGCACATCGAAAGCATGGCCGCGCTGGTGGACAACCTGATTTCAAACGCCATCAAATACTCGCCCGAGGGCGGCCGCGTGACCGTGCAGCTGGCCCCGACGGACGGCGGCTGCGCGCTGACGATCAGCGACCAGGGCCCCGGCATCGACTCCAGCCTGCACCGCAAGGTATTCGAGCGCTTCTACCGCATCCCCGGCCAAGAGCAATCGGGCAGTGGCCTCGGCCTCGCGATCGCCGAACGCGCCGCCGAGCGCAACGCCGGCAGCATCACCCTCTCCGCCGCCGACGACGACAAGGGCCTGCGCGTCCAGGTTCACTTCACCCCCGCCTGACCTGCGCCACATCAACCCCGGGGTCAGGCCTGCTTCTCATAGACGGGGTCTGGCCCCAGCCAGTTATCCACAGAATATCCACAGATCCTTCGCTCTGCGCCAGTGCGGCTGAGAAAGGGGAGGCCTGACCCCGGTGCCGAGCGGGGAGGCCTGACCCCGGTTGAGGCAGCGCAAAAAAACGCCCGGGAGGGCGTTTTTGGGCGGACGGGTTAGTGGAAGTGCTCGGTGCCGACGGGGGCGTCTTCGGGCATTTCGGCGTGCACCAGCTCACCGGTGGGGTCGGCGAACAAGGGCGCGCCGCAGTCGTCGCAGTATTCGGCGACAAAGCGCTCGCTGTGGCGCTTGATGTGGGTGATGCCGATCTCGTTCAGGCAGGCGACGATTTCGTCCAGCGGCGTGCGCTGGGCGGGTTCGGCGACGTTCATCAGGCCTTCGACCGGGGTGCCGTCTTCGTCTTCCTGCCCGTACAGCGGCCAGACGATCCCGTACACCACGTCAGTCGACTGGCGCATGGTGAAGGCAACGCGGTATTCATCCACCTGGGCTTCGCTCGACTCTTCGCCAAAGCCGGCAATCACGGCGCGCAGCTCGCCCGGCTCGCAGCCCAGCGTGTTGGTGAGGTAGTGCACGGCCGCGCGGATCGACACGGGACGAATCAGCTTGTCCGCCTCGCGGCACCCGACGTAGTAGGCCTCCGGCAGCAGCAGTTCGATGCCGCAGCCCGGCAGCAGGCGCGAGACGTTGGGCGTGGCCTGGGTGCGCCACTGCTCCAGCGCGGCCTGGCGCTCGGCCTGGAAGTTGTTCTGGTGCGCGGGCTCCTGCCAGCGGAAGATCGGGCCGCCGTGCGGCACCACCACCGCCACCAGCAGGTAGCGCGTGTCGGCCAAGAACGGCACGGTGTCCGGCGCCTTCAGCTGCAGCTTGACGGGGAGGTTCTTGTACGCGGCCTGCGCCAGCTTGTGCGTCAGCGAATACAGCTCGCCGTGGGAGCGCGGCAGCTGGTCGATGGAGAACAGGTGCGGAGCCATGGCCAGCCGCACGCCATCGGCCAGCAGATGCGCGCCGAAATGGGCGGAGAGCGTGGACAGCAGGTCGGCCGGAATCGGCCCCTGCGGAATCGTGAAGCGGGTCCAGGCCAGCACCGGCGCGGCGATCAGCAGGGCGGTGTAGCGCTGTTCGGTGCCGTCTTCCAGCTCGACCATGTACGACGATTCGCTGACCGCTTCCACCGCTTCGGTCAGGGTGTCATACGCCAGCAGGTCATCCTTGAACAGGACGTTGAGTGCGTTGTCGATCGTGTCCTGGTGGTTGGACTTCAGCAGGCGCTGCAAAGTCTGGTCCAGCTGCTGCTCCAAGGACCGTTCCTCGACACGGCTGCCGACCTGCACGATCGCCTGGGCCAGGCTGATCAGCCGCTGCCCTTCGGCGCTCAATTTGAGGGAGGAATCTTTGGATGGACGACGCATGTGTGTGTTCTCAGTTCGATAAGGCTTCAGGACTCTATTGTAGTGGATTCTCACAGGACCATCGGGAAGGCGAGGCCCCAATGAAAAACGCCGGCCCGCAGGCCGGCGTTCGCAGCAAAAAGCCGACGGTTATGCGGCCAGCAGCTGGCGCAGCACGAACGGCAGGATGCCGCCATGCTTGTAGTAGTCGACTTCGATCGGGGTGTCGATGCGCAGCAGGACCGAGGTTTCCTTGATCTCGCCGTTCTTGCGGCGGATGACAAGCTTCAGCTGCTGCTGCGGCTTGACGTCGCCTTCCAGGCCAACCAGGTCATAGGTCTCGTCGCCGGTGATGCCCAGCGACTGCACCGAGTCGTCGCCCAGGAACTGCAGCGGCAGCACGCCCATGCCGATCAGGTTCGAACGGTGGATGCGCTCGAAGGAACGCGCGAACACGGCCTTCACGCCCAGCAGCTGGGTGCCTTTCGCGGCCCAGTCGCGCGAGGAGCCGGTACCATATTCTTCGCCCGCGAAGATCATGGTCGGCACGCCGTTGTCGATGTATTTCATCGCCGCGTCGTAGATCGACATCTGCTCGCCATCCGGCTGGTACAGGGTGATGCCGCCTTCGACCGCGGAACCGTCGGCCTTCGGCGGGATCATCTTGTTCTTGATCCGCACGTTGGCAAAGGTACCGCGCATCATGATCTCGTGGTTGCCACGGCGCGAGCCGTAGGAGTTGAAGTCGGCCTTCTGTACGCCATGCGCCAGCAGCCACTTGCCCGCCGGGCCGTCTTCCTTGATCGAACCGGCCGGGGAGATGTGGTCGGTGGTGATCGAGTCGCCGAACACGCCCAGCGCGCGCGCGCCCTTGATGTCGCCACCGGTTTTCGACGGCTTCATCTCGAAGCCGCTGAAGAACGGCGGCTCGGCGATGTAGGTCGACTCCGGCCAGTTGTACACCTGGCCCGTGGTGGAGGACACGTTCTTCCACAGCGCGCCCGGGTTGCCCTTGACGTCCGCGTAGTTGCGCTTGAAGGTCTCCGGATCCATCGCGAGGCGCATCAGGGCGCCGACTTCCTGCGACGACGGCCAGATGTCGCCGAGGTAGACGTCCTTGCCGTCCTTGCCCTTGCCAACCGGCTCGGTCATCAAATCGCGCGTCATGTTGCCGGCGATGGCGTAGGCCACGACCAGTGGCGGCGAAGCCAGGAAGTTGGCGCGGATGTTCGGGTGGATGCGCGCTTCGAAGTTACGGTTGCCCGACAGGACCGCCGCGGCGACGATGTCGTTCTGCTGGATGGTCTGGTTCAGTTCCGGAGTCAGGTCGCCCGCGTTGCCGATGCAGGTGGTGCAGCCGTAGGCGGTGACGCCAAAGCCCAGCTGGTCCAGGTAGGGCAGCAGGCCGGCCTTTTCCAGGTAGGTGGTGACCACGCGCGAGCCCGGGGCCAGCGAGGTCTTGATGTGCGGGGCGACGACCAGGCCTTTTTCGACGGCCTTCTTGGCCAGCAGGCCGGCGGCCAGCAGCACGCTCGGGTTGGAGGTGTTGGTGCAGGAGGTGATGGCGGCGATCAGCACGTCGCCGTTCTTCACGTGCACACCGTTTTGCGTGGTGTAGGTGTTAGTCAGGTCCGCGGCCGGCTTGTTGAAACCATTCTCGCTGGTCGGCTTGGAGAACAGGTCGATGAAGTTGTTCTTCACGTTGCCAATTTCGATACGGTCCTGCGGGCGCTTGGGGCCGGCCAGCGACGGGGTCACCGTGGCCAGGTCCAGGTGCAGCACGCGGGTGTAGTCGATCTGGCCTTCGGCCGGGACGCCGAACAGGTTCTGCGCCTTGAAGTAGTTTTCGAAGGCGACAATTTCCTCGTCGGTGCGGCCGGTGCCGCGGAAATAGTCGATGGTCGCTTCGTCGACCGGGAAGAAGCCCATGGTCGCGCCGTATTCCGGCGCCATGTTGGCGATGGTCGCGCGGTCGGTCAGCGACAGGGTCTTGGTGCCGGCGCCGAAGAACTCGACGAACTTGCCGACCACCTTCTCCTTGCGCAGCATCTCGGTGATGGTCAGCACCAGGTCGGTCGCGGTGCAGCCTTCGCGCAGGGAGCCGGTCAGGTTGACGCCGATGACGTCCGGGGTCAGGAAGTACACGGGCTGGCCCAGCATGCCGGCTTCCGCCTCGATGCCGCCTACGCCCCAGCCCACCACGCCGATGCCGTTGATCATGGTGGTGTGGGAGTCGGTGCCGACCAGGGTGTCCGGGTAGTAGGTGCCGCCCGCCTGGTGCACGCCGCGCGCCAGGTATTCCAGGTTGACCTGGTGGACGATGCCGAAGCCCGGCGGCACGACGCCGAAGGTGTCGAAGGCCTGCATGCCCCATTTCATGAACTGATAGCGCTCGTTATTGCGCTGGAATTCCAGTTTCATGTTCAGGTCCAGCGCCTTCTTCTCGCGGAAGTGGTCGATGGTGACGGAGTGGTCGACCACCAGGTCCACCGGGACCAGCGGCTCGATCTTCTTCGGGTTCACGCCCTGTTTCTGGGCGACGTTGCGCATCGCGGCCAGGTCGGCCAGCAGCGGCACGCCGGTGAAGTCCTGCAGCACCACGCGCGCGACCACGAACGGGATCTCGTCGGTGCGGGCCGCGGTCGGGCCCCAGTTCGCGAGCTGGCGCACGTGCTCCTCGGTGACCTTCTTGCCGTCGCAGTTACGCAGCACGGATTCAAGGACGATACGGATCGACACCGGCAGGCGCGAAATGTTCACGCCCAGGCTTTTCTCCAGCGCGGGCAGCGAGTAGAACTGGCCTTTCTTGCCACCGGCGAGCTTGAAATCCTTGAGCGTGTTGAGTGTGTTGCGGGACATGACCTCTCCTTAGTTAGGAACTTGTATTTCGGTTGTTCTTCAGCCCTGGCGGACCGGCGGCGTGGCGACCGTGGCCTGTTCAGGGGTCTTGCATTCGTTGGCGAGCTGGCGATTGAGCTTGGAGTCCAGCAGGATGCCCTTGGCCGGGATGCCGATCCAGATCAGGCCCCAGAACGGATTCTCGAAGCGCAGCGCGCCGGTGGTGGTGCCCACCCGCGTGAGGCGGTGCAGGCGGTTCTTCCAGCGCAGCGCGATGTGGCTGTCGTCACCCTCGTTCCTGTAGATGGTGACCTTGTTATTCAGCTCGCACTGGTATTCGACGGTGACGGTGTCCTTCACATCCGGCTCGTCTTCGTCCGGGTTGCCGGTCCTGGCGGCGGCGCCGGGTGCGGTGGACTTGGCGGCCTTCGCTTTCGCGACGGCGGATTTGGAGGGCTTCTTTTTCGGCTCGGCGGCGCCGGCAGGCGCGCTGCACAGGACGGCGGCGGCCAGCAGCACACCGGCGGCGGCGCCCAGCTTGGACAGGAGGATGGACATCAGGCGGATTCCGTAGGAGAGTTGACCAGAGCTGCCGCGGCGTCAGGCAAAGGGAGGCCAGCGAGCTTGGCGCGCTGCAGAACTGTCCAATAATATCGGTAGCTCGCGCGGTCGTGCAAGCGGCCATGTTGCGCGATTGGCGCCCAATCGCCATTCATCGCTTCGGACAAAATCGAAACCGCTTCGTTCACTTCCGACAGGCGCGGCGTGAAGGCCTTGAGGATCGGCTTGATCTGGTCCGGATGGATGGACCACATGCGGGTGTAGCCGAATTCCGCCGCCGCGCGCTGGGCGTCGTTGGCGACGATGGCCGAATCCTTGATCTCGGTGGTGACGTTGTGGGAGGCCACCTTGCCATGCGCGTGGCAGGCCGCCGCGATCTCCAGCTTGGCGCGCACCACCAGCGGGTGCGCGAACTGGCCCGGGGTGCGCATCGCGCTCGCGGGGATGGCGCCGTAGTGGGCCGACACGAAGTCCATGATCCCGAACGACAGGCATTCGACTTGGGGCAGGGCGGCGATGGCCCAGGCGTCGTGCAGGGCGCCGTGGGTCTCGACCAGCAGGTGCACCGGCAGGTGTTCGCGTCCGAAGCGGGTGGCCTGGGTCTGGATCACGTTGACGGCGCGCTCGGCTTCTTCCAGCGAGTCCACCTTGGGCACCACGATGTAGGCCACGCGCTGGGCGGCGGCGGCCAGGATGGTTTCGACGTCCGGCTCGAAGTGGGGGCTGTGCACGTCGTGCACGCGCACGCCGATGCGGCCGAACTGGTTGGCGTCCTCATTGAGCAGCTGGCCGACCAGCTGGGCATGGGCCAGCTCGTTGCCGGCGGCTGCGCCGTCCTCGCAGTCGAAGGTGATGTCGAAGACGGGGCCAAGCTCTTGTTGCAGGGCCATCGACTTGCGCATCAGCTTCTCCGAGCCGGCGTAGTGATCGCAGGCGGGGAGCAGCAGCGGCGCGCGCTGGTTCTGGAATAAGACCTCGGAGGGATGCATGGTGTTCTACGTGGAGCAGCGCCCGCGCGCCGGACCGGGGAAAACCCGGCGGGCCACGCGGGCGCGGTGCGAATTACTTCAGCAGGTGAGCCACGCCGGCACGCTCTTCTTCGAGTTCGGCCAGGGTCTTGTTGATGCGCTCTTGCGAGAACTCGTCGATCGCCAGGCCCTGCACGATCTTGTACTCGCCGTTCTCGGTGGTCACCGGGAAGCCGAACATGACGTCCTTCGGAATGCCGTAGGAACCGTCGGACGGGATGCCCATGGTGGTCCATTCGCCGTTGGTGCCGAGCACCCAGTCACGAATGTGGTCGATCGCCGCGTTGGCTGCCGACGCTGCCGACGACAGGCCGCGCGCCTCGATGATGGCGGCGCCGCGCTTGCCGACGGTCGGCAGGAAGGTGTCGCGGTTCCAGGCGTCGTCGTTGATCATGTCCTTCACCGACTGGCCGTCGATGGTGGCGAAGCGGTAGTCCGCGTACATGGTCGGCGAGTGGTTGCCCCACACGGCCAGCTTCTTGATGTCCTTGACCTGCTTGCCGGTCTTCTGCGCGACCTGCGACAGGGCGCGGTTGTGGTCCAGGCGCAGCATGGCGGTGAAGTTCTTGGCCGGCAGGCTCGGGGCCGATTTCATGGCGATGTAGGCGTTGGTGTTGGCCGGGTTGCCGACCACCAGCACCTTGACGTTGCGCGAGGCGACGGCGTCCAGCGCCTTGCCCTGCACGGTGAAGATCTGGGCGTTCGCTTCCAGCAGGTCCTTGCGCTCCATGCCCGGGCCGCGCGGACGGGCGCCGACCAGCAGGGCGATGTCGGCGTCCTTGAACGCGGTCATCGGGTCCGAATGCGCGGTCATGCCCACCAGCAGCGGGAAAGCGCAGTCGTCCAGTTCCATCATGACGCCCTTGAGCGCTTTCTGGGCCTTCTCGTCAGCGATTTCCAGCAGTTGCAGGATGACAGGCTGGTCCTTGCCCAGCATGTCGCCGGAGGCGATGCGGAACAGCAGGGAATAGCCGATCTGGCCAGCGGCGCCGGTGACGGCCACGCGCATTGGGGTCTTAGCCATGATGAATCTCCAAAGGTGGGAAAGGAAACTGTGCTGCCCGGGGCAGGCCGGGGGCAGGCTTGCAAAACGCCTATGATACCAAAACCGCCAAGGCCATTCATGCGCCAGCGGCAGGCGGGCAGGGCGAAATCGTCCGCGAGTGTAGGCTCACTGGTTCTGTCTGTCAATTCATATCATATGTCTTATATAAGACAGCTTTACGGGTTTGCCCTTACTGGACGACCGTGCGCAAATGTGGTGAAATCGCGGTCTATGAGCCAATCCGCGAACAACAATCCGAGCAACCCGGCCGGGCCGGGCGCGGGGGCTTCGCCGACTTTTTCGCCGCTGTACCAGCAGATCAAGGCCCTGATCACCCAGTCGCTGCAAAGCGGCGAGTGGAAGCCGGGCGAGCTGATTCCCTCCGAGGTGGAACTGGCGGCGCGCTTCAAGGTGTCGCAGGGCACGGTGCGCAAGGCCATCGACGAGCTGGCCGCCGAGAACCTGGTGGTGCGCCGCCAGGGCAAGGGCACCTTCGTCTCCACCCATAACGAAGAGCGCGCCCACTTCCGCTTCCTGCGCCTGATGCCCGACGAGGGCGTGCCCCATCATCCCGACAACCGCATCATCGAAGTCAAACGGATTCGCGCGCCGGCCGAAGTCGCGCGCCTGCTGGAGCTGAAATCGGGCGACGCGGTGGTCTACATCAAGCGCATCATGGCGTTCGAAGGCCAGCCGACCATCGTCGAGGAGCTGTGGCTGCCGGGCCAGCTCTTCAAGGGGCTCACGGCCGAGCGGCTGGTGGAGTACAAGGGGCCGATGTACGGCCTGTTCGAATCGGAGTTCGGCACGCGCATGATCCGCGCGACCGAAAAGATCCGCGCCGTGCCGGCCGATGCCGCCGCGGCGCAATACCTCAATGTGGACGAAGGCACGCCGCTGCTGTGCGCCGAGCGGGTCTCGTTCACCTACGGGGACAAGGCCGTGGAATTGCGGCGCGGGCTGTATTCAACCGCGCAGCACCATTACCTGAACGAGCTGTCCTGAGCTGGCGGCCGGCCGGGGCCGGCGTCAGCGAAGAACATTCGTAACGTTTAGAATGCGTTGTTGTTCGGAACGTACGTTGTACCGCCCGTTGCCAAGGAAGCACTTGGTTGAAAGTGTGGAAATCGGCGAAAATGTCGGGTTATCAAAATCGTTGTTACGTCTTACGTTGTTATAAATAAAGCTGTTAAGGGGAGGTTGTATGTCCGAAGCCGTGCGAGCGGTCACTCGAAAAGAACGTCCGGAATTCCGTAACATCCACGTCACGGACATTCTGTTCAACTATCGCCTGCCGATGCCCGGCAAGGTGTCGATCATGCACCGCATCAGCGGCGTCCTGCTGTTCGTCCTGCTGCCGTTCATCCTGTGGCTGCTGGACCTGAGCCTGAAATCCGAGATCCAGTTCGACTATTTCAAGGGCATCCTCGGCCAGCCGCTGGTCAAGCTGCTGGTGCTGGCCATCACCGTCGGCTACATCGCGCACTTCTGCGCCGGCATCCGCCACCTCTTCCTCGATTCCCACATGGCCGCCGACAAGCCGGCCGCGCGCAAGACCGCCGCGTCCGTGCTGATCGTGACCGCGGTGCTGTCGCTGCTGGTGGCCCTGAAATTGTTTGGAGTGTTCTGACCATGGCGAACAACACGAAACTCATCGACGGCATCGGCCCCAAGCGCCTGGTCGTCGGCGCCCACTACGGCGTGCGCGACTGGCTGGCCCAGCGCGTGACCGCGGTGCTGATGGCGGTTTACACCGTTGTCCTGCTGGTCTGGTTCTTCAGCGCCGGGAACTTCAGCTACGAAGGCTGGGCCTCGATGTTCGCCCGCCAGTGGTTCAAGCTGCTGACCATGGTCGTCTTCCTCGGCCTGCTGTACCACGCGTGGGTCGGCATGCGCAACGTCTGGATGGACTACATCAAACCGACCATGCTTCGCCTGGTCCTGCAAATGGCCACCATTGCGTGGCTGCTCATTTGCGCAGCGTACGCCGCGCAGATTCTGTGGAGTGTGTAAATCGTGGCAGCAATCAAAACTGCAATCCCTACCCGCCGCTTTGACGCGGTGATCGTCGGCGCCGGCGGCTCCGGTATGCGCGCCTCGCTGCAGCTGGCCGAAGCGGGCCTGAACGTCGCAGTGCTGTCGAAAGTCTTCCCGACCCGCTCCCACACCGTGGCCGCGCAGGGCGGCATCGGCGCCTCGCTGGGCAACATGAGCGAGGACGACTGGTACTGGCACATGTTCGACACCGTCAAGGGTTCGGACTACCTGGGCGACCAGGACGCCATCGAATTCATGTGCCGCGAAGCGCCGAAAGTCGTGTACGAGCTCGAACATTTCGGCATGCCGTTCGACCGCAACCCGGATGGCACCATTTACCAGCGACCGTTCGGCGGCCACACCGCCAACTTCGGCGAAAAGCCGGTGCAGCGCGCCTGCGCCGCCGCGGACCGTACCGGCCACGCGCTGCTGCACACGCTCTATCAACGTAACGTGCGCGCCCGCACCCACTTCTTCGTCGAGTGGATGGCGCTGGACCTGATCCGCGACGCCGATGGCGACGTGCTGGGCGTGGTCGCCCTGGAGATGGAAACCGGCGAGTGCATGATCCTGGAAGCGAAGACCACCATCTTCGCCACCGGCGGCGCCGGGCGGATCTTCGCCGCGTCGACCAATGCCTTCATCAACACCGGCGACGGCATGGGCATGGCGGCACGCGCCGGCCTGCCGCTGCAGGACATGGAGTTCTGGCAGTTCCATCCGACCGGCGTGGCCGGCGCGGGCGTCCTCATTACCGAGGGTGTGCGCGGCGAGGGCGGGATCCTGATCAACGCCAACGGCGAACGCTTCATGGAGCGCTACGCGCCGACCCTGAAGGACCTGGCGCCGCGCGACTTCGTCTCGCGTTCGATGGACCAGGAGATCAAGGAAGGCCGCGGCGTGGGCCCGAACAAGGACCACGTGCTGCTGGACCTGCGCCACATCGGTGCGGACACGATCCAGAAGCGCCTGCCGTCGATTCTCGAAATCGGCCACAAGTTCGCCAACGTGGACGCGACCAAGGAACCGATCCCGGTGGTCCCGACCATCCATTACCAGATGGGCGGCATCCCGACCAACATCAATGGCCAGGTGGTCGCACCGGCCGGCGACGGCTCGCAGAAGGTGGTTAACGGCCTGTACGCGATCGGCGAATGCGCCTGCGTGTCGGTGCACGGCGCCAACCGCCTCGGTACGAATTCGCTGCTCGACCTGCTGGTGTTCGGCCGCGCGGCCGGTAACCACATCATCTCGCAGAACCTGCGGGCGCGTTCGCACAAGGCGCTGCCGGCATCGGGCGCGGACTTCGCGCTGGACCGCCTGAACCGCCTCGAAACCTCCACCGGCTCCGAGAAGGTGCAGCACGTGGCCAACGACATCCGCAGCAGCATGCAGAAGCACTGCGGCGTGTTCCGCACCGACGCGCTGCTGCAGGAAGGCGTGCGGGAGATCATGAAGCTGGACGAGCGCCGCAAGCACGTGTCGTTCAAGGACAAGTCCAAGGTCTTCAACACCGCCCGCGTGGAAGCGCTGGAACTGGACAACCTGATCGAGACCGCGAAAGCGACCATCTGCTCCGCAGTGGCGCGCAAGGAATCGCGCGGCGCCCACGCGCACAGCGACTTCCCGAATCGCGACGACGAGAACTGGATGCGCCACACCCTGTGGTTCTCGGAAGGGAACCGCCTGGACTACAAGCCAGTCGTCACCAAGCCGCTGACCGTCGAGACCTTCAAGCCCAAGGCACGTACCTTCTAAGGTTTATTGAAAATGCCCCGCACCCTACAATTCAAAATCTATCGCTACGATCCGGACAAGGATACGAAGCCGTACATGCAAGACCTGACGGTCGAGCTGAAAGACACCGACAAGATGCTGCTGGACGCGCTCCAGCGCATCAAGTCCGACGTGGATGACTCGCTGGCGCTGCGCCGCTCCTGCCGCGAAGGCGTGTGCGGCTCGGACGCGATGAACATCAACGGCAAGAACGGCCTGGCCTGCACCACCAACCTGAACGAGCTGACCCAGCCGATCGTGCTGCGCCCGCTGCCAGGGCTGCCGGTGATCCGCGACCTGATCGTGGACATGACCCAGTTCTTCAAGCAGTACCACTCGATCAAGCCGTACCTGATCAACGACTCGATCCCGCCGGAGAAGGAGCGCCTGCAGACGCCCGAACAGCGCGAGGAGCTCGATGGCCTGTACGAGTGCATCCTGTGCGCGTGCTGCTCGACGTCCTGCCCGTCGTTCTGGTGGAACCCGGACAAGTTCGTGGGTCCGGCCGGCCTGCTGCAGGCGTACCGCTTCATCGCCGACTCGCGCGACGAAGCGACCGGCGAACGTCTCGACAACCTCGAGGATCCGTACCGCCTGTTCCGCTGCCACTCGATCATGAATTGCGTGGACGTGTGCCCGAAGGGTCTCAACCCGAACAAGGCGATCGGCAAGATCAAGGAGCTGATGGTCCGCCGGGCCATCTAAATACAGTAGAACTACCGTACTGCCTATTTCGGGCGTGCGGGGTATAGTGTTTGACGCAAAAAACGGACTCACCAGTGAGCACGCACCAAGCCGACCCGACGAACCGCGCCCGCCTGCGCTGGCGCAGCCGCCGGGGCCTTCTCGAAAATGACCTGATCCTCACGCGCTTCCTGGATGCGCATGAGCTGGATCTGACCGACGAGGAGGTCGACGCGCTCACCCGCCTGCTGGACCAGTCGGACAACGCGCTGATGGATCTGTTCCTGGCGCGCACCGAGCCTGACGGCGAGCTGAATCTGCCGCATGTGCGGGCGCTGCTGGCCCGCCTGCGCGCAGCGTGAGCGGTGTGAGTTTGAGCCGTACGGTTTATTCATTAAGTAGCCTCACTCCCAAGAAGGAAGTGTTATGAACATCTCTGATACCAAAGCCACGCTGTCGTTCTCCGATGGCAGCCCATCGGTCGACATGCCGATCTACAAAGGCACGATCGGCCCGGACGTCATCGACATCCGCAAGCTGTACGGCCAGACCGGCAAGTTCACCTACGACCCGGGCTTCATGTCCACCGCCGCGTGCAACTCGTCGATCACCTACATCGACGGCGACAAGGGCGAGCTGCTGTACCGCGGCTACCCGATCGAGCAGCTGGCCGTGAACTGCGACTTCCTCGAGACCTGCTACCTGCTGCTGAACGGCGAGCTGCCGAACGCCGAGCAGAAAGCCAAGTTCGAAACCACCGTGACCCGTCACACGATGGTGCACGAGCAGATGAACTTCTTCTTCCGTGGCTTCCGCCGCGACGCGCACCCGATGTCGGTGCTGGTCGGGACCGTGGGCGCGCTGGCGTCGTTCTACCACGACTCGCTGGACATCAACGATCCCGAGCAGCGCGAGATCTCCGCGATCCGCCTGATCGCCAAGCTGCCGACGCTGGTCGCGATGGCGTACAAGTATTCGGTCGGCCAGCCGTTCGTCTACCCGCGCAATGACCTGTCGTACTCCGCGAACTTCATGCGCATGATGTTCGGGAATCCGTGCGAAGAGTACAAGGTTAACGACGTGCTGGTGCGCGCGCTGGACCGCATCCTGATCCTGCACGCGGACCACGAGCAGAACGCCTCCACCTCGACCGTCCGCCTGGCCGGTTCCTCGGGCGCCAACCCGTTCGCATGTATCGCAGCGGGCATCGCCTGCCTGTGGGGCCCGGCGCACGGCGGCGCGAACGAAGCGGCGCTGAACATGCTGAAGGAAATCGGCACCGTCGAGAACATCCCGGCCTTCATTGAGAAGGTCAAGGACAAGAACTCGGGCGTGAAGCTGATGGGCTTTGGCCACCGCGTCTACAAGAACTTCGACCCGCGCGCGAAGCTGATGCGCGAGACCTGCCACGAGGTGCTGAACGAACTGGGTCTGCAGGACGACCCGCTGTTCAAGCTCGCGATGGAGCTGGAGAAGATCGCCCTGAATGACGAATACTTCGTGTCGCGCAAGCTGTACCCGAACGTGGACTTCTACTCGGGCATCGTGCAATCGGCGCTGGGCATTCCGGTGTCGCTGTTCACCGGCATCTTCGCGATGGCGCGCACGATCGGCTGGATCGCCCAGTGGAACGAGATGATCGCCGACCCCGAGCAAAAGATCGGCCGCCCGCGCCAGCTGTACGTCGGCTCCGCCGTGCGCGACGTGCCGGGCATCGACAAGCGCTGATCTTCGATCACGCCACCAAAAAAGCGGGCCTAGGCCCGCTTTTTTTACGCCCTCACACCGGGGACGTACCCCGCTCCCAGAGTGGGGACGTACCCTGGATTAGAGGGGTAGGAAAACGCCGAAAACATTCCATCTCGCGCGCAGCGACATAATCAAATGTCCAGCCAATTCAACAACTTGGCCGGATCTGGATAATCCGGTGCAATTCGCGGATTTGGGGACGTACCCCGGTGTGGGAGAAGGGTACGTCCCCGGATTGGGGGTGTTGACGCTGGGAATGCTGGGTGAGTTTAGATGCGGATCATGCCTTCGAGGTAGAGGGCGGCGGAGCCGAGGATGAGGACGCGGTCGCCCGGTTGCTCGACTTCGAGGGTGCCCTGGCGGCGGCCGCCTTGCCGGGCCGTCAGGCGCGGTTTGCCGAGGCGGGCGGTCCAGTAAGGCGTCAGAGAGGTATGGGCGGAGCCAGTCACGGGGTCTTCGTCGACGCCGACATTGGGGCCGAACCAGCGGCTGACGACATCGTGCGATTGGCCAGGAGCGGTCACGCAGACGCCGCGCAGGGGCAGGCCCTTCAAAGCGCCGAAGTCGGGCTGCAGGCGCATTACCGTGTCTTCATCGGGGACCACGACGAAGTAGTCTTCGGCGGCCAGGATCTCGTCGGCGCGCACTAACCCGAGGGCTTCCAGCAGGGCTTTGGGCGGGATGCAGGGCAAGGGGCGTACGGCCGGGAAGTCCATCGCCAGCTTGTCCCCATCGCGCCGCACACGCAGCTCGCCGCTGCGGGTGCGGAAGCGCAGCACCTCGGCCGCATCGCCCAGCATGTGGAAGATGACCCAGGCGCTGGCCAAGGTCGCGTGGCCGCACAGATTGACCTCGCAGCCGGGCGTGAACCAGCGCAGGTGGTAGGCACCATCCGCGCCATCTTTGACGAAGTACGCGGTTTCCGAGAGGTTGTTTTCGATGGCGATGGCCTGCAGGGTCTCATCCGGCAGCCAAGCATCGAGAGGGACGACGGCGGCCGGGTTGCCGCCGAAAGGCCGGTCCGAAAAGGCATCGACCTGGTAGAGCTTCAGTTCCATCGTTTCGTATTACTTTGCATCGTAGAGCGTCATAGTATAAGGCCGGCTCGCGGCCGACACACCCCATTGCTTGTTCGGTGCGGCCTGCATCGTGAACACCAGCTCCCCGCCTGCCATGATCTGTTCGTGCGTGATGTAGGTTGCATCCAGCGGCTTGCCGTTCAGGCGCACGCTCCCGACGTACACGTTGGCCGGTGCGAGGTGCTCGGCGCGCACGGTGAAGCTGCGGCCATTGGGCAGACGAAGCACCGCGCGGTCCACGAACGGCCGGCCCAGGATGTACTGGTTGGACCCCGGCGCCACCGGATAGAAGCCGAGCGAGGTGAAGGTGAACCAGGCCGACATCTGCCCCACGTCGTCATTGCCCGATAAGCCTGCAGGCGCAGGCGCGTACTGCGTCGCCATGATCTTGACGAGCCGCTGCTGCGTCTTCCACGGCGCACCCGCGAAGTTGTACAGGTAGGCCACGTGGTGCGACGGCTCGTTCCCGTGCGCATAGTGGCCGATCAGGCCCGTCACGTCTTCCATGTGCGCATACACCTTCTCATCAACCTTGGCGTCGAACACCATGTCGATCTTGTCCTGCAGCGCCTTGTCGCCGCCCAGCAGCGAGATGAGGCCCGCGTTATCGTGCGGCATATACCACGAGTACTGCCACGCACTGCCTTCGGTGTAGTCGCTGCCGAAGTTGGAAGCGGTCGGGTCGAACGGTTCGCGGAATTCACCATTCGACTTGCGCGCGCGGAGGAAGCCGGTCTTGGTGTCGAAGCTGTTGCGGTAGTTCTGGGCGCGCTTGTAGAAGCGGTCGGCGATATCGCGCTTGCCCATCTTCTCGGCCATGCGCGCGATGGTCCAGTCGTCGAACGCATATTCGACGGTCTTGGATGCGGCTTCCGGCTCCAGGTCGATCGGCACATAGCCCAGCTTCATGTAGTGCTTGAGGCCCCCGTACGGCCCATACTCCGCGCTGGCCACCATGGCCTTCAGCGCCGCATCGGCATCGATGCCGGGGATGCCCTTCATGTACGCGTCCGCAATCACCGGCACCGCGTGGTAGCCGATCATGCACCACGTCTCCAACCCCGCGAACTGCCACACGGGCAGGATGCCGTAAGGGCTCTGCTGCTGCGACACGACGAGCGAGCGCACGAAGTCCGCATTGCGTTCCGGTGGCTGGATGATGGTCATCAGCGGATGCAGCGCGCGGTAGGTGTCCCACAGCGAGAAGGTCGAATGGAAGCGGAAGCCGTCCGCCTTGTGCACGGCGTTGTCCGGGCCGCGGTAGCTGCCGTCGCGGTCCATGAACAGGGTCGGGCCGAGCATGGTGTGGTACAGGGCCGTGTAGACCATCTGGCGCTGCTTCGGTTCGGCCGTGATGTCGACTGCGGACAGCGCGGTGTCCCACGCGGCACGGGCCTTGTCGCGCTCCGCGTCGAAGTCCCAGCCCGGCATCTCGGCAAGGTTGGCGATGGCGTTGTCCTCGCTGACCGGCGAGATCGCGACCTTCACCAGCAGTTCGCGCGACTGCGGGCCGAAGCCGAAGGCGGCAACCAGGGCCTTGCCTTCCACCTGCGCCTTGTCAGCGGGACCGCTGCCCGGACCCGCGAAACCGCGGTACTCGACACCATCTTCACGGTTGTGCAGCTCGTGGGTGAGCATGGGGCGCGAGAACTGGATGGCGAAGTACAGCTGGCGGCCCGGCGCCCAGCCGCGCGTGCTGCGCATGCCGGTCATCAGGCTGTCGCCACGCACGCGCAGCGAGGACCACAGGTTCTTGCCCGCGTAGTTGTAGATGCTGCTGCGCAGGTCGAGGATGACTTTCGCATCGAGACCGGCCGGGAAGCGGTAGCGGTGCAGGCCCACGCGCTCGCTCGCGGTGAGTTCGACGTCCACGTCCTGGTCATCGAGGTGCACGGCGTAGTAGCCCGGCCAGGCCTTCTCGGTCGCGTGGCGGAAGCGCGAGCGGTAGCCGGAGAAGGCGCGCTCGGGGTAACCCGGTTCCAGCTTGGTCTCGCCGGTGTAAGGCATCAGCAGCACGTCGCCGAGGTCCGAGTGGCCGGTGCCGGAAAAGTGGGTGTGCGAGAAGCCGAGGATGGTGTCGTCCTCGTAGCGGTAGCCGGCGGCCCACGGGTAGCTCTGCTTGAAGTGGCGGGTTTGCGTGTCCGGGCTCAGTTGGACCATGCCCCAGGGGCGCGTGGCGCCGGGGTAGGTGTGGCCGTCGCCGCCGGTGCCGATGAAGACATTGACCGCGCTGGAAGGGCGGTTGTCAGGCGCGGCAGCCGGCGCCGCTTGGACTGCGATCGCCGGAAGAGCGGCCAGCAGCAGGCCGGCGGGAAGAGTCAGGAGACGCGTCATGCCTGTCCTTTCTGGAGTACGGTGAGGACGTCGTAGCACGCGCCCATGGTGTGGTAATCGACCTTGCCGGCCGGGCTCTTTTCGTCGCTGATCTTGCGGTTGTCCGGCGTGAGGATGCGGTACCACGCGCCGTATTGGTGGTCGACCATGTACGCCCAGCTGTAGGCCCAGATGCGCTGGTACCAGTTCCAGTACGATGCCTCGCCTGTTCGGTCGGCCAGCAGCGCGGATGCGGCGAGCGATTCGGCCTGCACCCAGAAATACTTGTCGCCGTCGCAGATGCTGCCATCGGGCGCAAAGCCGTAGTGGATGCCGCCATGTGTGCCGTCCCAGGCGCGCAGCAGGGCGGTGTCGAACAGTTCGCGCGCGCGCGGCAGCATCCATGCGGTATCGATGCCGTGCGCCGGGCAGCGCTGCTCGAGCAGCACCAGCAGCTTGGCCCACTCGGTGAAGTGGCCTGGCTGGTAGCCCCACGGGCGGAAGATGTTGGTCTTGTCGTGCAGGTTGTAGTCCCAGTCGACCGACCAGTCCTCGCGGTAGTGTTCCCACACCATGCCGTGGGCGAGGGCGGCCTGGCGCACGGTGATGTTGTGGGCCAGCGTGGCGGCACGCTGCAAATAAAGCAGGTGGCCGGTGGCGTCGAAGGCCGCGATCAGAGCTTCGCAGGCGTGCATGTTGGCGTTCTGGCCGCGGTACGGATCGAGCCTCGACCAGTCGGCGCTGGCCTGGTCGGCGTAGAGTCCGTGGTCCGGCTGCCAGAAGCGGCGTTCCATCAGGTCGAAGGTCTCCGCGATCCATGCGGCGGCCTCGGTCACGCCGGCCATCAACGCATGCGAATAGGCCAGCAGGACGAAGGCCAAGCCGTAGCAGTGGTTGTCGCCATCGAGGACGGCCTTGCGGCCCTCGCGCCAGTCCAGCTGCCAGGCGTAGCCGCCGGTGGCCGGATTGAGGTGCACGTCACGCAGGAAGGCGACACCGTGGCGCACCTGGTCGAGGTATGCCGGATCGCCGAGGCGGCGGGCCGCCATCGCGTAGTTGAAGACGAAGCGCGTGCTGGAGACAAGATGGCGTGTGTGCGCATCGTAAACCGTGCCATCGTCCTTGAAGTAGTGATAGAACCCGCCGCTCGGGTCGATGCAGCGGGGGTGGTAGAAGGCCATGGTATGCGCAACGTGGGCGCGCAGGACGGCGGGATCCTTGAAGTCGGGTTGCGTGGTCATTGTTCTTTGTCGATTACTGGCCGATGCTGCTGGCGCGGAGCACGAGCCGCACCGGCAAAACCTGGTGCTCGTGCTCATGCTCCTGCATGGCGGGCTGGTTGAGGAGCAGGGCGATGCCGGCCGCTCCCAGTTCTTCCTTGTCGATGTGGACGCTGGTGAGGGGCGGATTGGCGCGCGCCGCGGGTTCGATGTCGTCGAAGCCGACCACGGCGATGTCCTCCGGGATGCGCAGCCCGGCACCCAGGCAGTGGCGCATGGCGGCGATGGCGGTGCTGTCGTTGAAGCAGAACAGGCCATCCGGCCGCGGGTTCAGTGCCAGCAGCTGCTCCATGGCCTGCTGTACCGCCACCTCGTGCGGTTCGCCATCGGGCAGGACCGCTTCATAGGACGGATCGGCGAGGACGTGCGCGTCGAACAGCGCCTGGCGGAAGCCGTGCGCGCGCTCGCGGATGCTGAAGTGGGCCAGCGACCCGCACAGCAGCGCGATACGCTTGCGCCCCAGTTGCAGCAGATGGCGGGTGGCGATGTAGCCGCCCAGCCGGTGGTCCGGATTGGCGCAGGCGAACTGCGGCTGGCTCAGGTCCACCAACGCCATGGGCAGGCCGAGGCCGCGCATGGCGGACAGCACCTCGGGTTCGAAGAAGCCGGCGCACAGGATCGCATCCGGCAGGTGCAGGCGGATGCGGGCGATCGCGCCTTCACCCGGGGCCAGTGCCGCGAAGGAGAGGGCAATGCCATGTTCGCGGCAGGCCTGCTCGGCGCCGTGCAGGACGGGCGAATAGAAGGGCGTGGCGGAGAGGTTGTTGTGCTGGGAATGGAGCACGAACAGCACCCGGCGGATGCGGCGCGGCTTGAGCTGGCGGGTGTCGTAGCCCATCGCCTCGGCCGCGGCGCGGATGCGCAGGCGGGTGGACTCGGTGAGCCCCGGCTGGTCTTTCAGGGCCCGCGAGACGGTCCCTGTCGACACCTCGCAGGCCTGGGCGATGTCGCGGATGGTGACCGCCATCGGCTTCCTTTGACTGGTTTATTAAACAGTTTGATCAACGAGATTTTATAGCGCCGCATGGCAGGGGAAGTCAAAGACTATCGGTGAGGGGAGGGCATGTTTAACGCGCTTTACTAAACCGGAGGCGTGCCACGTGTTGCGGCCCGCGGCGGGAGGGCTACAATGGCCGCGCGTCGTCCATCACAACCACTGAGGAGAGACATGAAGCGTGTATTGACCCTGGCCGTAGCCGCCGTGCTGTCGGCCACCGCCCTGCAGGCGCAGGCCGCCGACCCGGCCAGCTACTTCAATAACACCGGCCGCCAGGACACCTGGACCGGCGGCGTGCGCATGATCCCGATCACCACACCGAAGGGCACCTTCAACGTGTGGACCAAGCGGGTGGGGAACAACCCAACCATCAAGGTCCTGCTGCTGCACGGCGGTCCGGGGGCAACCCACGAGTACTTCGAGGCGATGGACAGCTACTTCCCCGGCGCCTCCATCGAGTACTACTACTACGACCAGCTGGGCTCCTTCTACAGCGACAATCCGAACGATCCGTCGCTGGTGAACACGGCACGCTACGTGGAAGAGGTGGAGCAGGTGCGCAAGGCGCTGGGCCTGGACAGCTCGAACTTCTTCGTGCTCGGGCATTCGTGGGGCGGGATCCTGGCGATCGAGTACGCGCTCAAGTACCAGCAGAACCTCAAGGGCGTGATCATCTCGAACATGATGGCGTCGATCCCGGCCTACAACAAGTACGCCAGCGAGGTACTGATGCCGTCCATGGACCAGAAGGCGCTCAAGCAGATCAAGCAGCTGGAAGCGAAGAAGCAGTACACCAGCCCGAAATACGAAGAGCTGCTGATGAAGAACCACTACGTCTACCATGTGCTGCGCGCGCCGGCGGACAAGTGGCCGGAGCCTGCGGTCCGCTCCTTCAAGCATATCAACCCCAAGGTCTACATCCCGATGCAGGGGCCGAGCGAGCTGGGCGCCAGCGGCATCCTGCTGAACTGGGACCGCACCAGGGACCTGGGCAAGATCACGGTGCCGACGCTGGTGGTGGGCGCGCAGTACGACACCATGGACCCCAAGCACATGGAGTGGATGTCCAAGGCGGTGGCGCATGGACGCTACCTGTACTGCCCGAACGGCAGCCACATGGCCATGTATGACGACCAGCAGACCTACATGGATGGCGTTATCCGCTTCCTGAAGGACGTGGACGAGAAAAAGTTCTGAGTCACGCTCACTGCGTGGCCGGCGCTGGTGCGGGCAGCGGTGCCGATGCCGATGCCGGTACCGCGGCCGCGCTGGCGCTGGCGCTGAAGTACAGCTTGCGCTGGCTGTTCGCGAACAGCACGCGGTGGCTGCGCAGCCAGTCCAGGCCTAACAGCAGTTCGTAGTCACGAGTAGCGCCGTCGGTGTCCGCGACCACGAGGCGGGTGCGCGGGGTGCTCTCGCTGCCTACCTGCAGGGTCACGCTGGCTTCGTAGTGCTGGTAGCGGTTTTCGCCGATGCCGCCACCTTCGCCGCGGGTGGCCTGGGACTGGTCGGCCGGGTGGAGGCCGATGCGCTGCGCTGCGCGGCTGAACACCATGGTCACGGGGGCGCCGGTATCGATGATGGCATCGAGCTCGGTGCCGTTGACGCGGACTTTCAGGTGCGGGCGCGGGTCTCCGTACGGGTAGGCCAGCGGCACGGACTTCGCGGCCGGGTCCCAGTAGCCGAGGAAGGCGGTGGCGTCGCAGCCGACCGCGCGGAAGAAGCGCACCCAGTGTTCGGCCATGTTGATCTCGAAGTCGGCCTGCATCCACAGGTCGCTGCCGACGATGACGTCGTAGTTCAGGCCCGGCGCCATGTCCTTGACCACGCCGAGCATCAGGCGGCCGGTGTTGAAGGGGCCGATGGTCATGTTCTGGACGGTGCTGCGATACAGGCGCGAGACGCCACCTGCGCCTTCCACGGACACGTCGGTCGCGCGGCGGGCCAGCTTGAAGTTGTCGACGGCCTGCGGTGTCAGCACCGTGACCGAGGCGCCAGTGTCTAGCAGGAGCCGGGCAGGCTGCTGGTTGATGGTGCCGGCCACGCCGATGTAATGGCCGTTCGGGGAGGGCTCCAGCGGCAGCTCCTGCAGGCCAGCGTATTCGCAGCCTGGCGCCGCGCGTGCGCTCAATGCTGGCGCGAGCAGCGTTGCCACGGCCAGGGCGGCGGCCATGACGGCTGGCCTGAACAACGGCGCAATCACAGCAAGCCCCGCTTGATCGCTGCGCATGCCGGCTGGCCAGCCGCGCGCACCGCAGCAGCCCGCGCCGCGTCCTTGTTCACGGCATGCCAGCGCGCGACCAGGTCATGCACGGTGCATACACGGTCTTCATCGGTGCCGGCGGACTTGAGGGCATCCTGCTCGCTGGCCTGGCCCAGGTAGAACTGGGCGACGGGGCGAATCCATGACTCCCTGGGCGCTTTCTCCATCCAGGTGCGCAGCGTCTGCGCGCCGGCGTCCTGATGCTGTTGCGCGGCCTGCACGGTGTACAGCAGCAGCGCCGCCTGGCCGTTGGCCGGTTGCGCGGCCAGGGTCGCGCGCAGGTAGGCTTCGGCTTCATCCTGCCGGTTGGCAGCGAGGGCGCGGACGGCGAGGATCTCGTTGGCGCGCGGGTTGCCCTGGGCGGCAGCCTTGGCGAACCAGGCCCGCGCATCATCCGGATGCTTGCGCGTATCCTCGCGCCGCCCCATGAGGACTTGGGCGTCCGCGTTGCCGCCCTGCGCTTCGGCGGCGTACCACGGCTCGCCAGTCTGCTCGAACGGCTCGATGCCGTTATAGGTGAAGTAGAGCTTTTGCTGGCTGCTCGCGAACAGCACGCGGTGGGCGCGCAGCCAGTCCTGCCCCAGCAGCATCTCGGCGCCGCTGCCGAAGCTTTGGCTGTCGGAAGACACCTGCAGGCGCGCGTGGCGGATGGTCTCGTCGCCGATGCTGACGGTGGCGCGCACACGATAGCTGCGCACCCGGTCCGCGCCCGCGCCCTGAGCGAAGCCGGACAGCTCGAGCGGCAGCTCTTCCGGGTTCAGGCCGATGCGCGAGGCGGCCGCCTTGGACAGGACCGAGTACGTGGCGCCGCTGTCGATCACGGCTTGCACTTCGCCTCCGTTCACCTTGACCATGACGTGCGGGCGCGGGTCCTGACCCGGCGCTTCCAGTGGAATGACCATCGCGTTCTGGTCCCAGTAGCCGAGGAAGACCGTGCGGTCACAGGACTGGGGCTTGAAGAAGCGAAGCTTTTTCTCGGACAGCACCAGCTCGAAGTCGGCCTGCATCCAGAAGTCGCTGCCGATGATCGCGGCATAGGAGGGCTCGCCCGCCATCTCGCCCAGCACGCGCAGCCAGCGGTTGTGTACGGTGACGGGCCCGATGGAAAAGTCCGCGACGCGGCTTTGATACACCCGGCTACGGCCGCCAATGCCGGTCACATATTCGCCGCTCGCGCGCTGCGACAAGCCATAGGTGCCCACGGCGGTGGGCGTGATCAGGGTCCACGTGGAGCCAGTGTCGATCAGCATGGCGGCCGGCTTGCCGTTGATCTTGCCCTCGACCGCAGGCTGCAGGCCGGCCCCCGTGTAGGTGACGGGCAGCTCGGCGATGGTCAGGTATTTGCAGCCTTCGCCCCTGGCCACGGTGGGAATGGCCGCGATGGCTAGGACAGCGGGAGCGAGGACTGCACGGGTGATCGTCATGGCGGTTTGGGCAATGTTGCTGGCCCGCCATTCTGCCCGCGCGGGACTAGTAGCGCAAGCGGATGCCGGTGGCCCAGGTGGTGCCGCTGCGGGCCACCGTGGTCTTGTCGTACAGGGCCACCGCGTACAGCCCGGTGCGCGGCGAGATGGCGTAGTCGTAGCCGATGGCGGCGGAGTTGCGGTGGTAGGGCGCCACGGTGCGCGACTTGTCGCGCGTGTGGGCCCAGGACAGCAGCAGGTTGCCGCGGCCGAAGGGGACGGTGGCGCCGATCTGGCCCGTGCGGGTGCGGCGTTCCGTGCCGGCGGAGCGGTTGCGATCCCAGGTCGCATACAGCTTGGCGACCTTGAGGTCGTACGAGACACCGGCCAGCCAGGTGGTCTGGCTCGGCGCGGCGGGCGTGATGCCGGGGCCGGCCTCCACCTTTTGCGCGGCCAGCACAAGGCCGGCGGGCCCGGACATCCACGTCGCCGAGACGGCGGCGTTGTTGCGGCCGGACTGCACTTCTCCGAGGCCATACTGCGCGCGCACCGTGACGCCGTGGGCGGTGGGCGAGGTGTAACCGAGGGTGTTGGCCCAGCCCGTGTCGGCGGCGATGTTGATCCCGTAGGGCGGGGTCCACAACTGCGTCTGCAACGGCGAGAAGCGGGTCGAGGCGCCAAAGGGATTGAAGGCAATCGCGGCCAGCCACACGGCGGCGCTCTGGCGGCCGAGGCGCAGCTCACCCCAGCTGTCGGCCAGGCCGACGTAGGCGTTACGGGAGAACAGCGGGTCGCCGGGCAGGCGGCCGAAGTCGCCGGTGTCCAGCCGCACGAAACTCTCCAGCGCGAACACGGCGCGCAGCCCGTGGCCGAGGTCTTCCGTGCCGCGCAGGCCCCAGAACGAGGTGCTCAGGCCGCCGCTGTTGACGACGGTGGTGGCGCGCGGGGCGCCGGAATTGTCCGAACGGCCCACGTACATGTCCAGAATGCCGTACACCTGGACGTTGCCCGGCGCGCGCGGGGCGGCCGTGGCGCTGGTGGCCGTCTGCGCGATGGCCAGTGTACTGACACCGAGCAGCAGTGCGCACAGCAGAGAGGTAGGAATCGTCTTCATATGGTTGAGGAAAGGATTATAGGAGCCTCCACAGGGGTACAATCAACGGCATGAAAAGATTCCTTCTCGCCTGTTGTCTTTCCGCCGCGTGTTTTACGGCCGCGGCCCAGACCGACGCTGAACTGAAGCAGCAAGTCGGCGCCTTCATCGACCAGTGGCATGACGATGCAGCCCATGCGCGTCCGGCCTACTTCGACAAGATCGCGCCGGATGGTGTGTACATCGGCACGGACAAGACCGAGCTGTGGCACCGCGAGGAATTCCGCGCCTGGGCCAAGCCCTATTTCGCGCGCGGCTCGGCCTGGTCGTTCAAGGCGGTCAAGCGCAATGTGTACTGGGCGCCGGACCGCAGTGTGATCTGGTTCGACGAGCTGCTCGATACACAGATGGGACCGTGCCAGGCCAGCGGTGTCATCCGGCGCACGGCCAAGGGCTTCCAGATCGAGCACTACCAGCTGTCGATGGCGGTGCCAAACGAGCTGGGCAAGCAGGTCACCAGCCTGATCCAGGCACACGAAGCGAAGCCCGCCGCGACCAAGTGAACCCGCAGTACGTGGGGCGCTTTGCCCCGTCTCCGACTGGCCCGCTGCATGCGGGCTCGCTGGTGGCTGCGCTCGCCAGTTTCCTGGATGCGCGTGCGTATGGCGGGCGATGGCTGGTGCGGATCGAGGACGTGGATGAGGCGCGCGCGGTTGCAGGCGCGGACCGGGCGATCCTGGACCTGCTGGGCAAGCTGCAGATGCACTGGGACGGCGAGGTCGTGTGGCAGAGCCAGCGCAAGGCGCTGTACCAGCAGGCCTTCGACCAGCTGGCGGACAGCACCTACCCCTGTGGCTGCAACCGGCGCGAGATCGCCGATTCGCAGCTCGGGCTGGCACCGGATGGCTCGGCGATCTACCCCGGCACCTGCCGCTACGGCCTCGGCCCCGGCAAGACCGCGCGCAGCCTGCGCGTGCGGGTGCCCGATGCGCCGTATGACGTGATCGATTTCGAGGACCGCATGGCGGGTCATGTAGCGCAGCGGCTGGCTTCGGAGTCGGGCGACTTCGTACTCAAGCGGGCCGATGGGTTCTGGGCCTATCAGCTGGCTGTCGTGGTGGACGATGCGCTGCAGGGCGTGACCGACGTGGTCCGTGGCGCCGACCTGATCGATTCCACACCGCGCCAGATCTTCCTGCAGCGTCTGCTGGGCGTGCCGACGCCGCGCTACCTGCATGTGCCGGTGGTGTGCAATGCCGAGGGTGAAAAGCTGTCCAAGCAAACGGGCGCGGCCGCGATCGAGGTGCGCGATGACGCCGGCGCGCTGGCCGTCCTCAACGAGACCGCACGCTTGCTCCGGCTGCCGATGGAAGCGCAGGCGTCCCTGGACGCGTTCTGGCGCGCAGCGCTTCCCGCCTGGGCGCGCCTGGCAAGCGTTGCTCGCGCGGACGGCTAAGCTCGGCGACGGGCCAGCCGGCCGACGCGCTTCAACCGGCCCGCACCGCGATCAGCCGCGGCGGCCCCGCAGCCAACCGGCTACACCGACTGCCGCCAATCCCGACCACATCATCCACGCCATGCCCGGTTCCGGCACCGGCGACTGCAGCTCCACCAGGAAGCCGCGGATCTCACCGCCGGGATACAGCGAGGTATGGAGATTGAGATAGGACTCATTGGCGAGCATGCCCGCGATCAGCGCCGCCTCGGCCGTGTCGACCGTGCCCCCGTGCGCGGTGATGAAGGACGGGTTGTAGCTGACCGGGTCGAGCAGGTCCAGCGTGTGCGTGTAGTGGCCGGAGGTCACGCCCAGCGGGAAATCCGCAAAGGCCGGCAGCGTGGTGGCCACCGCCGCCGTGCCAGTCAGCGGATCGGCGGTGCAGCAGTGGATGTGCGCTGCGGTCGTACCCGCCAACAGGTCGGTGAACGGGATATCCAGTGACAGCGTGTTCGCGGTGTCGTCCAGCACGATGGTGGCGACGCCATAGCCGGGCGACGCGTTCGGCGTCCCTTCCGCCGGGCCGCTCATGGTGGAGCGGAAGGTGGTGGTGGCCGCCTGCGCGCCCGAGGCCGCCAAAGCCAGCGCGAGCACAGTCAACAGTCTTTTCATGTTGCTTCTCCTTGAGGTGGGCTCCGTGGTCACGGCGTCCCTCAATCCGGAGCAAAAATTGGACCTTCCTCAATCGTGGGCCTGGGCCAGAAGGCATGGGGCAGGACAAGCGCCGCGGTCCGGGGCGGATTCCACTATGGATGTGCCACGCATGCGGCATGTATGTCGCACTCGCGTGTACAAAAGGCCAACAGGGCAGCGGTGCGGTCTTGTCCGCCGCCAGGGTCACTCGCGGTGGCTGCGTTCGCCGGAACGGACCTTGGGCGGCTCCCACATGCGGTAGGTTTCGGTGAGTTCGTTGAACGCCATCGGCTTGCCGAACAGCCAGCCCTGCGCGTACTGGACGCCGTGGGTTTCGAGGAAGTCCGCCTGGGCCTGGCTTTCCACCCCTTCCGCCACCATGCACAGCTTGAGCGTGCGCGCCATCGCGATGATGTGCTGCACGACCTGGCTGGTGGGCGCGCGGGTGCCGATGGCTTCGATGAAGGAGCGGTCGATTTTCAGGTGGTCGACATCCAGCGCTTCCAGGTACGACAGGCTGGAGTAGCCGGTGCCGAAATCATCCAGCGACACTGCAATGCCGCGCGCGCGCAATTGCAGCAGCACGCCGCGCGCTTTCTCGAGATCGACCACGGTCCGTTCCGTGATTTCCACAGTCAGGTTGGACGGTGCGGCGCCGCTGCGCTCCAGAAAACGGTCCAGCATTGGAACGATGCGGCCGGACTGGAAATCCTTGGCCGCGACATTCAGCGCGATATGGAAATGCGGTGCGCGCGCGAGGAAGGCACCGGTATCGGCCTGGATCAGCTCCAGCACCCGCTCGGTGAGGCGCGTGATGATCCCGGTCTGCTCGGCCACAGGAATGAACAGATCCGGCCCGATCGATTCTCCATTCGGGCGCCGCCAGCGCAGCAGCGCTTCGGCCCCGACGCAATGGCCGCTGGCGAGATCGATGATCGGCTGGTATTGCAGGTAAAACTCGTCGCGCCGCAAGGCATATTTGAGCGCGGCCGCCAGTGAGCGCTGCTGGCGCGCGAGCAGCAGGATGGTGGCAGCGACGGCGATACCGGCCAGGATGCCACCTGGAACCAGCCGCAGCGCGATATCGCGCTCCCGCGCGTGCATATAGCCGATCGGAACTGCTGCGACGGCGGACAACCGGAACTCCTGCGACCGCAGCACCGCGACGAGGTGTTTGGCATCGGTGAACGTGCTGCCGGCCGTCTGGCTGGCGACGTGCGCGGCCCAGGAGGGGCTGACATCGCCATGGGCCAGCAGGGGGCCCTGGCCGACCGGCCGGTCCAGGTGAAAAACGGCCAGCGACACGCCGGGCACCGTGGTCCAGGTATCGAGCGGCAGGTCGCGGTGGATGACCACGAAGAAGTCGCCACCGCCGAGCGCCAGCAGCGGTGTGTGACCGGCCTCCAGGAGGGTCACGTCGGCGTAGATGGCATACCCGCGCGCGGTGTAGAAGGCGGGCGCGCCCAGCCGGATGGGCACACTGGCCATGGACGAGCACAGCACCTGCCCGTCGTGGGCGTAGCCGACAGCCTGAATGTAGGTGGAGGTGAGGTCGAGCTGCTGCATCACGGCGACAGCAGCGGAGGAACAGGGTGCGGTTGCGACTTTCTGCATGCGCTGGAACGCCACGAGAGACTGGCGCGACGTTTCGTTGGCGCGGTGTAACACGTCGCGCGCCAGGCCCATGGCGATCTCGCCGGTGATGTTATAGGCCTGGCGGCGGGCCTCCTGCAGCGCGAACCAGGGGAGCGCCAATACCGCCGTCAGCGCCAGCAATAGCGTGAACCCCAGCATGATGCGGTGGCGCATGTCCCCGGTCCTTCAGCAGGTGGCGATTCCCAGCGGCGAACTCGGCCGCAGCCTTTGATCGAGGCCCCATCGTGGCACGCTTGCAGGCGGGCGTCCAGACCTGCGCGGCGTCACGCGTCCGGGTGGCGGGCCCGCCACGCCGCCAGCTCGCGCTCGTAGCGGGCCAGGGCCTCGTCATAGAGGTCGAACACGCAGGGGTTGCAGCCGCTGCGGCAGCAGTCTTCCGGATCGGGCTGGACGGGCGGCTGGGGACGCGGATCGGGACGCGCGGCCGTGGGCGCGGCGCTCATTGCTCGTCTTTGAGGAATTGCGCGATCTCGGCGCGTTCCTTGTCCGTCACGTGGCCGCGCAGGGCGGCCAGCACCAGCTCCTTGCCGGAGCCGGAAAACGCCTTGTGGATCAGGTCCTTGACCAGGCTGGTCTGAAGGGAATCCTGGGGCTGGGCGGGCGCGTACACGTGAGCCCGCTGGGACTCGTCGCGGGTCAGCAGGCCCTTCGCATGCATCACCTGGAGCACGCGCAGGACGGTGGCGTAGGCCGAGTCCGGCCGCGCGGCGGCGGCTTCCTGGTGGACTTGCTTGGCCGTCGCCGGGCCGATCTGCCACAGGATGCGCAGCAGTTCGAGCTCGGCGGCGGTGGGTTTGCGGGGCGAGGGCATGCTGGCAGCATAGTGGATCTAGAAAACTTTGTCTAGATCGTGGACGCGGCCAGGCCGGCGCTCAGTCCTCGCTGTGCAGGAAATAGCTGTGCAAGTCGAACGCCATTTTGCCGAGGTGCCATTCGCAAGTGCCCTTCATCACTTCGCCCGGCTTGATGACCCAGGTGACCGCGGTGCCGGGCTTGGGTCTCCAGGCCAAGCAGGCGGTCCAGCTCTTCGACGCGGGCGGTGGTCATGATG
>NZ_SPVF01000226.1 GCF_004614185.1 Zemynaea arenosa | reverse complement strand
GGCCCGCGTCGCTCAGGCGCCGCGCGAGGCCGAGGCGGGCCTGCACCAGGTAGGCGTGCGGCGTCAGGCCGGTGACGGCGGCGAAGCTGCGGATCAGGTGGAATTTGCCGATCTGGCCCTCGGCCGCGAGCGCGTCCAGCGAATGGGGCAGCTCGGGCGCCTCGTCCAGGCGGGCCCGCACCCGCCGCACTGCGTCGCTGCAGGGCGGTACACGGTCCACGTCCCGCACTAGGCAGGCGAGCAGGGGCAGCAAGGCCTCCTCGAACGCGGCGGGCGGCATGTGCGGGTGGGCGGCGCAAGCGAGCACCCGCTGCAGCTGACGCACGGCGGCGGGGTCCGACAGCACCGGCCCGGCGAAGCTGGCCGCGCGCTGGCGCGCGCCGCTCACATCGAGCAACAGCCGCTCCATCAAGGGTGCATCGAGATACAGCATGGTCCACGCGCGGCCGCTGGCATCGAGCGGGGCACCGTCATGGATCTCGCCGGGCAGGACGTTGATCAGGTCTCCGCGCCGCGCCTCCACGATGCCACTGCGGCTGCGCGAACGCTGGCCCCCCGCCAGCACCAGACCGAAGCCATATTGCTCATGGCTGTGCGGCGCAAAGGCGCGTGCCGAGTGGCCGGCCACCAGGTCGGCCTCCGGTCCCACGGCACGCATCTGCAAGGATGGGCTCATGTCACGCTGCGCGGCCAGGGCAGGCGCGGCTCCGGATGCAGGCGGTCGCACGGCAGCCGCCAGGTCACCCGCCTGGCTGGTGGCTCAGGTGCGGCATGAACTGCAGCAGCTCCGACCGCACGCGCAGCACCACGCCGGGGACGTCTCCCGGCTGCGGCGGCCCCCACCAGTCGGGCAGCTGGGCCGCGCCGCCGAAGCTCGGGGCGGCGCGCAGCAGGAGATATGCCGGAGCCTCGCCCCCGAGCGCCAGCCGGTACCAGCTGAACCGCTCATCCGCCGGGCGGCTGCGCACGTGCGCACGCAGCATCTGTTCGAAGGCCTGCGCCTGGCCGGGCGCGACGTACCAGGTATGCATCGCCAGGAACGGCGCGCTGTCGGGCAAAGGCGCGCCGGCACTCAGACCGGCCAGGCGTTCGAGCACCGCCTGGTTCTCGAAGTGGGCGTAGGGCCTGACATTGCGCAGCATGTCCAGACCGGCCTCCCCCGGCCGCAGCACATGGTCGAAATCGGTCGCCGCATGGAAGAAGCTCCCCGCCGCGAACTTGCCCATCCGTTCGCCCAGCACGAAATACCAGCCATACCAGGTCCACGGGTTACGCGCCGCCTGGTGCCACTCCATGTGGCGTTGGTAGCCCTCGTCAAAGCTGCGGTCCTGGCCGGGATTTGGCTGGACCACGAGCATGCGCGCGTACGGTCCAGGCTGCGGAGCGGGGGCCTGAGCGGCCGCCGGGGACAGGGCCAGATCGCCGGCCAGCAGCACGGCGGCCAGCAGAACCACGAATCGACAACGCACGGAAGCTCCTTCGCGAACAGGGTGGGCGCTGGGCCGGGCGGTGGCCCGGCTGTCTTTAGCCCTCCGGATGGTAGCTCATCTTGGGCGCATAGCGCAGCAGCTCCGCGCGCACCCGCGTCACAACGCCAGTGGCCGCGGGCGGCCGGGCCCCGGCAAACCAGTCGGTGAGATGCGCCGCGGCGCCGAAGCTCGGTACCGCGCGCAGCAGGACGTACGCGGGGGCCTCGCCGCCCACTGTCATGCGGTACCAGCTGAAGCGGGATCCCGCCGGCTGGGCCCTGGCCTGCGCGCGCAGGATCTCCTCGAAGCGCGGCGCGGCACCGGGCGCGACGAAGTAGGTGGTCATGGCCAGGTAGGGCGCGGTGTCCGGCAGCGGTGCGCCGGCGCTGACGCTGGCCAGGCGCTCGTAGATGCCGTGGCTCTCGAAATCGGCGTAGGGCTCGACGTTGCGCACGTTGTCGGCGCCGTCGTCGGCCGGACGCACGGGATCGTCGAAGTCCTCGGCGGCGTGGAAGAAGGTGCCATCCATGAATTTTCCCAGCCGGTCGCCCAGCACGAAGTTCCAGCCGTACCAGGTCCAGCGGTCCTGTGCGCCGCGGTGCCACTCGAGGTGGCGCTGGTAGCCGGCTTCGAAGGCGGTGGCCTGGCCGGCGTGCGGCTGGATCACCACCATGCGCGCATACGGGCCGGGCTGCGGCACCGGGGCCTGCGCCGCGGCGGTGGACAGAATGAGGTGGGAGGCCAGGACAGCGCCGGCCAACGGGGTCGCGAATCGAAAGCGCATGCATTCTCCGGTAGAGATTTCGAGGAAACACCAGGGCGCATCATCGCAAGACTGGCTAAAGGTTGGCTTAAGGCGCCGGGCTTTAGCCGGCCTTTAGCCACCTGGCCGGGCCTTGCGCGACAATACCGGGATCGCACTCTCGAGACCTTTGCCCTTGGATGCCATTCGCCTCCCGGCCGCTGCCGCGGTCCTGGTCAGCCGCGCGCCACGCTGCGTCAGCTACGAACTGCACGGCCATCTCGCCGCACCTCCCGCCGCAGTCTGGGCGGCCCTGCGCGATGTGGAACGCTGGCCGCGCTGGACCCCGACCGTGACCCGCGCCGCATGGGTGCACCAGGCCACGCTGGTGACGGGAGCGCGCGTGCGGCTCCACCAGCCCGGCCTGCTGCCCGCGACCTGGACGGTCGAACAGGCCGAGCCCTTTCGTGGCTTCAGCTGGAGTTGCCAGGGCCTGGGCGTCTCCGTGCAGGCGGGGCACTGGATCGAACCCGCGGCGGACGGCTGCCAGCTGTGCCTCACGATCACGCTGCGCGGGCCATGTGCGGCCGCGGCGGCGCTGCTGTTCGGGCGGCTCAACCAGCGCTATCTGCAACGCGAACTCGCCGGGCTGGCAGAATATCTCGGCCGCTGCCATCCACCTGTATCCATGAACGGAGACGCCACCCCATGACTGCCGTCACCCTGTGCCGCCGCGCCCTCGCCTGGGGCGCCATTATCGCCGTGCTCGACATCGTGAGCGCGATGGTGTTCTGGTATCTGTACCGGGAGGTCCCGCCCACCCGCATCCTGCAAAGCGTGGCGGCCGGGCTGGAAGGGCCCGCCGCCTTCCAGGGGGGCAGCGCCTCCGCCTGGCTCGGCGCCGCGCTGCACTTCGCCATGGCCTGCGTGATCGCCGCGATCTTTGCGCTGGTGGTGCAGGCCTTTCCCCGCCTGCTGGGCGCGCCGCTGCGCACCGGCGCGCTGGCAGGGCTGGTGATCTATGCCGTGATGAACTTCGTCGTGATGCCGCTGTCGCAGGCACCCGCACCGCGTTTCAACGCGCTGTGGGTGGCCTACGCCGTGGTGGTCAGCCACATGCTGTGTGTGGGGATGGTTCTGGCATTGCTGGCACGGCGCGCGGCGCAGGCTCCGGAAGCAGCTCCGGCGCGGCACTGAGCGCCGCGGTGGGCGGCGCGGAGGGGGGCGGCAGCGCGATTACGACGCGCAAGCCACCGCCGTGGGCGTCATTCAGCGCGATGGTGCCGCCGTTGTGCAGCAGCGCACGGCGCGCGATCGGCAGGCCAAGGCCACTGCCCGAGGCCGTGCTGCCCGGGATCCGGTAGAACCGCTCGAACACCTTGGCGCGCAGCTCCGGTGCGATGCCGGGCCCCTGGTCCGACACTTCCAGCGTGGTCCCTTCCGCGTTGGCGGCCAGGGTGACGCGTACGCGCGATCCGTCCGGAGCGTACTTCATGGCGTTGTCGAGGATGTTGTCGATCACCGCCGCCATGCTCTCCCGATGCAGCGGCAGCGTCACGCCGGGCTGGCAGTCGAGCTCCATGTCGATGCCGCGCGCCAGCCCCACGGTGGCGAAACAGGCCACCCGGTCCAGCAGCAGCTCGCCCAGGTCGAGCGGCACCTGGCGCAGATCGGCGGCATGGGCGCCCGAGCGCGCATACGCCAGCAGCTGGTGCACCGCATGGGCGCCGCGGCGGACACCCTGCTCCAGCCCTGCGTGCGCGCGGGCCTGTTGCGCGGCCCCGCGCGCGGCCAGGAGGTTATCCGCGTTGGCCTGGATGATGGCCATCGGTGTCTTCAGCTCATGCGCCGCGTCGGCCAGCAGATCGCGTTCGCGGCTGATGCGCTCGTCCAGCCGCTCCATCAGGGTGTTGATCGCGCCGGTCAGCGGCTGCAGCTCGCGGTAGGGCGGCGTGGCCAGCGGGGACAGGTCGGCACTGTCGCGCCCGCGCAGCTCGCCGATGATCTCGCGGATCGGGCGCAACCCGCGGCGCACCACGAACCACAGCGGAATGAGGTTCAGCGGCATGCTCAGGACATGCGGCAGGAACATAAAGCTCCAGTTGGTTTTCCGCAGCAGGAAGCCGAGCGTTTCCTCGGTTCCGACCCGCACGGTGAGGCCGCTCCGCGGGTCGGTCGCGCTGGCGGTCAGCCACGAGGTGCCGCCGTGCTCGAGACGCGCCAGGCCGCCCGCCGGCCGCGCGCCCGGCAGGCCGCCGTGGTCATACACCAGCGTGGCGCCGCGCCAGACCTGCATGGTCACCGGGCCGATGCAGTCCGCGTAGTACACATTGCGCATCTCGTCTTCCAGCGCCATGAAGCGGCGGGCCCGTTCGGCCAGGCCGGGCCCGCCGGCGTGATCCGCCAAGGCGTGCAGGGACATGCGCGCGAACACGCCCAGCTCGCGCTCCTGGCGGTCGCGGTTCACGCCCGCCGCTTCGAGCAGCATCCCGGCCAGCATGATGATCCACAGGAGAACCATCACGGCGGCGAAGCAGCCGAACAGCCGCAGGCTCAGGGAGCGGTTGGGCGGGGCGGACGGGGGCGCGGCCATGCGGGTCATTTCTCCATCACATAGCCGACGCCCCGGATCGTGCGGATATAGTCGCCGCCGATCTTCTTGCGCAGATTGGACATGTGCACGTCGAGCGCCTGGGCGTCGCTGTTGGGCAGGGCCCAGCTCTCCAGCTGGCGGCGCGTCAGCACCCGGTTGGCGCGCCGCATCAGGGCGCGCAGCAGGGCGAATTCGGTGGGGGACAGGGCCAGCGGGGCCTGGTCGCGCCGCACCAGCATGCGGCCCTCGTCCAGGGTCAGCTCGCGCACCGTCCAGACGCTTTCGCGGCCGTGGCTCCAGCCATTGGCGCGCCGGGCCACGGCGCGCACCCGCGCCAGCAGCTCGCTGGTGGCAAACGGCTTGACCAGGAAATCGTCGGCGCCCAGGTTCAGGCCGCGCAGGCGCACCTCGAGCGCCTCGCGCGCGGTGATCACCACCACCGGCATGTCCAGTTCCTGCGCGCGCAGCCGCGCCAGCAGTTCGAGGCCGTCGCCATCGATCAGGCCCAGGTCCAGGATCGCCACATCGAACGACTCGGCGATCAGCAAGCGCTCCCCGTCAGCGGCGCGGCGCACCCAGACCGTTTCATGCGCATCGTTGAGGGCCGCGTGCAGTGCCTGGCCCAGTTCGAGATCGTCTTCAATCAAACACAAACGCACCCTGCTCTCCCTCCACGCGCCTTGAGCGTATCGCAAGCTGCCCTTGAGCCAATCTTGAGACAACTGCCCGATACTGGCGCTGCTGGATCCCGGCCGTCCGGGTCCAGCATTCCATCGCGTGATTCACGCCCGGCCCGGATTCCGGGGCGGGCGTCTTTTTCCGATCATAACCCCAGTCTCTAAAGGATTGCTAAAGGCCCGCCGCGCCGGCCGGGCCGCCGTGGGCCGGCTGCCACACCAGCGCGGCGTAGCCGGCGCGCAGGGCATCGACGAACTCCCGCGGCTGCTCGAACGGCACATTGTGGGCCGCGCGCTCGAACCACACCAGGCGCTTGCCCGGTGCGCGCAGCTGCTCCAGGTAGGCCGCCGCCAGTGGCGCCGGGGTCACCTGGTCGGCCCGGCCGAGCAGGAGGAGGACCGGCACCTCCAGCCCTGGGACGCTCTGGCGCAGGTCCAGCTGCGCGAACGCCGGCCACAGAGCCGCCAGGGAACGGCGGTTGCCTGCGCCGAAGCGCCACAGATCCAGCAGGCTGGTTTCGGGCCGCCGCAGCGCGCCCCACACCAGGTCCCCGGTCGACATCCCGTTGGCGAAGGTGCCGCCGAAACGCTCGACCCAATGGCGTGCGACCAGCATGCGCTCCACGGTGTGCGGCGGCGGGCCGATGCCGCCCAGGTTGCGCTGCGCCACCGTGGCGCGCCGCTGCGCGGCCTGCGCCCGCGCGTACTCCCAGGACAGGCGTTCGCCGGCCCGCATGTCGGCCACCTGCCCGGTCCCCGCCACCAGCGCCACCGTTTCGGGGTGGCGCTGCGCGTACTGGAAGGCCAGCGCCGATCCCCATGAATGGCCGAGCAAGACCAATCGGGTGCGGCCGGTGGCGCGCAGCAAATGCGTGACCACCAGGTGCAGATCGGCCAGCACGGCCTCCATGGTGAGCGGGCGCGCGAACGCCTCGGAGACGTAGGACCGGCCGGTCCCCGGCTGATCCCAGTGCGCCACCAGGAAAGCCTCCTCCAGCCCGGGGGTGAAATGGCGGAACAGCGCCATCTCGCTGGTCCCCGGGCCACCGTGCAGCACCAGCAGCAGTGGCAGCTCCGCCCGCCGCCCGCGCAGCCAGACCTGCTCGGGGACGCCATTGACGCGCAGGCGCCAGCTGCGCTCGACCGCCCACGGCCCAGCGGGCGGATCGGCCGCGAGCCGCCACGCACAGCCGGCGATGAGGACGAAAGCCACAGCCAGCGCCGGCACCGCGCCCGCGCGCCCGGCCCTCCTCATATGTCTGTCCTCATACGGTCGTCCATCAGAAGCTGTAGCGCGCACCCACTTTCAGATACCGCCCGATCGCACCGCTGGCGTCCATCGGGTTGTAGCTCATGCCACCGTAAGTGAGCGGATCCAGCGGTGCGATCTTGTCGAACAGGTTGCTGACGGAGCCGAACAGCTGCAGCTGGCGCGACAAGTTGTAGCGCACCGACAGGTCCACCGTGGTGAACGAGGCCAGGCGGCAGTCCGCATTCGGCGCCGGGCTCTTGTCCGCGAACGCCGAGGCGCAGCGGGCGCCCGCATACAGGACGTTCTGCATGTCGGCCCGGTAGTTGGCGGTCGCACTGACGTTCCAGCCGTCGCGGTCCCAGGCGGCGGTGAGGCTGCCCTTGTCCTTGGGCGTTCCGGCGCAGTTGGAGGTGTCGCAGTTGCCGTGCGTGCCTGCGTACTGGTACTTGACGGTCGCCGACTCGGCCCGCAGCCAGGACGCGATGTGGGTCCAGGTCAGGTTCAGCGTCAGGCGCCCGGCGGCGCCCAGCTGCAGGCGCTTCTTCAGGTCCAGGTCCACGCCCTTGATCTCGGTGTAGCTCGAGTTGCGGTACGGAGCGTAGGTGAGCAGCAGGGTGCCGGTGTTCGGGATCACCACGCCGTGCGCATCCTTCAGGTTGTTGTCCGAACGGATGGCGGTGGGCAAGGCGGCCGCTTCGTTGTACGGCAGCGGGTTGATCTCATTCTCGCGGCGGATGCGCCAGCCGTCCAGCGCGAGGGAGGTGCCCTCGAACGGATCCCACACAATGCCGAGCGTGACGCCGCGCGAGGTCTCCGGCTTGAGGTTGGGATCGCCGACCTTGATCGCGGTGATGGAGGCCTGGCAGTCGGCCGCCGAGGCGCCCGGCAGCGGCGTGCCGTTCGGGCAGCGGACCGGATCGGTGGCGGTGGCGGTGCCGGTCGACTGGGACTCCTTGCCTGATTCGGCCGGGCCGGGCGCACGGAAGCCTTCCGAGTAGGTGCCGCGCAGCGCCAGCGTTTTCAGAGGCGTCCATTTGATCCCGGCCTTGGGCGTGGTGGAGGTGAAGGCGTTATAGCGGTCATAGCGCACGGCGGCGGACAGCTCCAGCGCCGGCAGGACCGGGGCGGCCACTTCCGCATACACGGCGGTGATCTCCTGGCTCCCCTTGGCCGCCACGTAGTTCTGGTTGATGCTGCCGTTTTCCGAACCGGGGAAGGACGGGTTGTCCACCTTCTCCTCGCGGTGCTCGACACCCACCGCCAGCCCCAGCATGCCGCCGGGGAGACGCAGCAGTTCGCGCGACGCCTTGGCGTCGATGCTATCGAGCCTGGTGGTCGAGTGGGAGCGCACGGTGCCGGCCAGGGCCGCGTACAGCGACGCCGGGTTCTTCTTGGCTTCCGCCCCGATGTAGTAGGGGAAGAACGAGCTGGACGGGTCGCCGAGAGCGGCCTTCAGCACGCCCATGTTCAGGGCCAGCGCGGCCAGCTCCAGCTCGGACTGCGAGTGCAGCAGGCCCGCATCGATGTCCCAGCCGGCCACCTGCCCCTTCAGGCCCACGATCACGCGGCTGAATTCATTATTGGCCTCGCGCAGGTTGGGTCCCACGTCCCAGGCGCCGTAGCGGACGCGCACCGCCGCGCCGAACGGGTTTTGCGGATGCTGGGCCGCCATCAGGATCGCCGTGCTGCCCGAGCCGTACGGGATCAGGCCTTGCGGATAGGCGGCATTCGGCGGAAACGACACGGTCGGCGTGATGGTCGGCGGCGCCAGCTGGGACGAGGTGTCGCGTTTCGAGTAGCTCGCTTCCGCATAGGCCTGCAGGTCGCCGTTGACGCGCCAGGTGCCCTTGGCGTACAGGTTGTAGCCGTCGATCTGCGGCTGCATGCTGCGCCATTGGTCCTGGTGGGCGACGCACACCTTGGGATCGGCTTGCACCGACTCGGACAGCTGGGCGCAGCCGGGCAGGAACACATATGCGTTGGTGACCGGGTTGCGCAGCGCGCCGGTGACGTTCGCACCCGGCACGCCCGAACTGAGGAAGCCGGTGGCGAACTGGGTCTCCAGCGCATAGCCCCAGGGCCGCAGGTCGCCATGGCCGATCCAGGCGCGGTCGCGCCGGTCCTTGTTGAGCAGTTCGTTGCTGCGGTAGACCTCTGCGTTGAGCAGCAGGTTGTAGCCGTCCGCGTCCAGGTCGCCGCGTCCCCAGGTCAGCGCGGCGCGTGCCTGGTTGTTGTCGTGATAGCCGGTGCTGGTGCCCGCCGTGGCCTTGACGATGGTGCCGTTCATGTCCTTGCGCAGGATGATATTGACCACGCCCGCGATGGCGTCCGCGCCGTAGGTGGCGGAAGCGCCGTCCTTCAGCACCTCGATGCGGTCCACCGCTTCCATGGGCACGGTGGACAGGTCGGTGAAGGTCTTCTGGCCGTCGTCGGCGCGCGCGAACGGCGCCATGCGGCGGCCGTTGAGCAGCACCAGGGTGGAGGTGGCGCCCAGCCCGCGCAGGGAAATGGCCGTGGAGCCGGCGGCGAACCCGTTGACGAACCCGGTCGGCAGCGAGCCGGCGCCGTCCGAGGTCAGGGTCTGCAGATATTCGGCGACGGTCGCCTTGCCGGATTTGGCCAGGTCGTCGCGGGTGATCACCTGCACGGGCGATGCCGTTTCGGCCTCCGCCCGCTTGATGCTCGAGCCGGTGATCTCGACCCGCTGGATGGGGGCCGCCGGTGCGGCCGCACTGTCCTGCGCCGCGGCTGTGCCAGCGGCCAGGATGGCCAGCGCGAGCGCGACGGCGCGCGCCATGGTGGAATGTGTGAGCATGTCTCCCTCTTGGATATCGTTGGTCTGAATGGATGTCTGGCGGCGGACGTACGGACAGCCGCCGACAGCAGTGTGGCGGCGGCGTCTCAAGGGAAGGTCAAGACTGGCTGAAGGCCAGCCAAAGGCGGGCCGGTGCGGCCCGCGCGGGCCAGTTCAGCCGGGGGTGACTTTCCAGCGCAGGTGGAAACACTCGATCCCGAAGCCCTGGCGGAAGTAGAAGCGGTGGGCATCCTCGCGCGTGGTGCGCGAAATCAGCTGCACCTCGCGGCACTGCTGCGCGCGGGCCACGTGCTTGAGGCCGTCCATCAGGCGGCTGCCCACGCCCTGCGAACGGTGTGCCTGGTCGGTCACCAGGTCGTCGATGACGAGAATGCGGTCGCAGTACAGCATGCGGATGATGCGGTAGCTGGCCACCGCGCAGATGCGGCCTTGGTCGCGCACCGCCAGCAGGCGCAGGCCTTCGGTCGCTTGCAAGCTGCGCACCTGCGCGAGATAACCGGCCGCGTCCAGGTCCGGGCGCAGCTGGGCCATGACGGGATAGCTGGCGCGGATCTCCTCGTCCGAGGCAAGGGCAGTCACGGTCATCATGGCGGCCATGATAGGCCAGCGGACTTAAGGCCGCTTAAAGGCCGCCCGTTCCGGTCACGCGGGCTGGCCGGCCAGGTACTCATCCAGTTCGCGCACGCGGTCCGCGCCCCACCAGGCTTCGCCATCGGCCACCATGAAGGGCACCCCGAACACGCCGTTGGCCAGCGCGGTCTCGATGCGGAACTTGAGCGCGGCCTTCACTTCGTCGTCATGCACGCCCGCGCGCAAGGCGTCAGGGTCGATGTCCAGCCGCGCCGCCACCTCGGCCAGTACCTCCACGTCGTTGACGCCCACGCCTTCGCCGAAGGCCTTGGCGAACACGCGCTGCGCAAAGGCGCGCGCCTTGTCTTCGCCATACGCCGCGTGCACCCACAGGAAGGCGCGCGGTGGATTGAGCCACAGCTTGGGAAAATCCTGCGGCATGGCGAACGGCACACCGCGCAGCCGCGCCCCGCGTGCCAAATCCTTCAGTGCGTACGCAAATTTAATCGGCACGAAGGGCGTCAGTTTGACGCCGGTGGCCTCGGTCAGACCGGCCAGCAGCACCGGATGCCAGCGCACCGTGCGGCCGTGGCGGGCGGCGATGTCCTCGATCTGGGTGGACGCCAGATACGAGTAGGGCGAGGTGAAGTCGAAATAGAAGTCGATGGCGCGGTCCATGGGAGTCCTCAGAGAGTGAAGTCGTCGTTGGTGTTGGGCAGGCGCCGCAGGATCTCGGCGGTATCGGGCGCAAACAGGTACAGCACGGCCAGCGCCACGGCCAGCAAGGTGAGTTTCATGGAACGCTCCTCTCGGTTATCGGCCTATTTCGCACACCCGTGCGAAATAGAATCAAAAAAATGGGCGCCGGTTCAAGCCTCGGCGTTCAGGCTCCGGTACGTCGAAATCAGGCGGTTCCACGCCCGCAGCGCGCGCTTGCCCGCCTGGCCATCGCGCAGCAGCCGCGTGTCGTGCACCAGGCCGACGACCAGGCTGTAGATCTCGTGGACCAGCTGCTCCGGGTCGGTGTCCGGCCGCAGATGGCCCGCCTCCACCGCCTGCAGGATGGTCTTGCGCAGCGACGCGCGCCAGGCCTGGGTGCCCTGCTCGATACGGTCGCGCACCGGGCCGGTCTGGTCGTCGAACTCGAATGCACCCGCGATGTACAGGCAGGAGCTGTCCAGCCCTGGGCCGGACGCGCGCGTCAGCCAGTTGGTGATCTGGGCGTTCAGGCGCGGCAGGCCGCGCGGCAGCTCCAGCGTGGGCACGAACACGGCGGTGACGAAGCGGCGGTCGAATTCGTCCAGCACCGCAGTCTGCAGGGCTTCCAGCGACCCGACCCGCGAGAACACCCCGGACTTGCTGATGCCGGTGCGCTTGGCCAGCTCGCCGAGGGACAGCTTGCCGATGCCCTCGGCGGCGGCCATGTCCAGCGCGGCGTTGATGATCGCGGCGTAGGTGGCTTCGCTCTTGGCTGTCAGGTTGTCCATGCGGCGGAGTTTAGCACAGCTGTGCGAAAGTGCTACTCTTTTCTCGCGAGCGCCGCTCCGGTGCCCAGGCCGCCCGCCATCATCACCGGGGCGCGGCCGCGCACGGAGTAGCTGATGGCCACGGTGGGCAGGTCGATGTCGGCCAGGGCCAGCGCCATCTGCCCGTCGCGCGAGAGGAACACGTCGCGGGTCACGGCGCGCAACGCGGTGATGCGGCCGTCCAGGTTCACGTACAGCACCCGGCCGCGCACGTCGATCGGCACTTCCATGCCGTTGTCCATGTCGTACACGCCATGCAGGCGGCGCACTTCCGCCGGGTCGAGAAAGGTGAGCGGGTACGGCTGCGGCGCATGGCCGGTGACTTCCACGCCGGGCAGCGGGGTCTGGGCCTGCG
The DNA here is from genome assembly GCF_004614185.1 of Zemynaea arenosa. Lineage (GTDB taxonomy): Bacteria > Pseudomonadota > Gammaproteobacteria > Burkholderiales > Burkholderiaceae_D > Telluria > Telluria arenosa. The sequence goes on along the minus strand of NZ_SPVF01000226.1, from coordinate 31,957 downwards.
GCTGGGCGAGGGATGCAAAGGGACTGGCCGCGGCGATTCCGGCAGCCAGCAGGACGATGGCTTTCATGATGGACCTCCCTGTTCTGGTTGCCGCGGCGCCGTCGCAGCGGCATCCCCCCAGTCTAGGGCGGGCGCTCCCGGTTACAACCAGGGTCAGGGACGAAAAAAACCCGGCGGCCTTGCGGCACGCCGGGTCAGTCTCAGCTGATGAATCGATCGGCGTCTCAGGACGCCAGGCGTTGCGCGATCTGCTCCTTGGTCTCGACCAGCTCCTGCGGCAGGTTGTAGGCCAGCTTGTCGAACAGTTCTTCGTGCAGCTTCAGTTCCTCCAGCCAGGCCGCCTTGTCGATCGAGGTGATGGTGCCGAACTGCTCCTCGGTGAACTCGACGCCGTCCCAGTTCAGGTGCTCGTAGCGCGGCGAGGTGCCGAACACGTGCTCGTCGCCGCCGCTGGCGCCCTGCACGCGCTCCAGCATCCACTTCAGCACGCGCATGTTGTCGCCGAAGCCCGGCCACACGAACTTGCCGCTGGCATCGGTGCGGAACCAGTTGACGCAGTAGATCTTCGGCTGCTGCGGCAGCCTGGTGCCCAGGTTCAGCCAGTGCTGGAAGTAGTCGCTCATGTTGTAGCCGATGAAAGGCAGCATCGCGAACGGGTCGCGGCGCACCACGCCCATCTGGCCGGCGGCGGCGGCGGTGGTTTCCGAGCCCATGGTCGCGGCCATGTAGACGCCTTCGGTCCAGTTGCGCGCCTCGGTCACCAGCGGCACCGTGGTCGAGCGGCGGCCGCCGAAGATGAAGGCGGAGATCGGCACGCCCTGCGGGTCGTCCCACTTGTCGTCGATCACCGGGTTCTGGGTGGCGGCCACGGTGAAGCGCGCGTTCGGGTGCGCGGCCTTGGTGCCGGAGGCCGGAGTCCAGTCGCGGCCCTGCCAGTCGATCAGGTGCGCCGGCGCCTCCTTGGTCAGGCCTTCCCACCACACGTCGCCATCATCGGTCAGCGCCACGTTGGTGAAGATGACGTTCTCGCGCAGCGACGCCATGCAGTTGTAGTTGGTCTGCTCGTTGGTGCCCGGCGCCACGCCGAAGTAGCCGGCTTCCGGGTTGATGGCGTACAGCTGGCCGTCCGGGCCCGGCTTGATCCAGGCAATGTCGTCGCCGATGGTGGTGATCTTCCAGCCGTCGAAAGTCTTCGGCGGGATGAGCATGGCGAAGTTGGTCTTGCCGCAGGCCGACGGGAAGGCGGCAGCCACGTAGTGCTTCTGCCCTTCCGGCGACTGTACGCCCAGGATCAGCATGTGCTCGGCCAGCCAGCCGGTGCCGCCCTGCTTCGCTTCCTGGTAGCCCATGTTGGAGGCGATGCGCAGCGCGAAGCACTTCTTGCCCAGCAGCGCGTTGCCGCCGTAGCCGGAACCGAACGACCAGATCTCGCGCGTTTCCGGATAGTGGACGATGTACTTGGTCGGGTTGCACGGCCAGGCCACGTCCTGCTCGCCGGCGGCCAGCGGCTTGCCGACCGAATGCACACAGGGAACGAAGTCGCCGTCCGCGCCCAGCACGTCGTAAACGCCGCGGCCCATGCGGGTCATGATGCGCATGTTGACCACCACGTAAGGCGAGTCGGACAGCTCGACGCCGATGTGGGCAATCGGCGAGCCCAGCGGGCCCATCGAGAACGGGATCACGTACAGCGTGCGGCCGCGCATGCAGCCGTCGAACAGGCCGTTGAGGATGGTGCGCATCTGGCCCGGCGCCATCCAGTTGTTGGTCGGGCCGGCCTGTTCCGGAGTTTCGGAGCAGATGAAGGTGCGGTCCTCGACCCGGGCGACGTCGGTCGGGTCCGACCAGGCCAGGTAAGAGTTCGGGCGCTTGGCTTCGTTCAGCTTGCGCATGGTGCCGGCCGCGACCATTTCCTTGCACAGGCGGTCCGCTTCCTCGGCCGAGCCGTCGGCCCAGTAGATGCGGTCCGGCTTGGTCAGCGCGGCGATCTCGGCGACCCAGTTGATCAGCTTCTGGTTCTTGATGTACGGGGGAACGTTCAACGCCGCCACGCCTCCCATCACAGGTTGGTTCATACAGCCTCCAATGCCAAATAAAGAAACTGGTCAGTCCCGGCCCCGGCAGGATCGTCGTGCGCTGTGGGAAGCGCTTGCGCTCTGGAGCCAGTCACTTGGATTGGTTCGGCGGTACGGCGGTTCTACCGGTGGCCCGGAAGCGCGGCTTCGTCCAAGGCAAAGTCCGCGCGATAATGCTGGGATGCACCGGGCCATGAGGCCGGCCGGATCCCACGATTCGGGCCGATTGTACACCTCGATTTGCCTCGTTTATATGGCCGCACTACAAAAATGTAGGAATAATGCTTGAGTAAAGTAGTAAGCTATTCGGACGCTCGGGTTTCCTGTTATTTCCCTACGAAATCATGGATAAGATCGGCTAACTCACATGAAAATTGCGGTTCTCGACGATTACCAGGACAGCGTGCGCCAGCTCAAGGCGTGGCAAATTTTGGACGGGCACGAGGTCAAGGTGTTCACCAATACCGTGCGCGGGCTGGGGCAGCTCGCCATCCGCTTGCAGGGCGTCGAGGCGCTCGTCTTGATCCGGGAACGGACCCCGGTGTCACGGGCGTTGCTGGCCAAGCTGCCGCACTTACGGCTGATTTCGCAGACGGGGAAAGTGGCCGGGCACATCGACGTGGCAGCCTGCACCGAGCGCGGGGTGGCGATTGCCGAGGGCGTCGGCTCGCCCGTCGCCCCGGCCGAGCTGACCTGGGCGCTGATCATGGCGGCGCAGCGGCGGATCGTGAACTATGCGGCCAACCTCAAGGACGGGCTGTGGCAGACCGCGTCGGTCAATCCGCTGCTCAATACGCTCGGCGTGGTGAACCAAGGGCGCACGCTGGGGATCTGGGGCTTCGGCAAGATCGGGCGGATGGTGGCCGGGTACGGCAAGGCGTTCGGCATGGACGTCATGGTGTGGGGGAGCGAGGCGAGCCGTGCTGCGGCGGTGGAGCTGGGATATCGCGCGGCGCCTTCCCGCGACGAGTTCTTCGCGTCAGCGGACGTGCTGACGCTGCACCTGCGGCTCAATGATGCGACGCGGGGAATCGTCACCGGCGACGATCTGGCGCGCATGAAGCCGGACGCGTTGTTCGTGAACACGAGCCGGGCGGAACTGGTGGCGGAGGGGGCGTTGGTCACCGCGCTGCATGCGGGGCGGCCGGGGCGGGCGGCGCTGGATGTCTTCAATACGGAGCCGTTGCCTGCGGATGATCCGCTGCTGCGCATCCCGACCGTGCTGGCCACGCCGCACCTCGGCTATGTCGAGCGGGACAGCTACGAGCTGTACTTCGAGGCGGCCTTCCGCAACGTCGTCGCGTTTGCGAACGGCATTCCGACGAACATTCTCAATCCGGAAGCGTTCACGCGGCCGCGTGGCGGCGCCTGAGGCTTCCGGTTCTCCGCGAGCGCGGGCTGCGGCGCGCGGCGCGCGCAGATCGCGGCGGCTGTGAGCGCGAAGCGGCGGCGCCAGCCCTTAGCCCGGAATCTCGGGCATTCCGGTGATGATGTTGCGCTTGGGCGCGGGCAGCAGGTGCTGCTTGCGCCAGATGCCCTTCCAGCCCGGCGGCCACGCCAGCTCCGGCCCGCTGTAGGCCGGCATGCCCGCGCGCACGGGCACGATGGGCAGCGCCGGCGCATCCTGCCCCGCCGTGGCCGGATCCATGTCCAGGCTGTACATGTAGCCCGGCAGCAGCGCTTCGCACACCTCCTCGAACCAGCGCGCGTGATCCTCGTCCCGGCCCAGCGCCTGCGCCAGTCCCTGCGGGTCGAATTTGGCCAGCGTATGCACCAGCTCATCCGTGGTCGCGCCCGGCGAATCGCCCCAGCCCATCACGGGATTGAAGTTGTAGTCCGCTCCCGATCCATACCAGCCCTCGCGCCACGAGCGCTGCAGCCACTCGCGCTGCCCCGTGAACAGATGCCAGCGCCAGTGCAGTCCGGACGGTTTCGGCCACGAGTAGAGATACAGCCGCTGGTAGCCAGCACGGTGCAACTGGCGCACCATCTGCATCAGGCGCGCGTGCGGCATGCGGTCCGGCGGGGCGCGGCGGAAGAGGATGGGCTCGCCGTCGCCGAACTGCACCTCGTCGCTCGACAGGTTCAGATCGAGTGCGCGCGCCTCGGTGCCGAAGCGGGCCGAGATCCAGCCGGTCAGCAGGTTGACGGCCGTGATCACGCCATAGCCGCGGTGGCGATGGAAGATCACAGTGCCTGGGGCAAGAGCTTTCATTCAGAACATCCCAACTAGCAAAGACCACCAATATAGGGAGCGTTTGCTCAACAATCCAGCCCCGTCACATGCTGAAACAGGTTTGGTAAGATGCACGCTTTTCGATTTCCCCAACGTTCAGGCAAGGGTACACCATGGGCATCCGGATCGTCGCTACGGGCGGCACTTTCGATAAACATTACAACGAATTGACGGGTGTGCTCGGCTTTTCCGATTCGCACTTGCCGGACGTAATCAAGCGCACGCGCATGACGGTGCCGGTGGCGCTGGAAGTGCTGCCGCTGCTCGATTCGCTGGATATGCAGGATGCCGACCGCGAGCGCGTGTTGGCGGCGTGTGCGGCCGCTTCCGAACCGGCCATCGTGATCGTGCACGGCACCGATACCATGCCGGAAACGGCGCGCGTGCTCGGCGCGGCCAACCTCGGCAAGACCATCGTGTTCACCGGCGCCATGATCCCCTACGAGATCGCCAACTCGGACGCGCTGTTCAACCTCGGCGTGGCCGTCGGCGTGGCGCAGACGCTGCCCGCGGGCGTGTACGTGGCCATGAACGGGCAGGTGTTCAGCTGGAACAACGTGCAGAAAAACAAAGCGGCTGGAGTGTTCCAGCCGCTCTAACTTGCCGCACGGCGGGGTCAGGCCTCGGCTTCGCCGCCGAGGGCCTCGACGATGTCCTTCATCAGCTGGGACAGTTCGCCCGTCATCAGCAGCATGTCGTTGTCGAAACGCTCCGCATCGTCGCGGGTCACGGCATCGTTTTCCTTCAGCACATCCAGCGGCTTGATGCCCTTGATGGCCAGCTGCTCGGTCAGCACGAAGGACACCTTGTCGTTCCAGGTCATCGCCAGGCGCGTGCACTGCTTGCCGGCGGCGATGTGGCGGCGGATGTCATCCGGCTCCAGGGTGTGCTTAACATAGCGCACGGCGGCCTTCGACTCGCCGGTCGCGCGCAGCTCGGTGTCCTGGTCCACGGTGAAGCCGTACGGGGCTTCGTCCATTTCCAGCCAGGCGGTCATCACGGCCACCGGCGAGCGCTGCACGCGCAGGCTGGACAGCGGCATCTTGTCCACGGCCTTGAGCAGGTGCTTGATCACGTCGTCCGCCTTGGACGGGCTGGCCGCGTCGACCACCAGCCAGCCATTGACCGGGTCGATCCAGCAGAAGGTGTTGGAGCGGATCGAGAACGCGCGTGGCAGCAGCTCGTCGGCCACCCGCTCTTTCAGTTCTTTCATCGCTTTTTTCCCCGGCGGGAAACCCTGCTGCTCTTCCAGCTCGGCGGCTTTGGCCTTGGCGACCTGGTTGATGACCGAGTTCGGCAGCAGCTTCTTTTCGGTGCCGAGCACGATCAGCATCTGCTTGTTCACTTCGTGCACGAGCTTGCCGTTGCCGCGCGGCGAGTCCCAGCCCTGGCGCATCAGCTCATTGCTGCTGGCGGGCGCGAAGCCAAAGCCCTTCAGGGCGTCTTCAAGTTGTTCGGCAGAGAAATTCCAAGGAGCGGGGAGACGGTAGATCTGGAGATTCTTGAACCACATGTGTTTGCTTTCCGGATGATGCGGACGGTCTGGAGGAACCCGCCATTTTACACGGCCTGGTCGGTAAAAAGACTGAGTTGATCGGAGCTGTTTGTTTCACCCAACCGCACGCCGAGGCCCAGCAGGCGCACCGGCTGGGGCGAGCGGTGCCAGGCGGTGTCCATCAGGCGGCGGAAGGTATCGATGTCGGGCACGGAGCCGACGCACTCGGCGGTCGTGCGGTGGAAGTCGGCGAAGCGGATCTTGACGTACAGCTTTTCAATCTGCCCCTCGGCCCCGCAACGCTTGATGCGGCCGGACAGGCTCTCCCACAGTTCCGGCACCAGCGCCAGGCAGCCGGCCAGGTCGGGGATATCCGGCGTGTAGGTCTCCTCGGTGCTGATCGACTTGCGCTCGCGCGCGTTGGACACCTCGCGGACGTCGATCCCGCGGCAGAGGTCGTGCAGCCGCGCGCCGAAGCTGCCGAAGTGGTGCTGCAGCTCCTGCAGCGTCCAGCTGCGCAAGTCGCCACAGGTCTCCGCGCCCAGCTTGTTCAGCTTGGCGGCGGTCACCTTGCCGACGCCGTGCAGCTTCTTCACCGGCAGCGCGGCGACGAAATCATCGACCTCCTCCGGCCGCACCAGGCACAGCCCGTCCGGCTTGTTCCAGTCGCTGGCAATCTTGGCCACGAACTTGTTGGGCGCCACGCCCGCCGAGGCGGTAATGCCGACGGTCTCGAAAATGCGCGCCCGGATCTCCTGCGCGATCAGGGTCGCGCTGCCCTTGCACTGGGTGGAGGCGGTGACGTCGAGATAGGCCTCGTCCAGGGACAGCGGCTCCACCAGCTCGGTGTAGGTCTGGTAGATGTCCATGATCTGGCGCGAGGCGATCCGGTACTTCTCCATGTTCGGCGGAATCACGATCAGGTGCGGACACAGCTTGAGCGCCTGCGCCGTCGCCATCGCCGAATGGATGCCAAACCTGCGCGCCTCGTAATTGCAGGTTGCGACCACGCCGCGCTGGTCGGCCCGGCCGCCCACGGCCAGCGGCTTGCCGCGCAGGCTGGGGTCGTCGCGCATCTCGACCGACGCGTAGAAGCAGTCGCAGTCGCAATGGATGATTTTTCGGACGGGCGGTTGCAAGCGGGCGAACGGAGTACTGTGATTCCATACAGTATCGCGCAAAAGAACCGTCCCGACAATAAAAAAGGGCTGCCGCAGCAGCCCTTTCGTCATGCAGGCAAGGCTTAGAACGATGCCTTGAACTGCACGCCCCAGATACGCGGCTCATTGACGAAGCCGGTCAGGTTGTTGAAGTCGATCGCGCCGGTGGCACGGATCTGGTTGGTGATGTTGCGGCCGTAGACGGCGGCTTCGTAGTTACCGTCGTGCCAGGTGTACCCGACGCGGATGCCGCCTTCGGTCAGCGGCTTGCCTACGAACTCGGCGGCTTCATACAGGAAGAAGTTGACCTTGCTGCGGTAGGACCAGTCGGTGTACACGAAGGCTTGGCCGTCGGCCACTGGCCAGGTGTACTTGGCGGTCGCGTTCAGCGAGTACTTGGGCGCCTGCGGCAGCGGGTTGCCGTTGATCTCGACGCGGCCGGCCGCGTTGATCGGGTCGGTGATGGTGCACTGGCCGCACTTGTTCACCGACAGGGACGGATCCTTGATCTCGGTGAAGTTGTACGAACCGCCGAACGACACGCGCAGGGCCGGCATCAGGTAGCCGTCGAAGTCGAACTCGACGCCGCGGCCATCGGTCTTGGCTGCGTTGATCAGCTTGGTGACGTTGGAGTTACCGCCGACCACGGTCAGCTGCTGGTTCTTGACCTGGTAGTCGTACAGGCTGACCGAGGCGCGCGCGCGCTTGTCGAACAGGTCGGCCTTCACGCCGGCTTCGTACGACACGATGGTCTCGGAATCGGCCACGGTGATCGGCACGCTGGCCGAGGCGGCGGCGATGGACGGGGCACGGAAGCCGGTGGCGATGCGGCCGAACGCGTTCACGTTCGGGTTCAGGCGCCAGGTGGCGGACAGGTCCCAGTTGACCTTGGAGGCGCTGGTGCTGACTGAATCCGGACCGGTCTGGACCACGTTCACGCGCTCGGTGGTGCGGAAGTCCTTCTTGTCGTTGGTGTAGCGCAGGCCGCCGCGCACGGTCAGCGCTTCGCTCACGTTGTAGTTCACCGAACCGAACACGGCCCAGGCCTTGTTCTTCTGGTTGCTCTGCAGGTGGGTGGTCTGGCCGCCGGTGTCGCTGTTGTAGGCGTTGGTCGAGGCGGTGCCGTCTTCGTCGAAGTAGTACAGGCCGGCCTGCCAGTTCAGCGGACCGCTCTGCTTGGACTCGACGCGGAATTCCTGCGACAGCTGGCCGAGGTTCGGCATGCCGGCCGCGCTCTCCACCTGGAACGGCACGAAGCCCGGGCCGCCCACGTAGCCGCCGTCGATGTCGCCGCGGCTGTAGTAGTCGATCACGTGTTCCCAGCCGGTGATCGAGTACAGCTTGTACTCGCCGAGGTCGTACGACAGGCGCAGGTTGGCGCCATTGGTCTTCAGGTGCTGGTAGTTGCGGCCGTTGGTGCTGATGTTCTCTTCATCGAAGCCCGGCACCAGCTCGTTGCTGCCCTTCTGGATGATGTTGGCGCGGAACAGGCGCGCGCTGCCGGTGGTGGTGCGCTGATGCACGTTGAACAGCGCGTTGAACTGCGCGTTCGGCTGGTACAGCATCTGCACGCGCTCGGCATGCTCGTTGTAGCCTTCCAGCGCGTCGTTCTCGTGGGTGAAGGTGTTGTTCACCCAGTTGTCGCGGTGCTGGCGCAGCATCGACGCGCGCAGGGCCCACTCGCTGGACAGCGGCACGTTGGCGGCAGCTTCCAGGTTGGTGGTGTTAAAAGTCGCCCACGACGCGTTCGCGTAGCCTTCGGTCTTGCCGAGCTTGGGCTTGGCCGAGTCGAACTTGACCACGCCGGCCGGGGTGTTGCGGCCGAACAGGGTGCCCTGCGGGCCGCGCAGCACTTCCACGCCGGCCAGGTCGAACATCGGGTAGCCCTTCAGGATCGGGTTCTCCTGCACCACGTCGTCATAGATCAGCGACACGGGCTGGGACGCGAAGGCGTTGAAGTCGGTGTTGCCGTAGCCGCGGATGTAGAAACGCGGGAACACGCGGCCGTTGGACGACTCGATGTTCAGGCTCGGCACCTTACCGGCCAGCACGCGGATGTCCTGGCCGGAGGAGTTCAGCACGTCCAGCTTCTCGACGTTCAGGATGCTGACGGACACCGGCACTTCCTTGATGTTTTCGGTGCGGCGCTGGGCGGTCACGGTGACGGACTGCAGCACCGGCGCTTCGGTCGACTGGGCGAACACGGTCGTCATCGGCAGTGCGGCCGACAGGGCGACCAGCAACGGGGACTTCTTGAGCATGTGTGTATTCCTTACAAGTGAGTGATCTTGCGGGGCTGTCTCCGCTAACTCGTCGCCGAGGGGATCCCTACGGTTGTTGTTGTTTTGTAAGGCCGGTATTTTGTGCGGCGCAGCGGGCGATTGCAAGACAAACCACTGTCAAGGGGATAACAAACAACAGTTTTGGCTGCCAAAGCCAGCGTTTTGGCCGCAGATGTGCATATGAGCCTGCGCCCGCGGGCTCAGGCGCGGTCGATGAGGATCGCGCGAAAGTCGTTGACGTTGGTGCGGGTGGGGCCGGTGATGACGAGGTCGTCGAGCGCGGCGAAGAAGGAATAGCCGTCGTTATTGGCCAGCAGCTCGCGTGCGTCGAAGCGCGAGCGGACCAGGGTGCCGGGGTCGATCAGGGCGCCCGCATTATCCTCGGTGCCATCGATGCCGTCGGTATCGCAGGCGATGGCGTGCACGCCGGGTGCGCCATCGAGCGCGCTGGCGAGCGCCAGCAGGAACTCCGCATTGCGCCCGCCCCGGCCGGTGCCGCGCACCGTGACCGTGGTTTCGCCGCCGGACAGGATCACGCAGGGTGCGGCGAGTGGCTGGCCGTGCTGGCGCACCTGGCGCGCGATGCCCGCGTGGACCAGGGCCACTTCGCGCGCCTCGCCTTCCAGGCTGTTAGAGAGGATCAGCGGGGTGTAGCCCGCCTCGCGCGCGGCGGCGGCGGCGGCATCGAGGGCGGCCTGCGCGCTGGCGATCACGGTGACGCTGTTGCGCGCCAGGCGCGCATCGTCCGAATTCGGTGCCGCCAGCGTGGGGTCGGCGAGTACCGCCTCCACGGCGGGCGAGACGGGAATTGCATAGCGGGCCAGGATGGCGCGCGCCGCGGCGGCCGTGCTGCCGTCGGGCAGCGTGGGGCCGGAGGCGACCACGGCCGGGTCGTCGCCCGGCACGTCCGAGACCACCAGGGTCACCACGCGGGCCGGGTGGCAGGCCAGCGCCAGCCGCCCACCCTTCACCGCTGACAGGTGGCGGCGCACACAGTTCATGTCCGCAATCGGCGCGCCGCAGCGCAGCAGCTGCTTGTGGATGGCGCGCTTCTCGGTGACGGACAGGCCGGGCGCCGGCAACGACAGCAGGGCCGAGCCGCCGCCGGACATCAGGCACAGCACCAGGTCGTCTTCCGTCAGGCCGCGCACCGTGTCGAGGATGCGGTGGGCCGCCGTTTCGCTGGCTTCGTCCGGCACCGGGTGGCCCGCTTCGATGATCTCGATCTGCCGGGTAGGCGCGCCATGGCCGTAGCGGGTGACGACCAGGCCTTCCACGCCGCTGCCGTAATGCTGTTCCACGCCCTGCGCCATGCGGGCCGAGGCCTTGCCGGCGCCGATCACGACGATGCGCCCGCGCGGCCGGGGCGGCAAATGGGGGCCGATGATGCGCAGCGGATCGACCGCCGCGACGGCAGTCTCGAACAGGTGCTGCAGCAGCTCGCGCGGGGGTAGCGGCAGGGGTGGCACAGCGGGCATCGGCGGCTCCGTGGGCATGATGTTCCGATCATACTGCCGCGCCAGCGCGTCCGGTTCAGCGCGCACGATTTTTCGAAAAGCACTTGCGCAACCGGAAGGGATTGTTTATGATTCGGCCTCTTCGCGATGAAGCAACAGCATCGCGGATGAATGCAGGGCCAAGCGGGTGCTTAGCTCAGTTGGTAGAGCGGCGCCCTTACAAGGCGTAGGTCGGGAGTTCGAGCCTCTCAGCACCCACCAGCATCCCTGTTTCATCGATACCGGTTTCGCAGTTTAGGAGCGGTAGTTCAGTTGGTTAGAATACCGGCCTGTCACGCCGGGGGTCGCGGGTTCGAGCCCCGTCCGCTCCGCCAACACAGAAAGGCCCGACGTTCGCGTCGGGCCTTTTTCATTTGCGCTGCCGCACGCTAGCGCCGGTGCCGCGCCCGCGCAGCCAATCCTGCCAATCCCGCCAGCAGCATCGCATACGCCGCCGGCTCGGGCACGGGCGACAAGCCATCGGCGCTGCCGAAGGTCTGGTAGGGCCCGCCAGCCACGCTGAACTGCGCCTGCTGCCCGCCGTCACAGCACTCCTCCAGTCCCACCAGCACCAGTTGATGCGCGCCGGATTCCACCGTCGCCAGGCCGTGCAGGTAGCTGCCGAGGTCCGCGTAGGAGCCACCCCACCAGACGTTTGACGCGTTGAAGTCGAGCACGGCGCCATCGAGCAGCATGGCGCCGCCGCGGCCGAAATCGACGCCCGCCCGGAAGGCCCAATCGCCGGCCTTGTCCGGCGCCACCACGAAATCGATCACCGACTTGAATCCGATGTCCGTGACCGGCCCGCCGAACAGCCCGTGATTGCTGACGTTGTCGTACAGCGCAATGGTGGTGGTACCGTACCCGGCATGCGGCGTCTGCGCGGCCACGTTGACCACGGCAAGGTAGGCCTGGGCCGTGGGCTGCGCAGGGGCGGTTGAGTAGGCGGTGGTGACCTCGATCTCGCTGGCGCGCGCGGGCACGAGAGCAAGCAGGGCTGCGGCGGCCAGCGCCGGAATGTGAAGCGTGGACATGTTTGCCTCCATGATGAGGAATCATGAAGACAATCTAGACCATGCGGCGCCGTTCCGCTGAAATGGCGCCGGCCCGCCCGACGTGCGTCAGGCCACGTCGGCGCTCGCGCTGATGGCGTCGCCGCATTCGACCCGGTTGCGGCCAGCGGACTTGGCGGCGTAGAGGGCGGCGTCGGCGCGCGCCAGGGCGGCGTTGATGTGCTCGTTCGGGTCGATCATCACCACGCCGATGCTGACCGTGAGCTTGTAATTGTTGCCATCGGTGAGCAGTGGTGCCTCCGACACTTCGTTGCGCAGGCGCTCGGCCGCGTGCAGCGCGCCGGACAGCGTCGTCCCCGGCATCACCAGCGCGAACTCCTCGCCGCCCAGCCGCCCCATGATGTCGTGCTCGCGCAGGGTCGCCAGCGCGGTGCGGGCGAACAGGCACAGCGCCTCGTCCCCGGTGGCGTGGCCGAAGCGGTCGTTGAGGCGCTTGAAGTGGTCGATGTCCAGCATCATCAGCGCCACCGGCTTGCGCAGCCGGGCCGACAGCATGCGCGCATTTTCGGTGCGCTCGAAAAAGGCGCGCCGATTCACCAGCCCGGTCAAGCTGTCCGTGGTGGCCAGCGCGCGCATCTTGCGGTCGTCCTGCTGCTTGCACATCAGCAGGAAGCCGAACCCGTTCACGATCAGCAGCGTGTAGCCAACCAGGAAAGTCACCGTGGACAGCACCCCGGGCGTGAACACGCCGATCGAGCTGTGCACCGCGCCCGTGTAGGCGCGCATCGCCATGACCAGCGTGAACAGCAGGTTGTTCAGACCGACCAGGCGCTGCAGCAGGGTCTTGTCGGCACGCGGCGCCAGCAGCAGCCAGGCCATCCTGGCGGAGAACACCGCCATGAAGGTCGACATCATCGCGATCAGCCCGCCGGCGCCCACGCCGCCGAAGCGCGCGCTGTGCATCAGCAGCACGCAGATCAGCGCCAGCGGCACCACCACCCGCTTCCAGCGCTGCGCGCCGAGGAAGGTCGAGTAGGCGCCAGTCTCCAGCGCGAACCCGCCGATCAGCGCGGTATTCGCGGCGGCATCGACGATCCAGGAATTCAAGTCCGGCCGCAGCCAGCCGAGACCGTTCGCCAGGCCCTGCACCAGCTTGGCCCACATCCACACCCGCATGGCCGGATTCTCTTCGCCCCCGCGGGCGTACCCGGCGATCATCATCGCGAAGGCGATGTTGCCGATGGCCATCACCAGCATGAAGGTTTTCACGTCGATCAAGGGGCACCCCTTCCGTCGAAATCTTATGATACAGGCCACGAATATTGCCTAAGGGCACTATACTACACCGATATTTCGACCGATCCGATTGAATTCCGAGACATTCCGAGAATTTCTTCAGGTCTATTCTGGCGGATAATCAACTGACCTGAACAGTAGGAAATGATGTGATCTTTGGCTTATTGAGACAACCGGAGCGTTCGCCGCGCATGCAGCGTTTACAGAACACGGCGTTGTTTTCCAGCCTCACGCCGCTGGAACTGCGCATCGTGGACGGATTGCTGCATGAGCGCCATTACCTGCCGGGCGAAGTGATCTTCGACGAGGGCGAGGAGGGCCAGGCCCTGTACCTGATCCTGTCCGGCCGGGTGGCCATCGCGCGCGGCCAGGGCAGCGCGCAGCAGCTGGTGGCCGAACTGGAACCGGGCGCCTTCCTCGGCGACCTGGCCCTGCTGGACGATTCGCCACGCAATGCGCAGGCGCGCGCGATCGCGCCGTGCGAGATGGCCGTGTTCTTCCGCGCCGACTTCATGGGCCTGATGGAGACCGACGCCGTGATCGGCTACAAGATCTCGCTGGCGCTGGCGCGCCACATCGGCCACCGCCTGCGCGCCTGGATGGACGGCCGCTCCCAGGTCGAGGCCCTGTGAACACCCTGCCCTCGCCCTCGTCGAGCGGACCGGTGGTGTGGGCCGGGATCATCGGCGCCACCTGTCTGCTGCTGGCGCTCGTGAACCACGCCCTGTGGCTGGCGGTGCCCTTCATCCTGGCCATCGTCCTGTACTACATGCTGCTGCCGCCGATGCAGCGCCTGATCCGCGCGGGCTTCGGGCATGCGGCGGCGGCGATGCTGGTGGGCGGCGGCTTCTGCGTGCTGGTGGCACTGGTGGTGATCGGCGCCTCCACCTGGTCCGGCGGCGGGACCGAGCCGTGGCAGGACACAGCCACACGCTATGCGGACGGCGGCATCGCCTTCGTGCGCCACACGCTCACCGAGATCGAGGACCGCTTTCCGATCGCGCACAAGATGCGCATCGCGCGCCTGGCCGATGCGCGCTTTGCGGCCTTCACCAACACCTTCGTGCAGAAGCATTTGCCGTCGATCGTCGTCAGCACGCTGGCCTGGCTGCCGTCGCTGCTGCTGGCGCCCTTCCTCACCTTCTTCTTCCTGCGCGACGGCGCGCGCTTCAAACGCTTCCTCGCGCGCGCGGTGCCGAACGCGTTTTTTGAGAAGACCCTGTACCTGCTGCATGAAGTCGACCAGACCGCGCGCCGCTACTTCCAGGGCATGCTCAAGCTGACGGTGCTCGATACCGCGGTGCTGGCGCTTGGCCTGTGGGTGATCGGCGTACCCAAGCCGCTGCTGCTCGGCTTCATCGCGGCGGTGCTGGCGTGGGTGCCGTTCGTCGGTTCGGTCGTCGGCTGCGTGCTGGTGGTGATCGTGGCGTCCACGGATGTTCCGGGAGAGCCGATGCTGGCCTACGGTGCAATTGTGGTGTTCGTGCTGGTGCGGCTGCTGGACGATTTCGTCTTCATGCCGCTGACGCTGGGCCGCAGCCTCCAGATCCACCCGATGGTCACGGTGCTGATGATCTTCATCGGCGGCGCGCTGGCCGGGGTGGCGGGTCTGATGCTGGTGCTGCCGGTGCTCGGCGTGGTGATGGTGATCGGCCAGACGCTCGGCGTCCTGATGACCAGCCCCCGCCTGCGCGCCCGCCACCGCCACGCCTTGCGCCTGCGCACCCGCCTCGCCGCGCGCGGACTATGATGGTCATCGCCTGAGAAAGTCCGACATGGACGTGCGGCGGCCGTCCGGCCACCGCGCCGCCGGTCGTTCTACTTGAGCGCGAACTCGCGCTCGGCGCTGGCCTGCGCGCGCAGCAGCGCGTCGAATTCCTCGCCCGGCATCGGCCGCGCGAACAGGAAGCCCTGCGCGTAGTCGCAGCCCGCCTCGGTCAGCAGGTCGCGCTGCTGCGCGGTCTCCACGCCTTCCGCGATCACCATCAAATCCAGCTTGTGCGCCATCACGATGATGGCCTCCGACAGCGCCATGTCGCTCGAATCCGGCGCCAGGTTGCGGACGAAGGTGCGGTCGATCTTCAGGTAGTCGATGTCGAACTTCTTGAGGTACGCCAGCGACGAATAGCCGGTACCGAAATCGTCCAGCGCCACCTGCATGCCCGCATCGCGCATCTGCAGCAGCTTGTCCTGCACCCCGCGGCTGGCATCCAGCAGCAGCCCTTCCGTGATCTCCACCGACATCGCGCTGCCCGCGAGCCCCAGCTCCTGCAGGTGCGCGAACCAGCCGTCGTAGGCGCGTCCGTCGCGCTGGAACTCCACCGGCGACTGGTTGATCGACACCTGGAACTCTGGGTCGATCTCGTCGCGCCATTTACGCACCCAGCGCGCCGCTTCGCGGAACACCCATTCGCCGATGTCCACGATCAGCCCCGTGGACTCGGCCAGCGGAATGAAGTCCAGCGGGCTGACGATGCCGCGCTGCGGATGCAGCCAGCGGATCAGCGCCTCGGCCTTGTGCACGCGCCCCGTCTCCAGGTGCACGATGGGCTGGAAGTACAGCGCGAACTGGTTCTGCTTGACCGCGGCGCGCAGGTCATTGGTGAGCCGCATGCGGTTGATCGCTGCCGTCTGCAGCGCCGGCGTGAAGTACGAGAAGCGGTTGCGGCCCGCGCCCTTGGCCGCGTACATGGCCTGGTCCGCGTGCTTGAGCAGGTCGTCGATGTCGCGCGCGTCGTCCGGGTAGATCGTGATGCCGATCGAGGCCGACACGAAGGCCTGCTCCTGACCCAGTGCGAACGGCGCCTGCAGCTCGGTGATGATCTTCTGCGCGATGGTCTCTACCCGCGCCACCGCCTCCAGCTCCGAGAGGATGATGGTGAACTCGTCCCCGCCCAGGCGCGCCACCGTATCCGACTCGCGCACGCAGCTGCGGATGCGGCGCGCCGCCTCCACCAGCAGCACGTCGCCCTGGTGGTGGCCCAGCGTGTCGTTGACTTCCTTGAAGTGATCGAGGTCGATGAACAGGATTGCGATGCGCTTGTTCTCGCGGCGGCACTTGAGGATGTCGTGCTCCAGCCGGTCCAGGAACATGCGGCGGTTCGGCAGCTGGGTGAGCGTGTCGAAGTTGGCCTGCTGCCAGATCAGCGCTTCCGATTTCTTCTTCTCGGTCACGTCCTCGATCATGCAGAGCAGATGCGGCTCCGCGCCCTCTTCGTCCATGCGCGCAATCGAGGCATCGATCCACACCACCGAGCCATCGGCTCGCATCAGGCGCTTGGAGGTCTTGAAGCCTTCGATCTTGCCGCTCTTGAGCAGCGCCATCTGCTCGGTCTCGTTGTAGACGTCGTCCGGATGCGTGATGTCGTTCCAGTGGATCGCGCGCAGGTCGGATGCATTGCGCCCGCTGATCTCGGCGAAGCGCGAGTTGATGTCCTTGAACGCGCCGCTGGCCGGCTGCAGCAGGGCGATGCCCATCGGCGCCTCTTCGAACATGGTACGGAAGCGCTGCTCGCCCTTGCGGATCGCCACCTGCGCCCTCTGGCGTTCGCGCGCCAGCTGCGAGAAGTGCACCAAACTTCCCAGCAGCAGCAGCAGGCCGGCGCCCGCGAGCAGCCGGTATAGCCAGGTCAGGTCGCGGTTGCTGCCGGTGTTGTACAGGAAGCCGTCGAAGTTCGCGTTCTTGGGCAGCAGGCCCAGGTCCGCATACACGTCCGCGATGTGGTGCCAGCGCTCCGGATTCATGTAGCCGATTTCCACCAGCACCGGCTGCACCAGCGGGATCATCTGGCGCGCTTCGAACAGGAGATGCTGGCGGTCGTTGCGGCGCGTGTACTTGGAGAGGATCAGGTCCGCGATCTCCTCCTGGTGGCTCATCGCGTACTGCCAGCCGCGCATGGTGGCGGTGCGGAAGGCCTTCACGCGCTCGGGGTGCTGGGCCAGCTCCTTCTCGCTGGTGAACACGTTGTCGCCGTAGAAGTCGATGCCCGCGCTGCGCGGGCTGTATACGTCGTACAGGAAGCCGACCCGGTCCAGATAGTCCGGCTCATTGGTCACATAGGCCGACATCGCATCGACCTTGCCCTTGATGAAGTCATCCGGATTGAAGCTGTGGTCCACGCGGATCAGGCTGGACATCGGAATGCCTTCCTTCTTCAGGAACGCGACCAGCTCGTCGGCCTGGGTCAGCTCGTCCGTAAGCGAGCCGATCATCACCCGCTTGCCCTTGATGTCGTGGATGTTCGGCGAGCTGTTGTGCTGGCGGACCAGCAGCACGTACGGCGAATGCTGGAACACCACGCCCAGCACCACCACCGGCTTGCCCGCCAGCCGCGCCAGCAGCAGGCTGGACGACCCGACGCCGTACTCGGCCTCGCCCGCGATCACCTTGCGCTCGGGCTCATTGCCGTCGTGGCCCTCCGCAATTGTGACATCGAGGCCCGCGTCCCGGTAGTAGCCCTTTTCCAGCGCGGCGTAGTAGCCCGCGAACTGGAACTGGTGGGTGTGCTTCAACTGCAGGGTGACCTTTTCCAGGGCCTGCGCCGAGAGCGGGACCGCCAGCGCCACAACCGCCAGGACGGCGGACAGCGCGGACAAACTTTTGCGGCGGAGGAGGCTGGCCAGGTCCATGGAGCGGAGAGACAAGACGATTTGTCAGATTTTATCTTGCTTCTTGTCGGAAATGAGTATTTCTATGTACCGATTTGTCAGCGGAAGACACAAAAAAGGGCTCTCCGCAGAGAACCCTTTTCGTTGGGACAACTGTCAAACGCCTTACGGTATCTGTACCGGCGCGGTCTGCGACACAGCCTTGCCGTCGCCCAGCTGGCCTTCCACGCCGCGGCCCCAGGCCCACAGCGTGTTGTCCGCCTGGAGCGCCAGGCTGTGCGCCTTGCCCGCGGACAGGATGGTCCAGGTGCTGGCCTTGCCCACCTGCTTCGGAGTGAAGGCGTCGAACTGCGTCCCGAGGCCGAGCTGGCCGTCGCTGTTGGCGCCCCAGGCCCACAAGGTACCGTCCGACTTCAGCGCCAGCGTGTGCGCGCCACCGGCGGAGGCCGCGGCCCAGTTGGTGTCGCTGCCGACCTGGGTCGGAACCGACACGTCCAGGCCGTCTTCCAGGCCCAGCTGGCCATTGCCATTGGCACCCCAGGCGAACAGCGCGCCGTCCGAGCGGATCGCGATGGTGTGGCTGCCGCCCGCCAGCACGCTGACCCAGGTCGAGGTGCCGACCTTGGCCGGGGTGTTGCTGTCCGTGGTGCTGCCCGCCCCCAGCTGGCCGTTGGCATTGCCGCCCCAGGTGTAGATGGTGCCGTCGGCGCGCCGCGCGGCCGAATGGGTGTCGCCGGCGCTGATGCTCTTCCAGTTCACGATTACGCCGATCTTGGTCGGCACCAGGCGGTCCGTGTTGGTGCCGTCGCCGAGCTGGCCGTTGAAGTTGCGGCCCCAGGCCCACAGCGTGCCGTCGGTTTTCAGCGCCAGTGTGTGCCCCTTGCCCACCGCGACCGCGGCCCAGGTACCGCTGACAGCGACCTTGACCGGCGTGGCGCGGTCGGTGGTGGTGCCATCGCCGAGCTGGCCGTTCTGGTTGAAACCCCAGGTCCACAAGCTGCCGTCGGCCTTGATGGCGGCGGTGTGGAATTCACCCGCGGCGACATCCTTCCAGGTCTTGTCGGTGCCGACCACGGTGGGCGTGGTGCGGTCCGCGCTGCTGCCGTCGCCGAGCTGGCCGGAGCGGTTCAGGCCCCAGGCGCGCAGGGTCCCGTCGGCCAGGCGCGCCACGCTGTGCGCACCGCCGGCAGCCATGGTGAGATACGCGCCCTTGACGGTGACCTTGGCGGTGCCGCTGACGCTGCCGACCTTGGCGGTCACGATGTCGGTGCCGACGCCCTTGCCGGTCAGGAGGCCCGACGTGGCGATGATAGCCACGCTGGAATTGCCGGTGGACCAGGTGATGTCACTGCTGATGGCCGCCGACTTGCCGTCCGAATAAGTGCCGGTGACAGTGAACTGCTGGGTGGTGCCGACGTTGACGGCTGCGTTCGCAGGCGCCACCGTGATCGAAGTGAGGGTCGGCCCGGACGGGGTCGCGGTCGACGACGAGCTACCGCCGCCTCCGCCGCCGCACGCGGTCAGCAAAGTGGCCAGCGCCAGCAGCAGCGCGAAGGGCCGCATCCAAAATGATTTCATGATTATCTCAAGCCGAATTCCGGCATATAGCCATAACCCGGCCAGTCTACCCGCGCCGATTAACTCCCCATCCCCCGAATAACCGCCAATTCCCCTCTCAAAACCGGGGTACGTCCCCGCTCCCACGCCGGGGTACGTCCCCATACCCGACATAGACGAGTGAATCGTTTCTCACCGGTTTGAGGGCGGGGTACGTCCCCGCTCCGGGAGGCGGGACGTACCCCGGACTAGAGGGGTAGGAGGAATCCGGGGATAAGGCGCGGACGAAGATGTCAGCGCTTGGCGGGGCGCTTGGTCTTGATGGTGTCGAGGATGGACGGGCGGGCTTTGCCGGTTGCCGCGGACGCGGCAGGCATGCCAGGGGCCCGGACGCGGGCGGGGGCGACGCGCACGGTGGCGTTGCCGCGCCGTGCCGGAGCGGCCGCAACCGGCTCCTCGCGTTGCGCCAGGCTGCCGCCCGGCGGCGGGATCAGGTGGCGCTCGCCGTTGCCGATCAAATCACCGCGGCCCATCTTGACCAGGTGCTCGCGCAGCACCGGCCAGTTTTCGGGATCGTAATAGCGCAGGAAGGCCTTGTGCACCTTGCGGATCTTGCCGCTGCGCGCCGTCTCCACCACCTCGGAATCCTCCGTCACCTTGTGCAGCGGATTCTTGCGCGAGTGGTACATGGTGGTCGCCATCGCCATCGGCGTCGGCATGAAGGTCTGCACCTGGTCCAGGCGGAAGTTGTTCTTCTTCAGCCACAGCGCCAGGTTCAGCATGTCTTCGTCGGTGCAGCCCGGGTGGGCGGCGATGAAGTAGGGGATCAGGTACTGCTTCTTGCCTGCCTCCAGCGAGAACTTGTCGAATAGCTTCTTGAACTCGTCATACGCACCCATGCCCGGCTTCATCATCTTGGACAGGGTGTTCTCTTCCGAGTGCTCGGGCGCGATCTTCAGCAGCCCGCCCACGTGGTGCGTGACCAGTTCCTTCACGTACTCGGGCGAGCGCACCGCCAGGTCATAGCGCAGGCCGGACGAAATCAGCACCTTCTTGATGCCCGGGATCGCGCGCGCCTTGCGGTACAGCGAGATCAGCTTGCTGTGGTCGGTGTTCAGGTTGGAGCAGATGCTGGGATACACGCACGACAGGCGGCGGCATGTCTCCTCGATCTTCTTGTCCTTGCACTGCAGGCGGTACATATTGGCGGTCGGCCCGCCCATGTCCGAGATCGTGCCGGTGAAACCCTTGGTCTTGTCGCGGATGTGCTCAATCTCGCGCAGGATCGACGGTTCGGAGCGGCTCTGGATGATGCGCCCTTCGTGCTCGGTGATCGAACAGAAGGTGCAGCCGCCAAAGCAGCCGCGCATGATGTTCACCGAGAAGCGAATCATCTCCCACGCCGGGATGTGCGCCTTGCCATAGCTTGGGTGCGGGCTGCGCGCGTACGGCAGGTCGTACACGCCGTCCATCTCGTCCATCTGCAGCGGCAGCGGCGGCGGATTCAGCCACACGTCGCGCTCGCCGTGCTGCTGCACCAGCGCACGCGCGTTGCCAGGATTCGATTCGAGGTGGAACACGCGCGACGCGTGCGCGTACATGACCGGGTCGTCCTTGACCACGTCGTAGGCGGGCAGGCGCACCACGGTGCGGGCGTGCTTCTCGCGCGCCATTTGCTGGCGCTCTTCGCGGGTCATGATGCGGATCGGCTTGACGACCTCGGCCTCGGCCTTGGCGGCGTCAGTGGCGCAGGCGGTCTTGTCTTCGTTCGCCATCGCATACGGGTTCGGATGCGGATCGACCTTGCCCGGCACGTCCACGCGCGAGGAGTTGTGTACGCCCCATTCCGGCGACGGCAGCCAGCCGTGCGGCACCAGGAAGCCGGTGCCGCGCAGGTGGCGGATGTCCTTGATGTTCTCGCCCGCATTCAGGCGGTGCGTCAGGTCCACCAGCGCGCGCTCGGCGTTGCCGAAGATGAGCAGGTCGGCCTTGGAATCCATCAGCACCGAGCGGCGCACCTTGTCCGACCAATAATCGTAATGGGCGATGCGGCGCAGCGAGGCCTCGATCGAGCCGATGATGACCGGGACGTCCGGATATGCCTCCCGCGCGCGCTGGGCGTACACGGTGACGGTACGGTCCGGGCGCTTGTTCGGTTCGGCGTTAGGGGTGTAGGCATCGTCGGAGCGGATCTTGCGGTCGGCCGTGTAGCGGTTGACCATCGAGTCCATGTTCCCCGCCGTGACGCCCCAGTACAGGCGTGGCTTGCCGAGCGCGCGGAACGGCTCGGCCGAGTGCCAGTCCGGCTGGCTGATGATGCCGACCCGGTAGCCCTGCGCTTCCAGCAGGCGGCCGACCAGCGCCATGCCGAACGACGGATGGTCGATGTAGGCGTCGCCCGTGACGAGGATGACGTCGCACTGGTCCCAGCCGAGCCTGTCCATCTCGGCGCGGGACATCGGGAGGAAAGGCGCAGCAGCAGCGCGGGCAGACCGCTTGGGAACGGTCGCGAACAGGTTTACCGGGGAATTCATCCGCGTGATTGTACCGGAAAACCTTACTGCCCGCAGGGGCAGGTGTCGCAAATTGGCTTAATAATCAAAAGCTTAATGCTGAGAGCGGACGATTGCGCCCGGGCCCTGCGCGGACTATAACGAAAGTGACAATCCCATGAAGGAGGCCACCATGAACCGCCGCCTGTACTACATGCTGCCCGACATCCCCAGCGCGCGTGCCATCCTGGACGAGCTGCTGCTCAAGCGGATCAGCGAAAGCCACCTGCACTTCATCGCCCGCGATGGGACCTTGCCGCAGGATATGCCGGACGGGAATCCCTTCCACAAGACCGACCTGATCCACGCTATGCAGATGGGCATGATGGTCGGCGGGCTGGTCGGCCTGATCACGGGCGGGCTGATCACGGCCTTCCCGCCCGAAGGTCTGGACCTGGGCGCGATGACCGTGCTGGCCTGCGGCCTCGGCGGTGCGCTGTTCGGCACCTGGGCCTCGGGCATGAATGGCGCGGCCAACCCGAATTCGCGGCTGGCGCCGTTCATGGAGCGGATCGCGCAAGGCCAGGTGCTGCTGATCGTGGACCTGCCCGCCCGTCGCGTGGCCGAGATCGAGGAGCTGCTCGAAAGCCGCCACCCCGAGATCAAGTTCGGCGGCCAGGACGCACACGTCCCGGCCTTCCCGTAGCGTCACCCGCCCCTGCGCCCTGGCCGTGCCAGGGCCGCGCAGGCGCCGGTCGATCAAATCCCCATGTTGGATAGCATGGTCGACAGCTGCCGCAGCGTGGGCTCCAGGCGCGGATGCTCGGCCGCGAAGCGCGCCGTGATTTCCTGCGCGCGTTCGGCCAGCCCATAGGTGTGGCTGGGCTCCTCGCCGGTCTGCACCCCGGCGCCGGTCTCGGCTGCGCGCCGCTGCAGCAGGCTGTGGATGTCGCCATCCAGCTGGGTCAGAAGGGTGCGCAGCTCGGGGTTCACGTCGTTGGTGGCGGCCACATCGGCGTGGACGTTCTCCAGGTGCGCTTTCAGGTCGGACGGTGAATTCGGTTCCTGCATGGCTAGCCTCGATGATGACGGTTGAGAACCATTTATACACCGTTTTGGCCGGTTCCGGCGGCCCAGGAGCGAATGCGGGACACCTCATCGTCGTCCAGCCCCAGCGACCGCAAAAACGATGCGTGCGCGTCCGGCGACTGGCGCTCGAACAGCGCGTGCCAGCGCGCCATGGCCGCATCGTCCATCCCGGCCTCGCGCAGCAGCGCGGTCCAGCGGTCCTTGTCCATCTGGCCACCGTCGGTTTTGCCAAGCAGCCGCAGAAGCACGGCCTGCTGTTCGCGCAGCAGCGCCATTTCGCGCGCGATCTCGCCCAGCCGCTGTTCGATGGCGGATGCGGCCTGCCCATCCAGCAGCGCGGCGATGGACGCCAGCGGCATCCCGGTGGCGCGGTAGGCCGCGATGCGGCGCGCCCGCTCGGCAGCCGCCTCGTCATAGTGGCGGTAGCCCGCCGCGCTACGCGCCCGCGGCACCAGCAGGCCCGCCTGCTCGTAGTACAGCAGCGTGGTGCGAGACACGCCGGCGATGCGCGCGAGCTGGCCGATGGAGTAGGTGCTCATGCCGTCAGGTTAGCAGAGCCGGCGCCAAGTGGCGGCAGATGCAGCGCGGGCGCTGCGGCCCGCGCCGGTTCGCCCCGCGAGCGCATGAGCCGGATCAGCCGAGCGCACCTGCGCACCCGGGCAGCGGGAGCAGGTCCGGCGCAACGAAATGCGCCCGCGCTTGCGGTGCGGCCAGCGCGGCGGCGCTGTAGTGCCGTGCGAGGCAGGCCCGCGCATCGCGTGCAATCTCTTCGTGCAGCCCGGCCGCCAGCAGCCGCACCAGCGCTTCGGTCACCGTCCAGTGGAATTTGTCCGCCGCATCGAGATGCGTGGCATAGCGGGCGATCGCCGCGCAACAGCGCGCCGCGGCCAGATCGGCATCACCGCTGGCAGTGTGCAGGCAGGCCAGCGCCAGCCGCACGTGTCCCGCATGGTTGAAGAGAGAAGGGTCAAGCGCGCAAGCCTCGACCTGCGCGAGAAGAGTCAGATCGTCCATGGCCTGCATGATGAAGCCGCAGGCCATAGACAAGTCAAGCGCTTAGACGATCATCACTGCGCGATCATCACTGCGAGAACATCACTGCGCAGTCAGCCCGCGGCGGATCAACAGCGGCTGGATCACCGGCTCGCGCCCGCGGAAATTGCGGAACATCTCCAGCGCATCCGCCGTGCCGCCGCGCGACAGCAGCGTGCTGCGGAAATGGTCGCCGTTCTTGCGCAGCAGGCCGCCGTTCTCCTTGAACCACTCGACCGAATCCGCATCCAGCTTCTCGGCCCACAGGTAGGAGTAGTAGCCCGCCGAATAGCCGCCCGCGAAGGCGTGCGAGAAGTAGGTGGTGCGGTAGCGCGGCGGCACCGCGGCAAAGTCCACACCCGCGTCCTTCAGCGCCGCAGTCTCGAAGCCGACGACATCCGCCGGGATCTCGGTGGCCTTCAGCTGGTGCCAGCGCTGGTCCAGCAGCGATGCGGCCAGGTACTCAGTGGTCGCGAAGCCCTGGTTGAATTTCGAAGCAGCGATCACCTTGTCCAGCAGCTCCTTCGGCATCGGCGCGCCGGTCTGGTAATGGTTGGCGTAGTTGGCCAGGACTTCCGGCCACGCCGCCCACATCTCGTTGACCTGCGACGGGTACTCGACGAAATCGCGCGGCACATTGGTGCCCGCAAAGCGCGGGTACTTCACGTTGGAGAACATGCCATGCAGCGCGTGACCGAACTCGTGGAACATGGTCTTGGCTTCATCCCAGGTCAGCAGCGTAGGCTGGCCCGCCGCGGGCTTGGGAATGTTGACGTGGTTGGCCACCACCGGCTTGGTGCCCAGCAGCCCGCTCTGGGACACGTACTCGTTCATCCACGCGCCGCCGTTCTTGTTGGAGCGTGCGTAGGGGTCGAACAGGAAGATCGCGAGCTGCTTGCCGTCGGTATCGAAGACGTCGAACACGCGCACGTCCGGGTTGTACACCGGGAGGTCCTTGCGCTCCTTGAAGCTGATCCCATACAGCTTGTTCGCGGCGAAGAACACGCCCTTGGTCAGCACGTTGTCCAGCTCCAGGTAGGGCTTGAGCTGGTTCTCGTCGAAGGCATAGCGCTGCGCGCGCACCTTGTCACTGAAGTAGGCCCAGTCGGACGGCGCCAGCTGGTAGCCGCCCTTGTCGGCATCGATCAGCTGCTGCATGTCCGCCGCTTCCTTGCGTGCGTTGGTCACCGCAGGCTTGGCCAGTTCGGCCAGCAGCTTGTTGACGGTCGCGGTGTCCTTCGCGGTCTGGTCGTCCAGCGAATAGGCGGCGTAGGTCTCGAAGCCGAGCAGCGCGGCCTTCTGCGCACGCAGGGTGGCCAGCTTGCGCACCAGTTCGCGGTTGTCGAACTCCCCGCCATGGCTGCCGCGCGCCATCGAGGCGGCCAGCAGCTGCGCGCGCACTTCGCGGTTGGTCAGCACCGCGAGCGGTGCCTGCCCGGTGGTGTTGGAGATCGCGATCAGGTACTTGCCGTCCATGCCCTTGGCCTTGGCGGCTGCCGCGGCGGCGTTGATGTCCGCTTCCGGCATGCCCGCCAGGTCCTCGCGCTTGTCGACCACCAGGGCCGAGGCGTTCATCTCCTTCAGCACGTTCTGCGAGAACTGCGACTGCAGGCCGGCCATCTCGCTGTTCAGGGCCTTGAGCTTGTCCTTGTCCGCCGCCGACAGCTTGGCACCCGCGCGCACGAAGTCCTTGTAGTAGCGCTCCAGCAGGTATTTGGATTCGGCGTCCAGCTTCAGCGCATCGCGCTTGTCGTACAGGGTCTGCACGCGCTTGAACAGCTTTTCGTTCATGTAGATCGCGTCGTTGTGCGCAGCCAGCTTGGGCTGGATCTCGCGGTCGATCGCGTCCAGCGTGTCGTTGGTGTTCGCGCCCTGCAGGTTGCTGAAGGTGGTGACCACCCGCGTCAGCAGCTGGCCGGAGCGTTCCATCGCCACGATGGTGTTGTCAAAACTCGGCGCATTGTGGTTGCTGGCGATGGCGTCGATCTGCTTCAGCTGCTCGGCCATGCCGGCGGTGAAGGCGGGCAGAAAGTGCTCGTCCTTGATCTTGTCGAACTGCGGGTAGCGCAGCGGCAGCGGGCTGACTTTCGCGAACGGGTTGGACGCATCCAGCTTGGCGGTGACAGCGGTGGCGGTCACCGGCTTGGCGGCCGGCGTGGTGGCGGCATGCGCCGCGGGGATCAGCGCCAGGCTGGCGGCGATCAGGAGCAGTTGGGGACGACGGGTCATGAAGTGTCTCGGGTCATTGAGAAACGCTGGCCGCACGGGCCAGCTCAGCCGCCGATAATAGCAGGCGCATCCGCCACAGTCACGGACGCGGATGTATGCATGTGACGCTCAGTACCCGTCCGCGCCGGACTCATTCATTCCGAGCAGCAGGCCGATCCCGGCCAGGCCAAAGATGAGCCAGCCCAGGGAGCCCAGCACGAGCCATGCGATGTTGGCGCCGGTGATGTGCCGGTTCGCCGCGCCCGTCTCGTCCCCGCAGACGGCATTGATGCGCGCCTGCACGCGGCACAGCACGGTGGCGATGGGGAACATCAGCGCCATGGCGATCAGCCGCGGCGTGAGGGGCGAATGCGGACCAGGCATGGTCCAGGACAGGATCATCGGCCCGAACATCAGCAGCACCACCAGCGTCGCATCCCGCATCGGCGACCACGCTGCGACCGCGGGGTGGTCCGGCTGCGCCGCCTTCACCTTGCCGAACAGAGCGTGCGTGAACAGAAACGAAAAAATGGCGCGCATGGCAGGCCAGATCTTGCCTGCCGGGGAATCGAATGGCTGGCTTTCCTTGTACAGCTCCCACTGCTTGTAGTACCAGTACAGCAGGTAAATGCCGAACGTGCCGAGGTACATCACCGCCAGCTTGGTGGTCGACACCACAAAGAAGCGGGTGTCGCCGGACTGGTCGCTGGCGGACGACATGTTCGCCTGCGGGGCGGCATAAACGTTGTCGGTCATGGTGCACTTTCAACAAGGTTAAGGGTCGGGCAACTATACACACCTTCCTGTCTGATGGGCAATCTTTCGGCTGCACATGGCAGGGCACGGCCGAGGTAAGCTGTCGGGCTGTCACCCTGATAAGGACGCGGGAATGCGCTCTCCCCTGTATGTACTGCTGTTTGCCACGGCCGCCACTGCAGCCTGTGCGGCCCCCGACGAAGACAAACTGGGCAAGGCTCAAGGCTACCCGGTCGGCACGGCCAAGAACTGGTTCTACGACGAGGCGGTACGTGTCGGCTCCTTCACGGCGCAAGGCGAGATCGAAGGCATTTTCGGCGGTAAAGCCAACGTGCTGGCGCCAAGCACCGCGCCGATGCCACTGCCCCGCGCCGCGAGCGAGCCTTCGATTCGCTGGAGCGGGGACGGCCGCATCAACCTCACCGTCAGCGACTACCTGGCACGCCAGCGCATCATGGGCCTCATGATCATCAAGGACGGCGTGGTGCAGGTGGAGCGCTACCAGTACGACCGCACGCCCATGCAGCGCTTCGTCTCCAATTCGATGGCCAAGTCGATCGTCTCGCTGGCCGTCGGCATCGCCCTGCGCGAGGGGAAGATCGCCTCGCTGGACGACCGCGTGGACCACTACCTCCCCAAGACCGCCGGCACCCTGTATGGCGAGACCACCATCCGCAACCTGCTGCGCATGTCCTCCGGCGCCCACTTCGAGGAGCGCTACGACGGCAACGATGACCTGGAGCGCTGGGCGCGCGCGGTGATCCGCGGCGGTGTCGAAAACGCGGCCCCCACCATCACGGTCCGCGATGCGCCGCAAGGGACGCGCTTTGCCTACGCCAGCGCGGAGACCGAGGTGCTGGCCGCCGTCCTGCGCGGCGCCACCGGCATGAACCTGAGCGAGTACCTGACCTCCCGCCTGTGGCAGCCGATCGGCGCGGAGACGTCAGCCCTGTGGCGAGCGGACCGCACCGGCCTGGAACGCGCGGCCGGGAATTTCAACGCCACCCTGCACGACTACGCGCGCCTCGGCATCGTGCTCGCCAACGACGGCGTGCGGCCGGACGATCCGGCGCAGAAGGAGATCGTTCCGAAGGACTACCTGATGGAGGCCACCGACTGGCGCCGCGCGCCGGAAGCCTTCCGTCCGCATGTGGCCACGCCGTACTACGGCTATTCGTACCAGTTCTGGACCTTCCCCACCGAGAAGCGCCGTTTCGCCATGATCGGCGTGTACGGCCAGATGATCCTGATCGACCCGGCCCTCAAGCTGGTGCTGGTGCAGACGGCGGCCAACGCCACCGCCAAAGCCGGCGGCACCACTTTGGGCAAGGATGCCGACGCGTTCTGGCGCGGCGTAGTCAATCACTATGGTCGCTGGTAGCGCGGCGCTCAGAAGTCGACGGTCTACCGCTCAGGATGCGCCGCTCGACCGTTTATTTGCCCTTGTCCGCTGCGTTCTGTCCCGGCACCGCTTTGACTGTGGTAACCAGGCTTGGCAGATCCCAGGCGCCGCCGGGAGCGATCAAGCGACACATGCCGGTCCAGGTCGCGTGGGTGTGCACGAAGCGGGCGCCGTCCCAGGTCCAGTCCTCGCTGGACCAGCAGTCGCCCAGCCCACGGCCCTTCTGGCTGGCGCCGATCACGCCATCGGCGTAGTCATTGGCCAGTGTCGTCACAATGACAGGCGCATACGGCGCCTGCGCGTTGATCACGGCGAAGGCGCTGCCCGTGTTGTAGGCGGCGCGCCAGCAGGTGGCGGAGACCACCAGCTTGCCGTTGCTGAGCGGCGCAATGTCCAGCGGGTTCTCGGCGCTGCCAATGGTCGCGAGTTCGTCGCAGTCTTCCAGCTTGATGGCCTTGCGCAGTTCAGCCGTGATGGCCTTGCGGTCCAGCGCGGCCAGCGCCGCCTTGTCGAGGGCTTTCGGCACCGCAGCAGCCACGATCACCGGTAGCGCGAGCGGCGGCAGCACCTTGTCTTCAGGCTGCGTACCCTTGCGCGCCAGCGCGCCCGGCGTGTTGAGACGGCCCTGGAATTCGTCCATCTTCAGCAGCACGGCGGACGCGCCTTTGGTCGACAGCGTCCAGGTGGTCTCGCCGGCGACGAATTCGACCGTGGTGGTTTTGTTGAGGACCGCGAGCAGCGCTGCGACCTGGGCGGACGTGAGATGAAAGTTGCGGTTCTTGTCGCGCTTGATCGTGCTGGCAGCGCGGCCATTGATCTTCAGCGTGACGGTGGCCGGAACGTCCGGCGCATTGTCGCCGTAAGTGCCGAACTGAACCTCGCCATAGACCGGCTGGTTCGGTCCTGCGTGCCGGGTCAGCAGCACCGACACCGGATTCTCGTCCTGGTCGTCCGGCTGGTAGCCCGCGGCGCGGCAGGTGCGGGTGTTGTCGCAGGCGAGTTCCCAGTCGTTGTGCTGGAAGCTGACGCTGGCGGGGTCGGCGGCATGCGCGGCGCTGCCTGCCAGCGCCAGCACAGCGTAGGCGCTCCACCGAAGCATATTTATTCCTTGTTGTGATTGTCTTCGGCCGCGAGATGGCCTTCAATGCGGCGATCCGGAATCAGCCACATCGCGGCCACGGCGGCATACACGAGCGCTCCCAGCCAGGGCTGCACCCACGACAAGCCGATACCGAGCAAATACATCGCAATCGACAGCCAGCCTTTCGCGTCCTTGCCGATGGCGCGCTGCAGGGCCGTGTTGTGGTGACGGACCAGGCGCCGCGCCAGGATCGAATACGCAATCGCGCACATCAGCAGAACGCCACCGTAGGCCGAGACGGGCAGCGTATCGAAATGGTTCTCGCCCATCCAGCCGGTGACGAAGGGGATCAGCGACAGCCAGAACAGCAGATGCAGGTTCGCCCACAGCACATCGCCGCTCACACGCTGCACGGCGTGGAACATGTGGTGATGATTGTTCCAGTAGATGCCGACGTAGACGAAGCTGAGGACGTAGCTGACGAAAATCGGCCACAGCGGCAGCAGCGTCTCGATCGTCGCCCCATGCGGCACTTTCAGCTCCAGCACCATGATCGTGATGATGATCGCGATGACGCCATCGCTGAAGGCTTCCAGGCGGTTCTTGCCCATATAGCTACCCTTGGTTCTGTTTCAATCGCGTCATGGGGATACAAAGTGCGCCTTGCGGATATCGGTGCCTTTGCTGTTGATCTCGACGGACCACGCCTCCAAGCCCTTCAATATTGGATGTTCCCACCAGAGCCGTAGTTTGCAGGGTTCTACGCACGGTACGCTGGCATATCGGGTAAATGGATGCGTGGTTTCTCGCATGTCTGGTCTGCCAAGTCGATTGACGATCTGATCTATTGTCTCCCTAGGAGTGATCGCAGCGAATCCTTCTTCGATCCGAAACGCTCGGTGGCTACACGCGGCTACAACACTACAGATTATCAACGTCGCTACGAACAAAATTGCATGTGTACGAGTCATGAGATTGGCCGGAGAGTGAATTGCTCTCGCTGTAACTTCCAGTCTTGCAGTACGTCGACGATTTCAGTTCACTTTCAGGATGCGACCGGGATCAGTGAAGGGAGCCAATGCAGGCTCTAAATGTGTTCACCGTGCGCGGCGAAACGTCGAGGTAACAGACATGGACTGCGGGCGCGTCCCGTCGGCGCGTGCAGGGAAGACTTTCATCTTCTCGCTGTCATAGTCAACGGTCAGGATCAGGCTGTCGTTCTGCACGACCGCACGCTTCACCGAGGCGTCGCCAATCTGCCGCGGGTGGTCCGAACCGGTGATTGTGGTTTCGATGCGGTCCCGATCCAGCCGACGATAGGTGCCGGAAGCCTGATTCTGAGGACTGGACAAGGTCCATGTGCCGTCCGCGCGGAATTCCATGCTGGAGCCATCCGTCGCCTGTTCTCGCCGGACGACCTTGCCGTCTGCCACCTGCACGATGAGCGTATGCTGCCACGTTCCGACGATGGGATCGGGGCCACCGCTAGCGAAAGCAACGAGCGGAGCGAGAAGCAGAAGCAGGCGAAGCAGAGTGTTCATCGCTTACAAAATCCCATGACAGTTCCCGGCGCCGTGTTGTTCAGTAAATAATGTGACCTGCTGAACTATACACGGTGTCTCGGCGAGTGCGCCAACCACGGGGGTATAATCAATTCGCCATGTCCACCCCGGCCACCCACTTCCTCCCCGCATCCTTGCCCGGCTTGCTTAAGCTCGGCAAGCGTTGACGCCTGCTTGCCGAGCCTCTGCACGATTCCGTGTCGCCTCCACCCTTGAGGCGCGCATGACAACCGTCCTCGCCGAGGACTGAATCAAGATTGAGAAGCAAAACATGAACCCGGACATCACCATCTCGTCCGTCGATTTCAACCGGATCGATATTTTGTTGACCAAATTACCGTCGGCCGCGCACACGGCGGCGCTGTCGGAGGAGCTGGTGCGCGCGAACGCGGTCGAGCCTTGGGAGATGCCACCCAAAGGTCGTACGTTAAATTCGCAAGTTAAGTTCCGCCTGCTGGAGGACGGCACGGAGCTGTGCCGCAGGCTGGTGTACCCGAAGGATCTGGCGCAGGCGCCGGACACGCTGTCCGTGCTGTCACCGGTCGGCAGCGCCCTGCTGGGGCTGTGGGAGGGGGATCGCATCCAGTGGACGCATCCCGATGGCCGCACCTTCACGGTCGAAGCCATCGAGATTGTGTACCAGCCCGAGCGGGCTGGCGACTACGACCTTCAGTCCTTGTCGGCCAGCGTCCGGCTGGGGGCAGTCAGGCGCTCGCTCTGGACCCAGCCTTCGGCCGCACGGCCGTTTTTCGGGTTCACGTAGCGCACATAGGTGAAGTTCTGGTAGACCGTGTGCGCGTCCAGCAGGTCGCCGGTGACCACGAACAGGCCGCGCTTTTCACAGCCAGTCGCGGGCGCGGTGAAGAACTGCAGGCGGCCTTTGCCGCCGACCTGGCGCATTTCACCGGTCGGCGGGACGGTCTGCCCGCCCGACTTGCCGGCAGACGCCGCAGCGTCACAGCTGGCGCCGGCGGCTGGCTCCGCGGCGGCGGCCAGCGGCGCGCCATCGGTCACCAGCTTGCCCGGTTTGGCAGACGCCGACGGCACCAGAGCCCGCGCCAGCTGGATGGACGGTTTGCCCTCGCCCGGCTTACCGGCCGCAGAGCCTTTCTCGAGG